>NZ_JADBRA010000008.1:0-202787 GCF_014896205.1 Enterobacter cloacae complex sp. I2
ATGTAGAATAATGTTGAAATCATATAAACAGATGATATTGAGATCAAGGATGTGAATATTGCTGAGTATTCATAACTGAGTCCCAGACTCTTAAATAGATCAAAAGCAACTTGTGTTATCACGTAGAATACTGGAATTTGTATCAGATACGCAGAATACGATACCTTACCAAGATATAATGATACTCTATTCGTAACTGTACATTGAGCAACACCTGATTTCACGACAGCAAAAACAATCAAAACGCCTGAAATCATATTCGATAAGTAATATGGATTGGACTTTCCTCCTGGAGCTTTGAATGACATAAGTTCATATATTATGCTATAGGAGTTACTTTTGTTATGGAAGCCTGCAAAATATAGGCCCGCTATTAATGCAAGATAGCCTGTTAACTTTGAAGGCTTAATGTCGGCATGATATATGGCCGAACCAATCAAAAAACATGCATAGCTGGCACCAATCTTATCTGGCGAAATACAAATCATTAATAATGCACCGGTAAAGAGAACCACTTCTTTGTATTTCACTTTAACTATCAAAGGTGTCATGCAGAATACTATTAATGAACCAAAAAACTCAACTTGCATTGTCCATATAATAATATTATATGACCTGTCGCAGAATAACACGGCTGATACCAATCCATTATAAATCGCGCCTGGTAAATCATGGCCTTTTACGTCCAAAACTCCACCAATCCATGAGAGAGTATTAAATCCGTCTGGGGTGGCAATCATTACGAAATAGCACAGCAATACAGAACCAAGAGTTGGAAGCATTAATCTTGGATATCTTGACATCGTCATCTTTAGGCAGTTATTTAAGATATCGCCATTTCTGCAACATGCAAAACTGAGAATATATCCGCTAAGCACAAAAAAGATGAAGACAGCAGCCGTTCCGGAGTAGAAGAATGCAAAAGGGGAGTGGTATATATAATACTCAACCTGCGAGTGCTGCTCAGAAATTCTTCCAGTATAGACATATGGGAAAAAAATCAGTGACAGATGTGAAAGTAGAACCATCAAGCATGCTACACCTCTAACTCCATCAACAGAGTCAATTTTTTCTTTCATTTTCGCTAAACCTGTGACTAAGCATAATCTTATTGATTTTGTGCGTATAATGGCACATAAAACACATTAAGTCAGCGCCTTGTATACGTTATTGTGACGAAGATTTATACAACTAAAACGTTTGACATGGCCAACCTAAACAGAATGGGAATCACTCTTATCCCCGGGAAACGCGTAATTTACTGAGCAAAGTTTGTACGTCACTCTGCTGATTTAGCAGCTGAGTTTAAGTTAATTAAAGAAAAACAATTATTATTTAATACATGTAAAATGTAAGTAATACAGGCACGTAGCGGTATCGATCTTAACTTCTTTTAGTCTGGAAATCTTTCTATTGATTATTGTAGTTTATAAAAGCACTGTGCGTGCATACAGTGTGTTTGAGAGGGGTTACGCAATGCACTGTAAACATTCCTAACGTCTTTAGAATCAATTCAGTCGAATTTATAAGTTATCGCTATCTAAGTACGAACAGCTTCATATCAAAGCTTCAAATTTTTGATTGGTATTTCACTCGGGAAGAGGCGAATTCATGTATTTAGCGAGGCTAGCTTTGCTTCGCTGACAAAGTGACCGAAGGTAGCGACAAACGTTAATGGATCCTACCAACATTGGGAGGGGGCGATGAAAGGATTTCCTCTGTTGTCGATGGTCTTCGTTGAGTGTTAGATATCAGCAGAGGTTTATTGCAACTCAAGTGTTGTCAGTAGGGTGCGTGAAAATGATGTTGGGTAAGCAGCGATTGAGTCTTTTACGACAAAGACGAGACGTTTTGATGATCTTCTTGTGCAACTGCCATATAACTGTAAGGGTACATATTATAGATGATGGCATATCGTATGCGACGCATCGACTCTACCCCGACGTCCCTGTCGGAGAGTGCGCCATTATTGCCCGGTAACGGCAGCCGCGGCGACCGGATGGTCAGCGTTGGCCACCACGGTTGCGCGGGCGACGGGATGATAATCACCACCTGTTGCGGCTGCGACAGCGACAGGATGGTCGGCAGAAACCACCGCGGTGGTACGGGCGACGGGATGGCTGCCTTCACCGGTGGCTGCCGCGACGGCAACAGGGTGATCGGCAGAGGCGACGGCGGTGGCGCGTGCTACCGGATGGTTCGCATAGGCAGAGAACGATGCAGTAGTGAAAGCCAGCGCGAGAATG
This sequence comes from Enterobacter cloacae complex sp. I2, assembly GCF_014896205.1. NCBI lineage: Bacteria > Pseudomonadati > Pseudomonadota > Gammaproteobacteria > Enterobacterales > Enterobacteriaceae > Enterobacter > Enterobacter cloacae complex sp. I2. Next base: position 2,247 of record NZ_JADBRA010000008.1, read on the forward strand.
ATTTTTTTCATGAGGTAACTCCTGTCGTTTTTTCCTGAATGACCAGGGGAGACATTAATCTGAATAATGCTGATAAAGAATCGTGAGCTGATATCGCTTCGTCTGAGGCAATGTTACGGACAGCGTAGCTGGAAATGTCGCTATTGATAATAGAAATGACTCTGTCTACAGGGTTTATTTTGTTTGATTTTAAATTCTCGTTTTTAATTTAAAATTAAATTTTGACCTTGAATAAGCATATTTGGCTAAAGAGGATGCATTTGCGCCAGGCAGAATGGTGATACCTTTAATGAAGAATAATGGGTTAAAAATGAAAAAACACTTACTCATCGCGTTGAGCTTCCTGGCTTTCACCAGCCCGGCGATCCACGCCGGTACCCGAGCGCTGGTGGAATATGGCACCGTTCAGCAGAGCCAAATCATTACACATACGCGTGAGGGCTATCATCCACTGCGTACGCTGGTCGCGGGTACGATTGGTGGCGTCGTTGGGCACCAGTTCGGTAATGGCAAAGGGAACACCGCGATGACGGTGGCTGGCGCTACGGCCGGGGCGGTGGCGTCACATAAACAGCAGTCCAGCGAGCTGGCCGTGCAGAAAGTGAAGCTGCTCATCAAGATCCAAACCGGCCAAACCATTCAGGTAGTTCAGCCTAATAATGGCCTGGCGTTCAACCCCGGCGATAAAGTTCGCATTCTCACAACAGGATCGAATACGACCGTTGATAAATCCTATTAAGGACATTATCAGCAATGTCGTGGTGTTTACGTCTGCTATAAAAATAGCGATGCTCGATATCTGAATATTCAGGACGATATTTTTCCCGTAACGTTAAGCGACCCCGCGTTCAGAGGGTTTATAAAAGTCTTTCGCATACCGATGTCCGCATCGGTGTTCCTGTTGGAGCTAGCCTGCTACGGGAACAACGCCTGAGTGCAAAAAAATCAGGCGGCATCACAAAATCAGCCAGAGAAACTGTCAGAGGTAAATGGCATTTTTGCCGTTCCTCTACCATGCTCATTACACCTCACCGTTTCGCGTGGGGCCTTTTCGTAGTTGCTCATTAATCTCAAGGAAAAAGGTTATGAAAAAAACGACTGCTATTTTGTTGGGCACCGCGTTTCTGTTTACCACCAACGCCTTTGCGGCTGAAATGATGACAAAAAACGAATTCGAAAAAGTTGAATCGCAGTACGAAAAAATCGGTACCGTGAGCACCGCTAACGAAGTCTCTGTCGATGATGCGAAAAAAGAGCTGGTCGAGAAAGCCGATAAAGAAGGCGCTGATGTGCTGGTGCTGACCTCCGGTAACACCAACAACAAAATTCACGGCACCGCCGATATCTACAAGAAAAAATAATACCTGAGCAGCCACCCCCGTACGCGGGGTGGCTGTGCGTCACGCTTTCTCCCGCCTGCATACCCTCCCGTTTTACTTTCACCGTTTACACAGAAAGAAACGCGCGTTTACGCTTGATAACGCATGGATAATACGTATAGTTCTCATTTGCATTTCTCTCAATAAATTCTAAGGCCCGACAACGGGTCATTTTTGCGCGCACGTTAAACGAGTTAACTATGAACAACACCACAATGCACAAAACGCTGCTGGCGATTGCCATTGGCGCGGTTACCCACTCCGCCCTTGCGGCGGATGAAAAAAAAGAAGACACCATCGTTGTCCAGTCCACCGCGGGGAGTGATTTCAAACCCGGCGGTGATCAGCTGGTGCCCGCCTTCCTTGACGGGCAGGTGGCCAACGGTGGACGTATGGGGATGCTCGGTCAGCAGAACGCCATGGACGTGCCGTTCAACATCATCAGCTACACCTCGAAGCTGGTGGAAGATCAGCAGGCAAAAACCATTGCTGACGTAGTCGCGAACGACGCGGGCGTGCAGTTTGTGCAGGGTTACGGCAACAGCGCGGAAACCTTCCGCATTCGCGGCCTGAAGTTTGACGGCGACGACATGACCTTCGGTGGCCTCTCCGGCGTGTTGCCGCGTCAGGTGGTGGATGCCCAGATGGTTGACCGCATTGAGATCTTCAAAGGGGCCAACGCCCTGATGAACGGCGCAGCAAGCTCGGGCGTGGGCGGAATGATCAACCTTGAGCCTAAACACGCGGGCGACACCCCGCAGGCGAAAGTGGGCGTGGACTACACCTCGGATTCCCAGATTGGCACCACGCTGGATGCGGGGCGTCGCTTTGGTGATAGCGACCAGTTCGGCGCGCGCGTGAACCTCGTGCATCGTGAAGGCGAAACCGGCGTACCGAACGACCGCCGCCGCACCACGCTGCTCTCCACCGGCCTGGACTACAAAGGCGACCGTTTCCGCACCTCGCTGGACCTCGGCTATCAGAAGAAAACCTTCCACGGCAGCCCGACCAGCGTCAACATCTCGGCGGTGGATTTCGTGCCTGAACCGCCGAAAAACGATCGCAACTTCTCGCAGAAGTGGGCCTACAGCGATATCGAAAACGAGTTCGGGATGTGGCGCAGCGAGTATGACATCACCGACAGCTGGACCGCCTATACCGGCCTCGGCGCGCAGCACGCGCACGAAGAAGGGATCTACAGCGCGCCGAAGCTGGTGGACAAGAGCGGTAACGCAACGGTCAGCCGTCTCGACACCAACCGCATCAGCGATTCCGTCAGCGGGATGGCGGGCATTCGCGGTAACTTCACTACCGGCTTCGTATCGCACAAGGTCAACGTCGGCTATTCTGCGATGACTAAAAACGAAAAGATTGCGTGGAAAATGTCGGCAGCGGCGGATAATCCGACCACCAACATCTATCACAACACCGGCGTGGCTATGCCGGACAGCACCAACTTCAGCGGCTCAGGCGGCAAATACAGCGATCCGCTGACCAGCGGGCGCACCCGTACCCAGGGCTGGCTGCTGAGCGATACCCTGGGCGTGCTGGATGATAAATTGCTGTTCACCGCCGGCGCGCGCCATCAGAAGGTGGTTATTCGCGGGTACAACAAAATCACCGGCGCGGAAAACGACGCGGACGGTTTCGACGGCAGCCGCTGGATGCCAACCTACGGCGTGGTCTACAAACCGTGGGAGGAAATCTCCCTTTACGCTAACCATACCGAAGCGTTACAGCCCGGTGAAACCGCACCTAACACCGCCACCAACTACGGCCAGAGCACCGGTATCGTTCACTCTAAGCAGAATGAAGTGGGCGTGAAGGCAGACTTTGGCCGCGTGGGCGGCTCCCTGGCGCTGTTTGAAATCAAAATGCCGTCGGCGATCCTCGACGACAGCGGACACTTTGGCCTGGACGCTGAACAGCGCAACCGTGGCGTGGAGCTGAACGTCTTCGGCGAGCCCATGCTGGGGATGCGTCTGAATGCCAGCGCCACCTGGCTTCAGGCCGAGCTGACCAAAACCAAAAACGGCGTGAATCAGGGGAACGATGCGATCGGTATTCCGAACTTCTACGCCGTGCTGGGCGCGGAGTACGATATCAGGCCGATTGAGGGGCTGACGGCCACCGCGCGCGTTAACCACTCCGGCACGCAGTATGCCGATCTCGCGAACAGCAAAAAGCTGGACAGCTACACCACGCTGGATCTGGGCATGCGCTATCGCTTCGCGGTAAACCACAATGAAAACCAGATGACGGTGCGCGCAGGCATCGACAACGTGACCAACGAAAACTACTGGTCAAGCGTGGACGATTCCGGTACCTACATCACTCAGGGCGAGCCGCGAACCTTTAAGGTCTCGGTGGGCTACGAGTTCTAAGCGTTCCACCTCGTTATCCGGGGCAGGGACGCCCCAATCCCTTCGTCATCGTGTTATAAAATTGTAACAAAAGCTTCTTACACTGGTCGCCAACTCTTTTACCTCTTGGCCAATGACAGGAAGCCGCTATGGGCAGACCCCTCAAATCCGTTTTCAAAAAAGAACATCAAGACGATATCAGTAACCGCAGCGCTAACCCGGTATTTTCCGAGGTTGCGGAGATGTTCCTCTCCCGCCGCCGTTTTCTCCAGATGGGGGCCGTTGCGGGGGCCGCCGTATCATTTCCGTTTCTGATCAAACCTGAGAACGCCATTGCCGCGGTCTCAAAACCGTCCGCGCTGGCAAAAGCGGTGTCGCTTGGGTTTACCAGCATCTCTGTTTCCACCGAAGATACGGTCAGGGTGCCGGAAGGCTATATTGCCCGCCCGTTCTATCGCTGGGGCGATCCGACGGGTCTTAAAGACAACATGCCGGCCTTTAAGCCGGACGCCAGCAACACCACGGACGAACAGGCCGCGCAGGCGGGCATGCATCACGACGGCATGGCGTGGTTTAGCCTGCCGCAGGGGGGGCAAAGCCCGGAGCATGGCCTGCTGGCGATGAACCATGAATATATCGACAACGGGATGCTGTTTACCGACGGTACGGCGAACTGGAGCCTCGACAAAGCCCGCAAGGGGCAGAACGCGATGGGCGTGTCGGTGGTGGAAGTGAAAAAAGCGGGCAGCGGCTGGGAGGTGGTTCGTCCGTCTTCGTTCGCGCGCCGTATTACCGTCAATACGCCGATGCAGCTTACCGGTCCGGCGCGGCATCAGGACCTAATGAAAACCGCCGCCGACCCGCAGGGGGAGCGCGTGCTGGGCACCATGCAAAACTGCGCTAACGGCCATACGCCGTGGGGCACCTACCTCACCTGCGAGGAGAACTGGTCGGATATTTTTGTGAAAAAAGCCGATCTCAATCCGCTGGAAAAACGCTACGGCATCAGCGACAGCGATGAGTCCTACCGCTGGAACGAAGTGGATGACCGGTTCAGCGTCGATAAAACGCCTAACGAACCTAACCGTTTCGGCTGGGTCGTGGAGATCGATCCTTACGACCCATCCTCCACACCACGCAAGCACACCGCGCTCGGACGCTTCAAGCATGAGGGGGCTGCCGTCACGCTCGCCGCCGATAATCGCGTAGTGGTCTATATGGGTGACGATCAGAAGTTCGAGTACATCTATAAGTTTGTCTCCGACAAAAAATACGATCCCGCGAACCGGGAAGCCAGTATGCAGCTGCTCACGTCCGGCACGCTGTACGTCGCCAGGTTCAACGAGGACGGTAGCGGCGACTGGCTGCCGCTGATCTTCGGGCAAAACGGCCTGGATAAAAGCAAAGGGTTTGAAAGCCAGGGCGATCTGCTGATTAAAACCCGCCTGGCGGCCGACGCGGTGGGCGCGACGAAGATGGATCGTCCCGAGTGGATCGCCGTCGATCCGCACGCCAGCGGCAGCGTCTACTGTACGCTCACCAACAACAGCGATCGCGGGAAAGAGGGGAAAGCGCCGGTGGATGCCGCCAACCCGCGCGCCAACAACGTGTTTGGGCATATTATGCACTGGCACGAAGACGGGGCCGATCCTGCTGCCGCACGCTTTAAGTGGGATATTCTGGTCATGGCCGGGCGTACCGATGGCGACGATCCGAAGGCCAAAGGCTCCATGCAGGGCGCGGATTTTGGCAGCCCCGACGGCCTGTCGTTCGATCACCAGGGCGTGCTGTGGATCCAGACCGACGTCTCCTCCAGCACCATTAATAAGAAAGCGTACGAGGGGATGGGCAATAACCAGATGGTGGCGACCATTCCGGGCACCAACGAGTATCGCCGTTTCCTGACCGGGCCGCGCGGGTGTGAGATCACCGGCATTGCGTTTACGCCGGACAACCGCACGCTGTTTATCAACATTCAGCATCCGGGGGAGGGCGGGGATGATATTACCGACCCGGCCAATCCTCGCGCCGTCTCTGACTGGCCGGACGCCAGCCCGAACGGACGACCGCGATCGTCCACGGTGGTGATCGTGAAAGCGGACGGCGGGATCATCGGCTCGTGACGTTTACGCGCCGGGCGCATGCGCTGGCCCGGCGTTAAGCTTGCTACCACCAGCATGAAGTGTTAAAACGTGCCCCTTCTAAAAAAGAGACAGGGGTAGGGCGTGAAAGACGCGTCATCCGCTTCAGGCCATGGTAGCGCTGAAGCTTCGTCGGATCAGAATCCGACGCTGCAACGTGGTTTGCAAAATCGACATATTCAGTTAATTGCCCTCGGCGGCGCAATCGGTACCGGGCTGTTTCTCGGCATCGGCCCCGCCATTCAGATGGCCGGCCCGGCGGTTCTGCTGGGTTACGGCATCGCCGGGATCATCGCCTTCCTGATCATGCGCCAGCTCGGCGAGATGGTCGTTGAAGAGCCGGTGTCCGGCTCCTTCGCGCACTTTGCCTATAAATACTGGGGCCCGTTCGCAGGCTTCCTCTCCGGCTGGAACTACTGGGTGATGTTCGTGCTGGTGGGCATGGCAGAGCTGACCGCCGCCGGCATCTACATGCAGTACTGGCTGCCGGACGTGCCCACGTGGATCTGGGCGGCGGCCTTCTTCATCATTATTAACGCCGTTAACCTTGTGAACGTGCGCCTGTATGGTGAGACCGAGTTCTGGTTTGCGCTGATTAAGGTGCTGGCAATTATCGGCATGATCGGCTTTGGCCTGTGGCTGCTGTTCTCCGGCCACGGCGGCGAGCGAGCCACTATCGACAACCTGTGGCAGCACGGCGGCTTCCTGGCGACCGGCTGGAAAGGGCTTATCCTCTCGCTGGCGGTCATCATGTTCTCCTTTGGCGGTCTGGAGCTGATTGGCATTACCGCGGCTGAAGCGCGCGACCCGCACAAAAGCATCCCGAAAGCGGTCAACCAGGTGGTGTACCGTATTCTGCTGTTCTACATCGGCTCGCTGGTGGTGCTGCTGGCGCTCTACCCGTGGGTGGAAGTGAAGTCCGACAGCAGCCCGTTCGTGATGATTTTCCATGACCTGAACAGCAACGTGGTGGCTTCGGCGCTGAACTTCGTCATTCTGGTGGCCTCTTTGTCGGTGTACAACAGCGGGGTCTACTCCAACAGCCGTATGCTGTTTGGCCTTTCCGTACAGGGCAACGCACCGAAATTCCTTACCCGCGTCAGCCGTCGCGGCGTACCGGTCAATTCGCTGTTTCTTTCTGGCGCTATCACCTCGCTGGTGGTGCTGATCAACTACCTGCTGCCGAAAGAGGCCTTTGGCCTGCTGATGGCACTGGTTGTGGCAACGCTGCTGCTGAACTGGATCATGATCTGCCTCGCACACCTGCGTTTCCGCGCGGCGATGCGCCGTAAGGGACGCGAGACGCAGTTCAAAGCGCTGCTCTATCCGGCGGGGAACTACCTCTGTATCGCGTTCCTGGCGTTGATTCTGGTGCTGATGTGCACCATGGATGAGATGCGACTTTCAGCAATGCTGCTGCCGGTGTGGGTGGTGTTCCTGTTTGTTGCCTTTAAGCTTTCACGCAAAAAGTAGCGCGGTTTTCACCCTCTTCCTGTGGGAGAGGGCCGGGGTGAGGGCACCAGACCGCACCCAACCAGACCGCACCCGCCTTCACGCCCGGTGGCGCTTCGCTTACCGGGCCTACATGTCCGGGGACGTTATTTTGTAGGCCGGGTAAGGCGCAGCCGTCACCCGGCACCCCCTTCACCTTTATCGTGACCCTTCTCCCAATTCTGTTTCGATCAACAGGATCTTTAAATTGTAATCGATTACTTTTCATATGAACCGTTTTGTAATCGATTACTTTTACCGGATGAGGCTTATCATGGTGTCAACTGACGGTAGTGAAAAGGCGATAACACAGCACCGGCTGCTGGTGCCGCGGCTGTCGCTGATGATGTTTCTGCAATTTTTTATCTGGGGTAGCTGGTCGGTCACGCTCGGCCTGGTGATGACCCAGTACAACATGTCTCTGCTGATTGGCGATGCGTTCTCCGCCGGGCCCATCGCCTCCATTCTCTCGCCGTTCGTGCTCGGCATGCTGGTGGACCGCTTCTTCGCCTCGCAGAAGGTGATGGCGGTGATGCACCTCGCGGGCGCGGCGATCCTTTTGTTCGTGCCGGGAGCGCTAATTGCCGGGAACGGCGCGCTGCTGATTGGCCTGCTGTTTGGCTACACGCTCTGCTACATGCCGACGCTGGCGCTGACCAACAACATCGCGTTTCACAGCCTGGCCAACGTGGATAAAACCTTCCCGGTGGTGCGCGTATTCGGCACCATCGGCTGGATCGTGGCGGGCATTTTCATCGGCGTCACCGGCGTGGCGTCCAGCGTCACCATCTTTCAGGTGGCGGCGGCCAGCTCCGTGCTGCTGGCGCTTTACAGCCTGACGCTGCCGCACACGCCTGCGCCCGCGAAAGGCCTGCCGGTGAAGGTGCGGGATCTCTTCTGCGCGGATGCGTTCGCGCTGCTCAAAACCCGCCACTTTTTCGTCTTCTCCGTCTGCGCGATGCTGATCTCCGTTCCGCTCGGCACCTATTACGCCTACACCGCCTCGTATCTGGCGGATGCGGGAATTGCCGACGTCAGCACCGCCATGTCCTTCGGGCAGATGTCCGAGATCGTCTTCATGCTGGTCATTCCGCTGCTGTTCCGCCGTCTGGGGGTGAAGGTCATGCTGCTGATCGGCATGCTGGCGTGGTTCGTGCGCTACGCCATGTTCGCGCTGGGCGTCAGCGAGGAAGGGCGCATTCTGCTGTATCTCGGCATTCTGCTGCACGGCGTCTGCTACGATTTCTTCTTTGTCGTCGGCTTTATCTACACCGACCGGGTGGCAGGCGAAAAGGTCAAAGGCCAGGCCCAGAGCATGATCGTGATGTTCACCTACGGCATCGGCATGCTGCTCGGCTCGCAGATTTCCGGCGCGCTCTATAACCGCCTGGTGGCAGGGCAAACCGTGCCGCAGGCGTGGGTAACATTCTGGTGGATCCCGGCGGTGGCGGCCGCGGCGATCGCGCTGATTTTCCTTCTCACGTTTAAGTATGACGATGATAAGGCGTAACGTTCAGGAGGTGGTATGAGGACGATGAAAGGACCCGGCATTTTTCTGTCGCAGTTTATTAGCGAGAAGGCGCCGTTCAACACCCTTGACGGGCTGGCCGGATGGGCGGCTGCGAAGGGCTACAAAGCAGTGCAGATCCCCTGCAACCATCCGCACATCTTTGACGTGGAGAAAGCCGCAGAGAGCCAGGCCTACTGCGATGACATCGCCGCTACGCTGGCCGCGCACGGGCTGGTTATCAGCGAGCTGTCTACCCATCTGGAAGGGCAGCTCGTGGCGGTGAACCCCGCCTACAGCGACGCGTTTGACCACTTCGCGCCCGCATCAGTGCGCGGTAACGATGCTGCGCGTCGGGCGTGGGCCACGGAGAAGCTGAAGCAGGGGGCGGTCGCCTCGGCCAGATTAGGCCTGAAAGCGCACGCGACCTTCTCCGGCTCGCTGGCGTGGCCGTTTTTCTATCCGTGGCCGCCGCACAACGAGCAGCGTTTTCAGGAGGCGTTCCAGGCGCTGGCGGATCGCTGGCGGCCAATTCTGGATGCCTTCGACGAACAGGGCGTGGACGTCTGTTTTGAGCTGCATCCGGGGGAAGATCTGCACGACGGCGTCACCTTCGAGCGTTTTCTGGCGCTGGTAGACAACCATCCGCGCTGCAACATTCTCTACGATCCAAGCCATATGCTGCTCCAGCAGATGGACTATCTGGCCTTTATCGACATCTTCCATGCGCGTATTAAAGCGTTCCACGTGAAGGATGCCGAGTTCCGCCCCAGCGGGCGCAGCGGCATGTACGGCGGCTACCAGCCGTGGATCAACCGCGCCGGACGCTTCCGCTCGCCCGGCGACGGGCAGATCGACTTCAAAGGCATTTTCAGCAAGCTGACCCAGTACGACTATGACGGCTGGGCGGTGCTGGAGTGGGAGTGCTGCATGAAGGATGGTGATACCGGGGCGAGTGAAGGCAGCGAGTTTATCCGCCGCCACATCATTCCCGTTTCCGGACGGGCGTTTGACGATTTTGCCGCAGGGGGCAGCCATGATTAACGTCGGGATCGTCGGCAGCGGGTTTATTGGCCCGGCACATATCGAGGCGCTCAGGCGCCTCGGGTTTGTCCAGGTGGTCGCGCTGTGCGACGGCTCGCTCGTTAAGGCGCAGGAAAAGGCGCGCCTGCTGAACGTACCGCACGCGTATGGCAGCGTTGGGGCGCTGCTCGCGCACCCTGATTTGCACGTGGTGCACAACTGCACGCCGAACCACCTGCACGCACAGATTAATCGCCAGATCCTGTGCGCGGGCAAGCACGTGTTTTCCGAAAAGCCGCTGTGCATGACGCCTGAGGAGGCGCGCGAGCTGGTGGCGCTGGCGGAGCAGGCGGGCGTGGTGCACGGCGTGAGCTTCGTCTATCGCCAGTTTGCGATGGTGCGCCAGGCGGCGAGCATGATGCGCCCGGGCAGCCTCGGGCGGATTTTTGCCTCACACGGCAGCTACCTCCAGGACTGGATGCTGCTGGAAACCGACTACAACTGGCGGGTGGATGCCGCGCTCGGCGGCGCATCGCGGGCGGTGGCGGATATCGGCTCCCACTGGTGCGATACGGTGCAGTATGTGACCGGCAGGCGCATTACCGAGGTGATGGCTGATTTATCCATCGTCTGGCCGACGCGCAAGGCCAGCGCGGGCGGTCATCAGACCTTCTCCCATGACGAGCAGGCGGAGTATGAAGACAAACCGGTCACGACCGAAGACTTCGGCTCGGTACTGTTCCGCTTTGACGATGGCAGCAAAGGCAGCTTTAGCGTCTCGCAGGTGAGCGCGGGGCGAAAAAACCGTCTGACCTTTGAAATTAACGGCAGCGAGCGGTCGGTGGCATGGGATCAGGAGATCCCGCAGCAGCTGTGGATCGGCCATCGCGACCGGGCAAACCAGACGCTCACCGACGATCCGGGCCTGATGAACCCTGACGTGGCCGACAGCGCCCACTTCCCCGGTGGGCATATTGAAGGCTGGCCGGATGCTTTTAAGAATATGATGGCGCAGTTTTACCGTGCCGTGCAGGCCGGTGTAATGCCTGAGGCGGCGCAGTTTGCCACCTTCCACGATGGCGCAAACGTGATGTATATCATTGATGCTATTGTGAAAAGCCATCAGCAGCAGCGCTGGGTGCGCGTGGAACGCTGACGCATTGCCCGGTTCGCCGGGCAACAAATTTATGATAGCCTGCACAAAACGCTAACCGCAGGATGTATCGTCGCTATGTCAATTCAGAAAATCGCTCAGCTGGCCGGGGTTTCCGTGGCAACGGTCTCCCGCGTGCTGAACAACAGCGATACCGTGAAGGCGAAAAACCGCGAGCGCGTTTTGCAGGCGATCCAGGAGAGTAACTATCAGCCCAATCTGCTGGCGCGTCAGCTGCGCACCGCCCGCAGCTATATGATCCTGGTGATGGTCTCGAACATCGCCAACCCGTTCTGCGCCGAAGTGGTGAAGGGCATCGAAGCCGAGGCGGAAAAGAACGGCTATCGCATTCTGCTCTGCAACTCCGGCTCGGACATTGAGCGCTCCCGCTCGGGCTTAAGCCTGCTGTCGGGCAAAATCGTCGACGGCATCATTACCATGGATGCATTTTCAAAACTGCCGGAACTGGCGGCGCTGATTGGTGCTGCGCCGTGGGTGCAGTGCGCCGAATACGCGGACGCGGGGGCGGTTTCCTGCGTGGGGATAAACGATGTCGATGCCTCCCAGCACGTTGTCAGCCAGCTGGCCGACGGGGGGCGCAAGCGTATCGCGCTGATCAACCACGACCTCAGCTACAAATATGCCCGCCTGCGCGAGCGCGGCTATAAGAGCGTGATCCACCTGCGGGGTCTGGACTATCAGGCGGTGGAGTACGCCAGTGAGCTCAGCTCCAGATCGGGCATGGCGGCGATGCAAAACCTGTTAAAAGAAAATCCGCCAGATGCGGTATTTGCTGTTTCCGATACGCTGGCGGCGGGCGCGTTGCGCGCCATTCAGCAGGCAGGTCTGCGGGTGCCGGAGGATATTGCCGTGGTCGGCTTTGACGGTACGGAGCTGGCGGACATGATTTCACTTACCACCATCGAACAGCCGTCGCGGGATATCGGGCGCAAGGCGGTCAATCTTCTTTTAAACAGAATCGACAACCCGGATGCGCCCACGGAAAGGGTGATGATGGGCTGGCGCTTTATTTCCCGCGCCAGCGCCTGATTATCTGGCAATAACCCCTGCCAGCGAGCGAATATCGTTTCCGGTCGGTGACTGATGAATACGCAGGCCAAACTCATCCACTACCGCGAAAATATGGTCGAAGATATCGGCCTGAATATCTTCGTATTCCGCCCAGATGACCGTATTGGTAAAGGCATATATTTCAATCGGCAGCCCGTTGGCATCCGGCGCCAGCTGGCGCACCATCAGCGTCATATCTTTACGAATACGCGGATGGTTACGCAGATATTCATTCAGGTAGGCGCGGAAGGTGCCGATATTGGTCATCTTGCGCAGGTTTAATACCGATTCTCCTTCGCCGTTTTGCTGATTCCACAGGTTAATTTCCTCATGGCGCGCGGCCAGATAGGGCTTCAACAGTTTCGCCTGAATCAGCTTCTGCTGCTCCTGCTCGTCAAGAAAATGAATGCTGGTGGTGTCGATATTCAGGCTGCGCTTAATGCGGCGGCCGCCGGAGGCAGACATGCCGCTCCAGTTGATGAACGCGTCGGAGACCAGCGCCCAGGTCGGGATGGTGGTAATGGTGTTGTCGAAGTTGCGCACCTTAACGGTGGTCAGGCCGATATCCGTCACCGTGCCGTTGGCGCCGTATTTCGGCATTTCCAGCCAGTCACCGAGCTTGAGCATGTCGTTGGCGGAGAGCTGAATGCCGGCCACTAAGCCCAGGATCGGATCTTTGAATACCAACATCAGAACGGCAGCCATCGCACCCAGGCCGCTTATCAGAATGGCGGGAGACTGGCCGATCAGCAGGGAGATAATTAAGATCCCCACCAGAATGGCGCTCACTAGCTTGATGCCCTGGAATATCCCCTTCAGCGGCAGCTGCGACGCGGTGGCCATTTTCTGCGACAGATTGAATATGACGTCCAGCAGCGAGAAGAAAGAGAGCAGGGCATATACCATCACCCACAGCTTTGCGCAGGTGGTGAGCATTTCCGCTGCTTCGCTGCCTTTTTGCAGCCACAGTACAGCCTGAACGTTGACGATTATCCCCTGAAGGGTAAACGCCAGACGGTGAAATAATTTGTTCTGAGTGATGATCTGCAACCATAAATGGCTGCTGGCCTGCGCGCGTTTCTCGAAGGCGCGCAGCACCACTTTGTGCAGAATAAAATGAACAATGATGGCGGTAAGAAAAATAATACCAAAGATAATCACTAAAGAGGTGGTGTGATTAATTTCAATCCCTAACTCTTCAACCTGAGCAATTAATTCCTGCATAACGTCTCCTGTATTGATGCAGCCCCATAATGGCGGCTGCGGATCTATTATGCAAATTCAGGCTGTTTTATTTTGTCGTCGGGCAGGCCTTGACGACCGGTAAACTCAGGCGATGGCGCATGCGCAGCGTGGCCAGCGCCAGCACCACCATCATGACCGTTTCCACCATCAGAAAGACGTTGACCGCCTGGGTGTAATCGCCGTGATGAGTGTGCAGCCCGTGCAGCAAAATTGCGCCAAAAATGGCCGGGCCAAGCCCCAGCGCAGCTTGTTGCAGGGTGCTTAAAATCGCGCTCGCGGCCCCTGCGTCGTCAGGCTGGATATCGCGCATCCCGATGCGGTAGAAGCTGTTCACAATCAGCGCCTGCCCGTAACCCACCAGCCCGGTAGCCGGGGCCAGCGTCAGCGCGGTATTGTGCATTCCCCAGTGGCGAAACGTGGCGATCAGCGCCACCAGGCCGACAAGCTGAATCGCAAGCCCGGTCAGCAGGATGGCGCTGGTGCTGTAGCGGGCAATCAGGCGTGGTGCGAACCAGGCAGAGATAAAATAGGTCACACCAAGCGCGATAAAGCTGTTCCCGGACTGCCACGGCGCCATCCCCAGACCGCTTTGCATGGTCAGCGCCATGCAGAACATAAACCCGGACCAGACGCTGAAAAAGAGCATTCCAATCAGCACGCCAAAGCGAATGCTGCGCAGCTGCAACAGGCGCGGCGCAATCAGCGGGTGGGCATCCTCGCGCTCTTTTTTGCGTGCGTTCAGCACCATTAACCCGGCCAGCGGCACAATCGCCATCAGCGCGGCCTTCAGCGGCCAGGACCAGTGCCACTGCGGGCCGAGCGCCATCGGGAACAGCAGGCAGCACAGTATCGCCGTCAGCAGGACGGTTCCGGTCCAGTCAATGCGCGACGGCGTGTCGCGGCGGGTTTCCGGGACGTAGCGACGGCTTAACGCCAGCACCACCAGACAAATCGGCACGTTGATAAAGAAGGCGTTGCGCCAGCCCAGCCCGGCGATGTCCGCCGACACCAGCCAGCCGCCACCCATCTGGCCGACGATAAACGCAATCCCGCCGATACCCCCGAACAGGCTGATCGCTTTGGCGTGTGCCGTCCCTTTTAACGTGACATGCAGCGTCGCAAGAATTTGCGGCATGATAAGCGCGGCGCCTGCACCCTGAATAATGCGCGCGGCAAGCAGCTGTTCAATATTGCCCGCCATGCCGCACAGCAGCGAGGCCAGGCCAAAACTCGCCACGCCCCACATAAACAGACGACGGCGGCCAAGGTTATCGCCCAGCTTGCTGCCGGGAGCAAGGCAGACGGCGAAGGCCACGCCGTAGAGGGCGACAATCAGCTCCAGTTCGGTAGCAGTGGCGTGTAACGACTGGGTGATGGAATCCAGCGCCACGTTGGTGATTGAGGTATCAATCAGCGGCAGCATCTGGCCGGTTAACAGCAATATCAGGCCCGCACGACCCGGTGAAACAACTGACGTATTCATGGTGACTCCATTGCGTCAAACAGCGTAGAGTCGTAGCATCAACCATCTGATAAACGGGTACCAGTTCTTGCTTATACTGGTACTGGCACTACCATGCAGGAGATTTTATGGCGCTGATGTCTGAACCTGTCACCTCTCTCCAGGATGACACCCGCAAGCAGCTGGGCGCCTTTATACGTGCCCGGCGTGAAAGCCTTGACCCGCAACGCCTCGGCTTACCGCGTAGCGGCCGCCGCCGCACGCCGGGCCTGCGCCGCGAGGAGGTGGCGATGCTCGCGGACGTCGGCGTCACCTGGTACACCTGGCTGGAACAGGGCAGGGACGTCAACCCGTCCAGCGCGGTGATGGCCGCCATCGCAAAAGCGCTGCAATGCACCCCGACCGAAGCCCGACATCTTTTTGTGCTCGCCGGTTTGCCGCCGGGTGAAGCCCCGCAGGCGGTCTGCTGCGAGGGGATCAGCGAAGGCACGCGTCGCCTGCTGGATACGCTGATGCCAAAACCCGCCAGCATTCAGAAACCGAATTTCGATATCGTGGCCTGGAACGACAGCTTCGGGCATCTGATGGGCGTCGATTTCAACGCCATACCGCCGGAAGATCGCAACTGTATTTATCTCTTCCTCACCCATCCGGCGTGGCGCGCGCGGCTCGGCAAACGTGACGACGTGCTGCCGATTTTCGTCTCCTATTTCCGCGCGGCAATGGCCGAACACCGGGGCGACCCGCTCTGGGAAGCGAAGCTGGCGCGTTTTTTTGCGGTTTCCGAGGAGTTCAAAACCCTGTGGCACCAGCGCAACGACGTGCGCGGCGTGGAGAATCAGCTCAAGCTGTTTACCCATCCTGAACTGGGGGATTTCCATCTCCAGCAGATGTACTGGTACTCCGCGCCGCGAAACGGATCGCGGTTGCTGGTGTATCTCCCGATAGACGAGGCGGGAGAGCGGGCGATGGCGTGGCTGGCCGGGCAGGGGAATTAAGTTTTTTGCGAGGCGCTTTCAGGGAATCAATGCGTGACTTAGCCTTTAATGCAAATTGCCTTATATGCTAATATCAGGGGCCTCTTTCTGCCGTCGGGAGTACAGGCGAAGCTGATCCGCCAGCTTGATAAATTATTCGCTAACCCGACGGCGATGGGAATATTTATTAAGAAGACGCAAAAAACGCTCTCTGCTGAACTTCGTCTGGCACTGAAGCGACAACAGGAGATGTTAGATGAGCAAGAAGATTATTGACTGGGATGAACTCAGGGCTGAACTGTTAAGCGATTCAGAGGTTCAGGCTTCCTTTGATGCAGAAGAGCGCAAGGAGCGTTTGCAGGAGATGCTGGCGCAATGGCGCAGTCATGCTGGCCTGACGCGCGCCCAGGTGGCGGAGCGGATGGGCGTCAGCGCA
The DNA here is from genome assembly GCF_014896205.1 of Enterobacter cloacae complex sp. I2. NCBI lineage: Bacteria > Pseudomonadati > Pseudomonadota > Gammaproteobacteria > Enterobacterales > Enterobacteriaceae > Enterobacter > Enterobacter cloacae complex sp. I2. The sequence goes on from NZ_JADBRA010000008.1 coordinate 18,495, forward strand.
CCAACGGTATCAAGAATGGAAGCGAATATTACCCGGGCGAGTCTCGATACATTAACGCGTTATGCGATGGTGTGTGGGGTGAAGCATCCGCAGATTACGCTCTATTAATAAATTGCACGCCGGAATCCGGCGTGCAAGAAGCGATCAGCACTCGGTTACAATCGTGCTCAGCGGCAGACGAGACTTCGGCAGCGTGGCGTTGAAATCTTCCACGCTGTGGTGCCCGACCGGGACCACCACCAGGCTGGTGAAGCCTTTCTCTTTGAGGCCAAACTCTTCATCAAGAATAGCCGCGTCAAAGCCTTCAATCGGCACCGCGTCCAGGCCCATTGCGGCCACGCCCAGCAGGAAGTTACCGACGTTCAGGTAAACCTGCTTCGCCATCCACTGGTCGTCATCTTTCAGATCCACGCGGTGCATGTCGGCAAAGTAGCAGCGGCCCTTGTGGTTCGCGGCTTTGGCTTCCGGCGTGTTGAAACGGCCATCGGCTTCTTCCTGATCGACAACGCGCTCAAGCCAGGCATCGTCCATCGCGGTTTTCGCGCAGAACACCACTACGTGAGAGGCATCCAGCATTTTGCGTTCGTTGAACACGTAAGTGCCCGCCGCGGATTTTGCCACGCGCGCTTTACCCTCTTCAGTGCTGGCAACAATAAAGTGCCACGGCTGGGAGTTGGTGCTGGACGGGCTGTATTGCAGCAGCGTTTTGATTTTTTCCGCTTCTTCTGCGGTCAGTTTTTTAGCGGGGTCGAACGCCTTGGTTGAGTGGCGTTTCAGGGCGACAGAAATAATATCCATAACAACTCCTGGTGATGAAATTCGCCCGTAGGCGGGCGTGGAAGGAAAGCAGATTACCGCGCGAAGCGGGAAAAGATAAGTGCGATTCGAGCGCTTATACTGTTCGCCTCAGGCGAACAATCAGGTCGGGCGTATCCGCTTCTGGTCTTTTTTCGGCAGTTTGTCGACGACCAGGTTCCACGAGTCCGTAATCAGGTCGGTGACCAGCTCAGGCGTAACGTCGTCGGTGCCGTACACGGAAATCCAGTGCTTCTTGTTGAGATGGTAGCCGGGCTCCACGCCACGGTAGATCTGCTGATTGAGCAGCGATGTTTCCGGATCGGACTTCAGGCTGACGTGGGGCCGACCGCGTACGGTCGCCATCAGCATGAAAATTTTCCCGCCCACCTTAAACACGTCATACTCCGGCCCAAACGGCCAGCAATGTTCGGTGAAGGGCATCTCCAGTGCGACGCGTTTTGCGTGCGCCTGCAAGGTTTTACCGTCCATTGTTATCCTCCTCAGCAAGCCCGCGCCACATAGCCTCAAAGCCCAGCGCTTTAAAATCGACGGCACGGGACGGATCGCGGGTAGCAAACTCCATGGTGGTTTCCGCCAGCGATAAGAACATGGCATCACCGAAGGTCTTAAACTCGTCAGACATAAATACCTGGCGAATCGAACGGCGGCACAGTTCATGCAGCTCAGGGAACATGTCTTTCACCGCCTGCTCCGTTTCCGCGTTCAGCTTTTCACTGACGCCGATCTGGCGAATAGCCGCATGCGCCACGGGGTTACGAATACCCCAGTCCACATAGCTGTTCCAGATATTGCGGGTGTGCTCTTTCGGCAGGGTGATGGTGCGATCGAGGTTCGCCAGCATGGTCTGGCAAAGATCCTGCTTCAGATGCAGGTAGAGGGCATTCAGCAGATCGTCTTTGGTAGCAAAGTAGCGAAACAGCGTCCCTTCAGCGACGCCCGCATTACGGGCAATTAACGCCGTTGAGGCGGCAATACCTGACTGCGCAAATGCAGCGGTTGCTGCTTCCAGTAAGGCCTGTTTTTTATCTTCACTCTTCGGACGTGCCACTAAATTTTTCCTCCCGTCAATTGTAAAAGCCCTGATTGAAACACGTGCTTTGTTACGCTGCAACGCGGAATGTCAAAGATCGAAAACCTTCTTGACGGCGTAAGCATCCTATCTATAATGAGTGCTTACTCACTCATAATCAAGTGTCACCCGCGCAAACCATCGGAAGGGGCGCGTTGGCGGGTCAGGAAATGAAAAAGCCTCTATTCATCTGCGTGGTGTTAGTCATGATTATTGCTTCAGCGGCGAGTTTACCGTTTGTACTGAATGCCGGATTTGGTCAGCCGCCGCAGGGTGCGCAGCTCTCTGAAGTGGAAGCTTCCCCGCACTATCGCGACGGGCAATTCCACAACACGCTTCCTACGCCGGGCTTTACCGGGCAACAAAATATGCTGGTGGCGTGGTGGCAGTTCCTTACCCGTAAAACCGAAAACGCCCGTCCTGCTCAGCCGCTGCCGCTGGTGAAAACCGAACTGGCCAGCCTGTCGCCTGAACAGGACACGCTGGTGTGGCTCGGCCACTCCTCCTGGTATATGCAGCTGGCGGGAAAACGCATCCTGATCGATCCGGTTCTGGGGAATTACGCCGCGCCGTTCTCCTTCCTCAATAAAGCGTTTGCGGGGGAGTACCCGTGGAACGCACAGAGCATGCCGGAGATCGACCTGCTGATTATCTCTCACGATCACTATGACCATCTGGATTACGCCACCATCAGGGCGCTGCTGCCGAAGGTGAAGCGCGTGGTCACGCCGCTCGGCGTGGGCTCACACCTGCGCTACTGGGGCATGAACCCGGACATAATTGACGAGCGGGACTGGAATCAGTCTGTACACATCAGCGATGCGCTGACGGTTCACGTGCTGCCCGCACGCCACTTTTCCGGGCGCGGCATTAAGCGTAACCAGACCCTGTGGGGCAGCTTTATGTTTGTCACCCCGGAGCGGAAGGTTTACTACAGCGGAGACTCCGGTTACGGCCCGCACTTCAAAGCGATTGGCGAGCAGTTTGGCGGCGTTGACTTAGCCATCATGGAAAACGGCCAGTACGACCAGGACTGGAAGTACATCCATATGCATCCGGCAGAAACGGCGCAGGCCTCGGCAGATCTCAATGCTAAAGCGATCGTACCGGGCCATAACGGGCGTTTTGTGCTGGCGAAACATACCTGGAACGATCCGCTGATCCAGCTGGCGAAAGCCAGTAAGGATAAAAACTACCGGCTGCTGACGCCGGAGCTGGGCGAGCCTGTCCGGGTGAGTGATTCCACGCAAAAATTTCGCGAGTGGTGGGAATAATGTTTAAGCGAGAATCAGAGGGGGAGAGCAGTATGACGATTTCCGCTCAGGTCATTGATACGATTGTCGAATGGATCGATGACAACCTGCATCAGCCGTTACGTATTGAAGAGATTGCCCGCCACGCGGGTTACTCAAAGTGGCATTTACAGCGGCTGTTTATGCAATACAAAGGCGAAAGTCTGGGGCGCTATATCCGTGAACGCAAGCTGCTGATGGCGGCGCGCGACCTGCGTGAATCAAACGAACGCGTGTACGACATCTGCCTGCGCTACGGCTTTGACTCGCAGCAGACGTTTACGCGCATTTTCACCCGCACCTTCAACCAGCCGCCCGGCGCGTACCGCAAAGAGAATCACAGCCAGACACATTAAATTTGACGGCATGTAGGCCGGGTAAGGCGTAGCCGCCACCCGGCTTTTTTATTGCCTCGCTGCCGTTGTAACCCATGCCGACACCTGCGATCGTCCTGACATCACCGGTAAAACGCTGTAGGTGATATTGCAAATTATTACCATTTGCATTAGCGTTGATGCCAAATTTCGTTGGGAAACAAGCGGTAATGAAGAGCGTATGGAGTGGGTTGCTGGTGGGGATCGGCGCGCTGCCCGCAGTGGCGGCAACGTGCGAGGAGTCTTCCCTGCTGGGGGATGTTCAGGGAAAGTTTGATGCCAGCGGCGAAGTCTGCTTTTTGCTGCCCGAGCTGGGTGAAAATTACGTTTCTGCCACGCTGAACGGCGTGACGGATGCGCGCCTGCTGGACGGTCAAAACCGCCGCATTCGCACGCTGGTCGAAGGCGGGCCTGCCGACGGCGAACACACGCTGCTGTTTGCCCTGCCGGTGAAACAGCGCACCTCGCTGGTGCTGCACGGCGAAGCGGGCAAGCCGTGGCGTTTTCAGTGGCGAATGAAAGAGACTTCCGCCTTGCCGCGCGTACAGAGGCTGGCGCCTGAAAGCCCGACGCTGAAGGCGCTGGCAAACGCTATTTCTGCCGGTGGCAGTACCGAGGCGTTCTGGCAGGCGCAGCGTCGGCAGGGCACGCCGATGGTGGAGCCGGTTGACGCACACCATAAGCGCGTGACCTTTCTGTGGCGCGGCGCGCGCGATAACGTGTTCATTCTCGGCTCTCCGGCGGGGGATCACGATCCGCTGTTCCGCCTGGGCAACAGCGACGTCTGGTTTCGCAGCTACGTGGTGCCCGCTGACACGGTGATGCAGTACAAGCTCGCCCCCGATGTACCGATCGTGGAAGGTTCTGCCCTCGACAGGCGCCGCGCGATCCTGGTGAGCGCGCAGGCCGATCCGCTTAACCCGAACACCTTTGGTGAACAGAAGGCGGATCGCTGGAATCGCTTTTCCCTGCTCGATCTCAGCCCGGCGCGCTATTGCTCCGTTCAGGCTACGGCACAGCCGCTGGTGCACGGAACGTTGAGCCGCCAGATGCTGAGCAGCACTATCCTCGGCAATGCCCGTGAAGTGATGATCTACAAACCGCGCGGCGCACAGCCCGCGCTCTGGACGCTCATCCTTTTCGACGGACAGATTTATCAGGACGAGTACCGTTTTGCCAACGTGCTGGATGGCCTGATTGCCCGGCACCATATGCCACCCATTAACGTGGTGTTTATCGACAGCCTCGATCATGCCCGACGCGGCAACGAACTGCCGCCGAACCCGGATTTCGCCGATTTCATGGCGCACGAGCTGCTGCCGTGGCTTCGCGGACAGGGCATCGCGATGCAGCGGCAGAAAACGGTGCTGGCGGGGTCAAGCTACGGGGGAATCGCCTCCTCCTGGGTGGCGCTACGCTACCCGCGGCTGTTTGGCAACGTGATGAGTCTTTCCGGCTCCTACTGGTGGGCGCCAAAAGGTGAAGCCCCCGGCTGGCTGACGCGTCAGTACCAGCAGTCTCCGCCGTATCCGGTGCGCTTCTGGTTACAGGCCGGGAAGTTTGAAACCGCGGGGCCGGGCGGTGGCATCTATCGCACCACGAAGGATTTTGAACAGGTGCTGAGGGAAAAAGGCTATCGCGTCAGTTTCCATCCGTGGTCCAGCGGCCACGACTACGCGGCCTGGTGCGAAGCGCTGATCCACGGGATGCGCGATTTCACCGGCCTACGACGCCAGTGAAAACCAGCGGCGCCAGACGAAACGCAGAATGAAAAATTCGATGGCGCCGAGCAGTAAAAACCACAGGCAGAACAGAATGGTGTACAGCTGATTCAGATCGACCATATGAAAGGTCTGAACCAGCTTTTGCGCCAGCGCCAGCCCAAGCGACGGCGCAGGTAACAGCAGGCAGGAGAGCAGGGCCATCAGTAAAATGCCCCCCGCAGTAATCAGCGATTCTAACGGGTGTTTCATAGTAATGTTAATCGTCAGTTAAAAATGTCATTGTCCGGCATCCTGAAACGTAAAGCAATATCATCCCGGCTGGCAAAATTAAGACACAGCCCACCGTTATTCTGCGAATAAATAGCCAAAAAAGAATATAAACGCCGATGCGATTAAATTAATATCGCGTAATGTAAATAAACGTCTTTTTTACGAAAATAATTTTACAAAGCTATAGGTGCTATATCCAATTAACGTCGCAATAACAATGGCTGCGACAATGTATAACGCCAGGCGCCGTCCGCGATAAATACCAAACATGGTTCCTCCTCGTTTAGTGTTGGTTTAGAAATATTTTGTAAAAATCAGTGCATCGAAATAATTTAAATCAGTTTTGAATAACCTTGTCGTCATTATATTGCGGTAGATCAATTTAACCCGCAAGTCTTAAAAATGAATTAATTAAAGCCAGAAAGGAATTCCGGCTTCCGACCACCGGATATTGAAGGAAAAATACCATGACCAAAAAAAATTTCTCACAGAATATGCCACCCGCAGGCGGACAGGCGTACCAGCAGAACATAGAGCAGGTGCTTGCCCACACCCAAAGCCAGGCCAGCGGCCTTGACCGCGCCGAGGCGCAGGCGCGTCTGCAAAAGCATGGCCCAAACGCGCTGCCGGAGAAAAAAGGCAAGCCGGGCTGGCTGCGTTTTCTCGCGCACTTTAACGACGTGCTGATTTACGTCCTGCTGGCGGCTGCCGTATTAACCGCGGTAATGGGCCACTGGGTTGATACGCTGGTTATTCTGGGCGTGGCGGTCATCAATGCGCTAATTGGCCACATTCAGGAAAGTAACGCGGAAAAATCGCTGAAGAGTATTCGCAATATGCTTTCCAGCGAGGCGCGGGTTATTCGTAACGGCAACCATGAAACTATCCCGACGACGGAAATCGTCCCGGGCGATATTATTGTATTGCGCGCAGGGGATCGTATTCCGGCGGATATGCGTTTAATCGAAGCGCATAATTTACGCGTGGAAGAGGCGATCCTGACCGGCGAATCCACGGTGGTGGATAAACACACGAACCCGCTTAACGGCGAATTACCGCTGGGCGACCGCACCAATATGGTCTTTTCCGGTACGACGGTAAGCGCGGGCGGCGGCGTGGGCGTGGTCATTGCCACCGGCCAGGAAACCGAGCTCGGCCACATCAACCAGATGATGGCGGGCATTGAAAAACACCGCACCCCGCTGCTGGTGCAGATGGACAAGCTGGGCAAAGCCATCTTCGCCATTATTCTGGCAATGATGGCTGCGCTGTTCGTCTTCAGCCTGGTGTTCCGCGAGATCCCGATGGGCGAGCTGCTGCTCTCCCTCATTAGCCTGGCGGTCGCCTCCGTACCGGAAGGCCTGCCGGCGATTATCTCCATCATCCTCTCCCTGGGCGTGCAGGCTATGGCGCGCAAGCGGGCGATTATCCGCAAGCTGCCGACGGTTGAAACCCTGGGCGCGATGACCGTGGTCTGCTCGGACAAAACCGGCACCCTGACCATGAACGAGATGACGGTCAAAGCCATCATCACTGCCGATACCTGCTACCGTGTGGACGGCAACAGCTACGAGCCGGTGGGCAATATCTACCTGGAAGGCAGCGATGAGCCGGTACAGATCCAGCCGGGCACCGTGCTCGAGCAGTACCTGCGCACCGTTGACCTGTGCAACGACAGCCAGCTGATTCAGGACGAGCGCGGCCTGTGGGGCATTACCGGTGGGCCGACCGAGGGCTCGCTGAAGGTGCTGGCGGCGAAAGCCCACCTCGCGCCGGTGATGACCACCCTTATCAATAAGATCCCGTTCGACTCGCAGTACAAGTATATGAGCACCCACTACCAGATTGGCGGTGAGGAGCAGATTTTGATTACCGGCGCGCCGGACGTCATTTTCGCCCTGTGCGACCAGCAGCAGACGCGCAACGGCGCGGAAGCCTTCAACCGCGCGTACTGGGAAACGGAGATGGAGCGCTATGCGCGTCAGGGGCTGCGCATGGTTGCCGCGGCGTTCAAGCCGGCGAACGGCGAGCAGGCGTTAACGCACGACGACCTGAGTCACGGCCTGATTTTCCTCGGCATTGCCGGAATGATGGATCCGCCGCGCCCGGAAGCGATTGATGCAATTAACGCCTGTCAGCAGGCGGGGATCCGCGTCAAGATGATCACCGGCGATCACCCGCAGACGGCGATGAGCATCGGCCAGATGCTGGGGATCACCAACAGCGAGCAGGCGGTCACCGGCTATCAGCTGGAGAAAATGGACGATGCCGAGCTGGCGGAAGCGGCGGTGAAATACGACATCTTTGCCCGTACCAGCCCGGAGCATAAGCTGCGCCTGGTGAAAGCGTTGCAGGATAAAGGCGAAATCGTCGGCATGACCGGCGACGGCGTAAACGATGCCCCGGCGCTGCGCCAGGCGGACGTCGGCATCGCGATGGGCATCAAAGGCACGGAAGTTACCAAAGAGGCGGCGGACATGGTCCTGACGGACGATAACTTCGCCACCATCGCCAGCGCGGTGAAAGAGGGGCGTCGCGTTTACGACAACCTGAAGAAAACCATCCTGTTCATTATGCCGACCAACCTGGCGCAGGGGCTGCTGATTGTGATTGCGCTGCTGACGGGGAATATCATTCCGCTGACGCCGGTGCTGATTCTCTGGATGAACATGGCGACCTCCGCCACGCTCTCCTTCGGCCTGGCCTTTGAGGCCGCCGAGCGCAACATTATGCGCCGCCCGCCGCGCCAGACCGGGCAGCACGTGATGGACGCCTACGCCGTATGGCGCGTGGCTTTTGTCGGCACCATGATTGCCATCGCCGCCTTTGCGCTGGAAGCCTGGCTGGCCCCGCGCGGCCACAGCGCGGAGTTCATCCGCACCGTGCTGCTCCAGATGCTGGTCTGCGCCCAGTGGGTATACATGATTAACTGCCGCAACACCGACGGGTTCTCCCTGAACCGCGGCCTGCTGGCGAACAAAGGGATCTGGCTGGTGACGGGCGTACTGTTCCTGCTCCAGGCGGCGATTATCTACCTGCCGTTTATGCAGATGCTGTTCGGCACCGAAGCGCTGCCGCTGCGCTACTGGTTCGTGACGCTGGCGGTGGCTGGGGTGATGTTCTTCGTCGTCGAAATCGAGAAGCGACTGACCCGCAGGTTCCGTAAGGCTGCATAACAAAGATCCCCCTCACCCTAACCCTCTCCCCACAGGGGAGAGGGGACTTGAACACCCTCGCCCCTGTGGGGAGAGGGCCGGGGTGAGGGGTACAAATTAGAGGTACTCCCATGAAATTCCCGCTCCTGTTCGCACTCCTCGCCTGCACGCTGCCCCCCGCATTCGCCGCGGCTATTCCCGTTCGCGTCGCCACCGTGGAGCAGATCGCCCATGCCGCCGAGCGCCAGATCCCGGGCCGCATCGAAGCCATTCACACCGTTGAGCTGCGCGCGCGTACGGAAGGCGTGATAACGAAAATCCACTTCCGCGACGGGCAGTACGTGAAAAAAGGCGACGTGCTTTTTGAGCTGGACGACGCCGAGCCGCGTGCCGCCCTGCGTCTGGCGCAGGCCGAAGTGAGAAGCGCCGAAGCCACGCTGCGTCAGGCGCAGCAGCAGCTTTCCCGCTTCGAAAGCCTGGGCAGCAGCAACGCCATCAGCCGTCACGACGTGGACAACGCCCGCATGCAGCGCGACGTGGCGAGCGCCGCGCTGGAGCAGGCGAAAGCCCGGCTCGACACCCGCAGCGTCACCCTGAACTACACCCGTATCACCTCACCGATTGACGGTCGCGTGGGGCATAGCCAGTTCCACGTGGGCAGCCTGGTGAATCCTGCCAGCGGCGTGCTGGTGGAGGTGGTGCAGCTCGATCCCATCCGCATCGCCTTTGCGCTGGAAGAGGGCGCGTTTGCCACCAAAGCCGGACAGCATGCGGATATCAGCGCCATGAAGCAGGCCTGGCAGGCGCTGATCGACAGCAACGGTCAGCGCGTCGGCGGGGAACTGACGTCCGTGGACAACCGCATCGATCCGCGCACCGCCAGCGTGATGCTGCGCGCCGAGTTTGCGAACCCGCGCCACCAGCTGCTGCCTGGCGGCAACGTGAATGTCTATCTGCGTCCGGCGAGCGAGCAGCCGGTGCTGACGCTGCCTGCCGCCGCGGTCCAGCAGAACGGCGACGGGTTCTTCGCCTGGGTGGTTAACGCCGACGGCAAAGCCGAAAGGCGCCCGCTGGAAATTGCCGGGCAGATCGGCCAGCAGTTTCAGATTGCCTCCGGCGTGAAGCCCGGTGAGCGAGCGATTACCGACGGCGCGCAGCGCGTGCAGCCCGGCGCTGCCGTTCAGATACTCAATTAAGGAGCCATCATGCTGACGTTTTTCATCAAACGCCCGCGCTTCGCGATGGTGATTGCGCTGGCCATCACCCTGCTGGGGGCCATCGCGCTGAGGATCATTCCGGTAGAGCAGTACCCGCAGATCACCCCGCCGGTGGTGAATGTCTCTGCCAGCTGGCCGGGCGCCAGCTCGGCTGACGTGGCGGAGGCCATCGCCACGCCGCTGGAGACGCAGCTTAACGGCGTAGATCACATGCTCTATATGGAGTCCACCAGTTCGGATGAAGGCACCTACAGCCTGAACATCACCTTTGCGGCGGGTACCGATCCGGACCTCGCCGCCATCGACGTGCAGAACCGTGTGGCGCAGGCCGTGGCGCAGCTGCCGACCGAGGCACAGCAAAACGGTGTGCAGGTGCGCAAGCGCGCCATCAACCTGATGATGGGGGTAAGCCTTTACTCACCGAACAACACCCACACGCCGCTGTTTGTCAGCAACTACGCCAGCACGCAGGTACGCGAGGCGCTGTCGCGTCTGCCGGGCGTGGGGCAGGTGCAGATGTTTGGCGCGCGGGACTACAGCATGCGCATCTGGCTGCGTCCGGACCGCATGAACGCCCTGAACGTCACCACCGACGACGTGGCGCAGGCGCTGCGCGAGCAGAACGTGCAGGGGGCGGCGGGCCAGATCGGTACGCCACCGGTATTCAACGGCCAGCAGCAGACGCTGACCATCAACGGGCTGGGGCGCTTAAGCCAGGCTGAAGACTTTGCCGACATCATTATTCGCGCCGGGGAGATGGGCCAACTGGTGCGCCTGAAGGACGTGGCGACCATTGAGCTCGGCTCGCGCAGCTACAGCTCGGGCGCCCAGCTGAACGGGCATGACTCCGCCTACCTCGGTATCTATCCTACGCCGTCCGCTAACGCCCTGCGCGTGGCCGACGCGGTGCGCGCGGAGCTGGAGCGTCTCTCGACGCGCTTTCCAGACGACCTGGTCTATGAAGTGAAATTCGACACCACCACCTTCGTTGCCGCCACCATTAAAGAGATTGGCGTCTCGCTGGCGCTGACCATGCTGGCGGTTGTGGTGGTTGTTTCCCTGTTCCTGCAAAGCTGGCGCGCGACGCTGATTGTCGCCCTCGCCATTCCGGTGTCGCTGGTGGGCACCTTTGCGGTGCTCTACGCGCTCGGCTACTCCGCCAACACGCTGAGCCTGTTCGCCATTATTCTGGCGCTGACCATGGTGGTGGATGATGCCATCGTGGTGGTTGAGAGCGTCGAAACGCTGATGGCGGAAGGGCAGAGCCGCACGGCGGCGACCGCGCTGGCGCTGCGACAGATCGCCGGGCCGGTGATTGCCACCACGCTGGTGCTGCTGGCGGTGTTTGTGCCGGTGGCGCTCTTGCCGGGGATCGTCGGCGAGCTGTACCGCCAGTTCGCGGTGACGCTCTCCACCGCCGTCACGCTCTCAAGCCTGGTGGCGCTGACCCTGACGCCCGCGCTCTGTGCCATGCTGCTGCGCCCGCGTCCGGCGAAGCCTGCCGCGATTTTCCGTGGGTTCAACCGTGGGCTGGACGCCACGCGCACGCTTTACACCCGGATAGTGAGCGTGTTCAACCGGCGTCCGTGGCTGGCGCTGCTGGCCACCGCAGGCGCGGCGGCAGTGGTGGCGTTCAGCTTTATGTCGATGCCAAAGGGCTTCCTGCCGCAGGAAGATCAGGGCTACTTCTTCGCCAGCGTCCAGCTGCCGGAGGCGGCCTCGCTGGAGCGCACCGAAGCGGTGATGACCTCCGCGCGCGAGCTGATCGCTAAAAACCCGGCGGTGGAAGACGTGATTCAGGTCTCCGGGTTTAACATCCTCAACGGCACCAGCGCGTCGAACGGCGGGTTTATCTCCATCATGCTGAAGGACTGGAGCGAGCGCCCGCCGCTGGATGAGGTGATGGGCACCCTTCAGCGCCAGCTGCTGGCCCTGCCGGAAGCGACCATCATGACCTTCGCGCCGCCGACGCTGCCGGGGCTGGGCAACGCCTCTGGCTTCGACCTGCGCATTCAGGCGCAGGCGGGGCAGAGCCCGGCGGAGCTGGAGCGCGTTACGCGTGAGGTACTGGCAAAAGCCAACCAGCATCCGCAGCTGAGCCGCGTGTTCACCACCTGGAGCAGCAACGTGCCGCAGCTGACGCTGACCGTTGACCGCGAGCGTGCGGCCCGGCTCGACGTGCCGGTGTCGCGCATCTTCAGCAGCCTGCAAACCGCCTTCGGCGGCACCCGCGCCGGGGATTTCAGCGTCAACAACCGCGTTTACCACGTAGTGATGCAGAACGAGATGCAGTGGCGCGAGCGCGCGGAGCAAATCAGCGAGCTGTTCGTGCGCAGCAACAGCGGCGAGCGGGTGCGACTGAGCAACCTCGTCACCATTACGCCGACCGTCGGCGCGCCATTTATTCAGCAGTACAACCAGTTCCCGTCGGTATCGGTAAGCGGTTCGGCAGCGGAAGGGGTAAGCAGCAGCACCGCGATGGCGGCGATGGGCGAAATTTTGGCGCAGAGCCTGCCTGCCGGGTACGACTACGCCTGGAGCGGCATGTCGTATCAGGAGCAGCAGACCGGCAACCAGGCAGTATGGATTGTGCTGGCGGCGGTGGTGATGGCGTGGCTGTTCCTCGTCGCCCAGTACGAGAGCTGGACGCTCCCGGCAAGCGTGATGCTTTCGGTGCTGTTCGCCATCGGCGGGGCGCTGGTCTGGCTGTGGCTGGCGGGCTACGCCAACGACGTGTACGTGCAGATCGGTCTGGTCTTGCTGATCGCGCTAGCGGCGAAAAACGCGATTCTTATCGTGGAGTTCGCCCGCGCGCGGCGGATGGACGGGATGGCAATTGTCGATGCCGCACGGGAAGGGGCATCGCGCCGCTTCCGCGCGGTGATGATGACCGCCGTGTCGTTCATCATCGGCGTCCTGCCGATGATGCTGGCGACCGGGGCGGGTGCCCAGAGCCGCCGCATCATTGGTACCACGGTGTTCAGCGGCATGCTGGTGGCAACCGTGGTCGGGATTGTGTTCATCCCGGCGCTGTTCGTGCTGTTCCAGCGCCTGCGCGAGTGGGGCCACGGCCTTACGGACTCGTCGCCCACAGCTCGCAGTGTTTCTGAACCAGAGAAATAAGCGAGCCGCCGTCGGCGATGAAGTCCCGCATGCGCTGCGCCTCGCTCTTGCCCTGCTTTAACAGCAGGGCAATTTCCTTGATGGCGCTCGTTGCGCCGAGCTTCTCGGCCGACGGCGCAACCTGCTCCAGCAGCCAGGCGATATCGTCCGCCACGGTTTTGTGCTCGCCGGTATGCACGTCCGTCAGAACCCCCTCCAGCCCGTAGCGACACGCCTGAAAACGGTTAAAGCGGTACAAGAGAAAATCCCGCTCCTGATGCTTATACGGCCGCGTGGTCAGCAGCCAGTGAGACGTCGCCTGGATCAGCCCGGCGATATTAATCGCGTGGCCGAGCGTCAGCGGGGTATCCATCACACGTACCTCCACGGTGCCGAAGTGCGGGCTGGGGCGGATGTCCCAGTGCAGATCTTTAATGCTGTCGATCATGCTGGTAGCGCTCAGGCGTCGGAACAGCCCCTCGAACTCCTGCCAGCTGTTGATCCACGGCATCTGACCGTTATCCGGGAAGCCGGAGAAGATGTTGAGACGCGACGAGGAAAACCTGGTGTCCGTGCCCTGCATATAGGGAGAGGACGCGGCGAGGGCGATAAAGTGCGGCACGAAGCGCGACAGGCCGTGCAGCAGATAAATGGCGTCGTCCCCGTTTCGGCATCCCACGTGCACGTGCTGGCCAAACACCGTCGCCTGTAAAATCAGATAGCCAAAGCGCTCCAGCGTGACGTTATAGCGTTCATCGGCGCACACTTCCTGCCGCTGCCACTTCTGGAACGGATGGGTCCCGCCGCCGCAGATCTGAATATGCTGCTCCGCCGCCGCGCGCAGAATGCTCTGCTGCATCACCGAGAACTGCGCCGCCGCCTGGTCGATGGTCTGGCACACGCCAGTGGCGATTTCGAGCATGCTTTCGGTGATGTCGTGTTTGACTTCACCGCCTTTGATGTCGTCTTTGACGGCAGCGATAAGCGCGGAAGAGTCCTGACTCAGGTCGTAGCCCGGCGGGTTCACCACCTGGAGTTCAAGCTCGATGCCGAGTGTGTAGGGTTCAGAGGATTTGAAATCAGGTAAAGGCATGGCGCACTCCGTTGTCTGTTGTGTGTTGAGTATAGACAATGGGCGTGGCGCGCTCGTCTCGTGGTGGTATAACGGATAGCAGGCTTTACAAAAGAGGAGTGACTTATGTCTGACTATCCATCGATTGCGCTGTTTGGTCCCGGTGCGATTGGCACCACCATTGCCGCGGTATTGCATGATGCGGGTCGCACGCCGCTGCTGGCGGCGGGGAGTGGGGGGACGGGGTGAAATACGGTCGGGGCGAAAAAAGACCCGGCCGTGGTATGCCGGGTAAGTCTCTTACTTAGCCTGACGGGCTTTCTCTGCTTTCAATTCTTCCATTGTTGCCTCCAGGATCCAGAGGCACTGAGCACCCTCAGCCGTCTCCAGCAGTGCCCGGCGGGTTTGATGATAGAACGCGTCGATTTCTGTAGGTGATTTCTCTAACGGCGGTGTGCAGACGATATCGCTGCCAACCATGTGCGGCCACTTTCCAGCGTCAATAATGCGGAGCGCTTTCAGCGTAGCGCTGGTGTTTGTTGTGAGCGCCGCGGCTAAGGCATCCTCGAGCAGTTGCGCCTGCCTGACGTCTGCCGTGGCAGCCAGCGCTGGGGCTTGCGCTATCCAGTTTGCATCACCAGAGGCGATTCCATGAAGTGCTGATGACCAGTCAGTGTTGGCTGCAATAGCTGGGACGGTGAGAGCCGATAGCAACAGAACGATTGGGTATTTCATCGCGCTATTCCCCGCTCGCCGACATCGTTTTTGCACCATACATAAACGGTTATAGACATATGCTTAAACTCCATTTAAGAAAATCCTAATAAATTCTTCTATTACAGTAAGTTAAATGACGGGTGGGACGTTATCGTTTATAAAAAATCCCGTCAATGTTGGCGCAACAGGGGTATGAGATATATCAACTTCCGTTGATACAGATTATGAAAGCCGACGTATTGCAATTTGATAATGCAAACATTGGCTTGGTGATTTACCAGGATTTTTTAACTGTCAATTATTCAAATAGCCCTCGGAATGAGCGCACAGAGTCTACTTTCCATCAATCTCCCACAAACGCGCTCACCGGCACGTCAAAACGCTTTGCCAGCGCCCGCATATGATCCAGTGTTAACGTGCGCTGTCCATTCAGGATCCGACTCACCAGAGACTTCTTGCCTATCTCGTTCTCGAAATCGCTCTGAGTGAGTTGGTACTGATCCATCAGCGTTCGCAATAGCGCAACGCCTGACGGAATGCTGGCAATACGTGCGTTAAATTCTGCAAACTCGGGGGACTTGTTTTCGTACTTATCGATTTTGGCGGTGAGCATGTCTACGAGCGGGTTATCGGGTTCGTGCTCGATCAGATACTCCACCAGCGCCAGCGCATCCTCGTAATCTTGTCGCGACGGGCTTGAGCCCAGGAAAGGGAGCTCGGTTGTCAGAGCTTTTGCCGCTTTGATGGCTGCTGCATAATTCATTCTTTCGTTCTCCGATAGTAGTCTGTGAGCTTGTCATAGTCTGCGTGAGTGCTGATGTGTTTGATGAAGATCTTTCCCCGCTCAAAATCAGCAAAAAACATTACTCTTAGATGCCCGCCTCCCACATCAATGACCTACCATTTTTCCCGGTATTTCATCCTGTCCAGACTGGGGAAGCGCTTTCGCATGTCGTCTGGTGATGGGGAGTGTTCCTTTTTTAGTACCCGGTAAAGATCGTCCAGGGCGAGTGATTGGTTGGGAAAATGTCTGGTGGCCGCGTCGAAAGGTGCTCTTGGGACTACATGCATCCTTGCCCCCATGTTTCCATGCTGGAAACATTATAAGTGGTAGTTGGTGTGTTGACAATGTGGAAACACGGATGGAGTGCAGTTCTCATATGCTCGCGATGACGGGGAACATTTAATAAGTACGAATACTGTATGAGGTAACTGTAAAAAATGTCCGCTTCGTACCAGAAGCGGACAGAATTTTATGAATTAATGAGTGTGCCTTTTATAGGAAAGCATTGGTTTGGTTTGAAAAATGTTATGGTTGAACCAACATTAATTATAAATAACAATAAGTCTCTATATTTTATTCTGGAACATTGTCAACATTTTTGAGTATAGTAGATGTAAGAGGTTGCGATTTTAATAAATCACGGGAGATATCTGGATCCGCTATGGCTGTTTTTACTAAGTTATCCAATTTATCGAACCATTCGCCATCATTTGTTGAGAATAAATTATGCAGTGCTTCGTTTTTACTTTTACACTTCCATGATTTGTAATGCTCACTGCAATATTTAGAAGCAGCGGTAAGAATATGCCAACGTAACTTTGAATACTTACCATCAAATCTTTTGTTTGAAATAAGTGCTTTCAATCTATAAAGACAAAAACAAGATATATAATAATCATCCTCATTAGCACCGACCGAGAAAACTTCATTAAGTAAATCGCCAGTTAGTCGATTAGGATAGCGACTGGAGAGGTCTGGTCTCATCATTACAATTGCGGCATATCCTCTAGCCACTTCTCTTACATCAAAAATACGCACAGGTGCTATATTTTCAGAGCTATACTGCCCTTTTCGACGTTCAAAATAAATTCTATTTCCTTCTATGGCACCCTTAGCATTAAAATATTGCTCGAGTTCTCTAAGAGTTTGCAAGGTTGAAATAAATTGAGCGTCCTCTACTTTGGATTGCTTATTTGTTGCGCGTACAATGTCATCAAGGATAGTTGGCTCTTCTGTTTCAATTAATTTAATCATTAAACTTACAGAGTCGTCAACTTGAGCATCTTTAGCTATAAGTACGTTAGATGTTTGGCAGCCATTGACTATCTGAAAATCACGTATGAATATTTCCTGCCCAGCAGGTCTAACACTAGAAGCAACTATGGTAATACCATTGTTCATTAAACCAAATCTTGCTTTTTTACCATGATTTTCAAGTGTGTCTGATATTTCTGAGTTAACATCGCCGTCTACACCAAGAAAATCTCTAACATTTTCCTCAAAAAGTTTTTTCCTTGGAGAACCATTTTTATCTTTTAAAATAGAATCGATAAAACTTCTCGCTTTTACAGTGGCAACATATGCGTTATTTATATTTGGTGCCGCAGGGAAAGGTGCATAGCCGATTGTAGGTAGCTTTGCTTCAATCGGGCCATCAGCTGCTAACCACAATTCATGTATGAAATCCCTATGAGCCATAATCAAAGAGGTCTCATGAAAATACCCGAGAGCTTTTAAAGTTCTCTCGCCTGTTCTAAATGCAGCCTTAATTTCTTTTGCTTGTGTATCTGGCGCAGCGCTAAAAAAATAAGAGTATAGATCAGGAAGCCCATTTTTAATTCTTCCAATATTGGCAAAAATTAAGTTGAACATTTCCTTAAAGTCTGCGAGATATTCACTATGTGGTTGCTGAGGTGCTGATGAAAGAAAATCACAGATTGATGACACGTAAGAATCAATTTCTTTTTTATCCCATTTCTCTGATGTCTTAGCTTGAGTGAGAACTATTGAAACATGAAATTCTCGTCGTGAATTCTCAAAAATCTCTTGTAATTCTTGAGTTGAAAATATAGCTCTATCATCCAAAAAAAGTAATGCTCCATCTATGCCCGGATCGGGACCATCATAGACAAGATCGCTAGCCTCCACTTTATCACCGGAATGTTTAGAAAAAGCACAGTAATTTACAAATGCTTCAAAGTTTTTGGTTTCTTGATACGGTGCAGCAAAGGCCCTGCAAAACGTATCGAAATAAGACCTAGTAACAAGATGCATTAATTCCATCCCCTATTTAAACAACGCATGAAAGTTAGATGTTGCCGTGACTGTTTTAATTTATATTATTTAATCACATTTGTCTTGATTCGACAATTAATCCTTTTAAATAATAAGATTATTAAAAGGTATATCACATTTTTCTTAGGCTCTGAGTGTTAGTCAAAAATCAAGCGTTAGGTATCAATGAATGCCCGCTACTCGCTCTTAACAGACATTCAAAAACCACATTATTTTTTTGCATAAGGCCGAAATCCTGCTTTTTACCTCAGCAGAACCCCGGCCTCCCATCATCCGCCTCAGTGCGCCGTTATATAAGGCTCCTTCACAAACTCCGCCAGCAGCCAGACCATATCATGTAGCAGCCCGGTGAGTTCTTTCGCCACGCTCGCAGGCAACGTCCCGCCCATTACCGCCAGCGTTAACGCCACGGCATAATCCACCTGTAGCGCCGTTTCTTGCCAGCATTCCGGCACGCAGGAGGCGATCTTTTCCCCGGCAATGAGCCGTTCAACCAGATACGGCGGAAGTTCTGAGTCACAGCACTCGCGCAGCCGCTTAAGCGCAGCCAGCAGTCGCTCGCAAAGCGTGGTGAATGTCACTGTGTCGTCCGTTTCAACCAGCACGCTCACATACGCAGTGCAGGCGTCAGCCAGTTCAAAGAGATCCGCAGACTCAGGCAGTTGCAGGTGGAGAAGATGATGAACAGCACTTTCCTCAGAAAGCGCGTAAGACAGGGAAGGGATAGTTGTCATGTGATTTTCCTTTTTAAACATACTCCAGACCACCACATAAGTTCCTACGCTCATGGGTGGTAGCGCTGACGGAGGTAGGAATACCGCACATGACTAACGGCCAACCTTTCGGTTGCTCCGCCAGCGCGACCGTATTTTAACGGGATGAGCGCTGTCGCGACAAAAATAATTGTCGTGCCATGTTATACGGGTTCCTACGCCCGGCTGCGGATGTGCCGCAACGCAGGCACTTTAAAACCGCGAAGAAGGGATGAAAAGGGATAACCCTGAATTACATAAGGTTGCTTAAAAGTTTGCGAGGCGGCTTCCAGAAAGGCATTGCCGGGTGGCGGCTACGCCTTACCCGGCCTACAAAACCGCGAACAAGCCAACCAACCCGCGACACGAACCGTAGGCCCGCGCAAGCGCAGCGCCGCCGGGCACAGCCGCACCGTAGCTACCCCTCGCTCATCATCGCCAGAAACCGCTTCACCGTTCGCGAACGTTCAAAGCGCCGCCAGCAGAGCGCGATATCGGTATAAAGCTCTGGTGAGCGCAGTGCATGGTAGGTGACATTCGGCGGCGAAATAGCGGCCATGGATTTTGGCACCAGCGCGAACCCGCCGCCGGCGGAGACCATGCTCAGGGAAGAGGAAAGTTGTGAAGATTGCAGCATGTGCTGCATATCGATTCCGGCCCGCTCGCAGCTGCCGTAAACGCGGTCGTACAGCCCCGGCGCGACCTCCTGCGGGAACAGCACCACCGGCGTATCCCGAAGTTCCTCCAGCGCCAGATCGCCGCACGTCGCCAGGGGATGATCGCGATGCAGCGCCACCACCATTGGCTCCCGGTCGAGGATTTTTAATTCGAACACCTTGCTGCTTTCGCACGGCAGGCGCACAAAGGCGATATCCAGCTCACCCTCCGCCAGCATCGTGGTCAGCGACGACATATTGGCTTCCACCTGATGAACCTGCACCGCCATGTTCTGCACCTGAAACTGGCGAATCAGCGCGAAAATTTTGGGGTGGAAAGCGTCGGAGCTGGTGATACCAATCGACAGGCTGCCGTTCAGCCCGCGCGCGATGCCCCGGGCTTTTTCCAGCGCGGCGTCGCTCAGCGCCAGGATCTTACAGGCGTCCTCATAGAAGGCTTCTCCCGCTTCGGTCAGCTCCACGCCCCGCGTCAGGCGCCTGAACAGCGGCGTGCCCACTTCCTCCTCAAGCCGTTTGATCTGCTGGCTCAGAGGAGGCTGTGAAATACCCAGCGCGTTGGCCGCCCTGGTGAAGTGTCGCTCGCGTGCTACCGCGACAAAATAGCGCAGATAACGAAGTTCCATATCAAAAACGTCTCAAACCAGCATGGATTCTATATTGGAACTCTCTGCTGAATCGGGTCAACATTTATTTAACCTTTATAAATAAAGTTGAAGAGGACGAGCATGATGATGCATTCATCTGCATGCGACTGTGAGGCGAGTTTATGCGAGACCCTGCGCGGGTTCTCGGCTCAACATCCTGACAGCGTGATCTATCAGACATCGCTAATGAGCGCCCTGCTAAGCGGCGTGTACGAAGGGGAGACCACCATCGCCGACCTGCTGGCACACGGTGATTTTGGTCTCGGCACCTTTAACGAGCTGGACGGCGAAATGATTGCCTTCAGCAGCCAGGTGTACCAGCTGCGCGCCGACGGCAGCGCCCGCGCCGCGAAGCCGGAGCAGAAAACGCCGTTCGCGGTAATGACCTGGTTCCAGCCCCAGTACCGCAAAACCTTCGACGAGCCGGTCAGCCGTCAGCAGATCCACGACGTGATCGACCAGCAGATCCCCTCCGATAACCTGTTCTGCGCGCTGCGCATCGACGGCAACTTCCGCCATGCCCACACCCGCACCGTTCCGCGCCAGACGCCGCCGTACCGGGCGATGACCGACGTGCTGGACGACCAGCCGGTGTTCCGCTTTAACCAGCGCGAGGGCGTGCTGGTGGGGTTCCGTACCCCGCAGCATATGCAGGGGATAAACGTGGCGGGCTATCACGAACACTTCATCACCGACGACCGACAGGGCGGCGGCCATCTGCTCGACTACCAGCTGGAAAGCGGCGTACTCACTTTCGGTGAAATTCACAAGCTGATGATTGACCTGCCTGCCGACAGCGCGTTTTTACAGGCCAACCTGCACCCCAGCAACCTTGATGCGGCTATCCGCGCCGTCGAAAACTAACAGGAGAACTATCGTGAACAGTGATAAACAGTCACGTCAGTGGGCGCACGGCGCCGATATGGTTGTCGGCCAGCTGGAAGCGCAGGGCGTGAAGCAGGTGTTCGGGATACCGGGGGCGAAAATCGACAAGGTTTTTGACTCACTTCTGGACTCCTCCATCGAGATCATTCCCGTACGCCACGAGGCCAACGCCGCGTTTATGGCGGCGGCAGTAGGGCGGTTGACCGGCAAAGCCGGGGTGGCGCTGGTCACCTCCGGGCCGGGCTGTTCGAACCTGATCACCGGCATCGCCACCGCCAACAGCGAAGGCGACCCGGTGGTCGCGCTGGGCGGGGCGGTGAAGCGGGCGGATAAAGCCAAGCTGGTGCATCAGAGCATGGACACCGTCGCGATGTTCAGCCCGGTGACGAAATACGCCGTAGAAGTGAACTCCCCGGACGCGATTGCCGAGGTGGTGTCCAACGCGTTTCGCGCCGCCGAGCACGGCAGGCCGGGCGGGGCGTTTGTCAGCCTGCCGCAGGATATTGTCGACCAGCCCACCACGGGGGCGATTTTGCCCGCGAGCGGTCCGGCGCTGATGGGCCCGGCACCGGAATCCGCCATTAACGACGTGGCGAAGCTTATCGAAAAGGCCAAAAACCCGGTCATCTTACTCGGCCTGATGGCCAGCCAGCCCGCGAACAGCGCCGCGCTGCGCAAGCTGCTGGAGAAAAGCCGTATCCCGGTCACCAGCACCTATCAGGCCGCCGGGGCGGTCAATCAGGAACACTTCACCCGCTTCGCCGGGCGCGTCGGCCTGTTTAACAACCAGGCGGGCGACCGGCTGCTGCATCTGGCGGATCTGATTATCTGCATCGGCTACAGCCCGGTGGAGTACGAGCCTTCTATGTGGAACAGCGGCGATGCCACCCTCGTGCACATCGACGTGCTGCCCGCCTATGAGGAGCGCAGGTATGTTCCCGATCTGGAGCTGGTAGGGGATATCGCCGCCACGCTGAACCTGCTCGCCAGCCGCATTGAGCACAAGCTTGAACTGAGCCAGCGCGCCTCGGAAATTCTGGTCGATCGCCAGCATCAGCGGGACCTCCTTGACCGCCGCGGCGCATCGCTTAACCAGTTTGCCCTGCACCCGCTGCGCATCGTGCGCGCCATGCAGGACATCGTGAACAGCGACGTGACGCTCACCGTCGATATGGGCAGCTTCCATATCTGGATCGCCCGCTACCTCTACAGCTTCCGCGCGCGTCAGGTGATGATCTCCAACGGTCAGCAGACCATGGGCGTGGCGCTGCCGTGGGCGATTGGCGCGTGGCTGGTCAACCCGGGGCGCAAGGTGGTGTCGGTCTCCGGCGACGGCGGCTTTTTGCAGTCGAGCATGGAGCTGGAAACCGCCGTACGCCTCAACGCCAACGTGCTGCACATCATCTGGGTGGATAACGCCTACAACATGGTGGCGATCCAGGAAGAGAAAAAATACCAGCGTCTTTCCGGCGTGGAGTTCGGCCCGGTCGACTTCAAAGCCTATGCCGACGCGTTCGGCGCAAAAGGTTTTGCCGTTGAGAGCGCCGACGCGCTCGAACCGACGCTGCGTGCGGCAATGGATGTCGATGGCCCGGCCGTGGTGGCCATTCCCGTCGACTACAGCGATAACCCGCTGCTGATGGGCCAGCTCCATCTCAGCCAGATTTTGTGAATCAACATAAGGACAGAGAAATGCAAAAAGTGGCTCTCGTAACCGGCTCCGGCCAGGGGATTGGCAAAGCGATCGCGCTTCGTCTGGTGAAGGATGGCTTTGCCGTCGCTATCGCCGATTACAACGAAGAGACGGCGAAAGCGGTTGCCGATGAAATCACCCGCAGCGGCGGGAAGGCCGTCGCCGTGAAGGTCGACGTCTCTGACCGCGAGCAGGTGTTTGCGGCCGTGGAGAAAGCCCGCACCGAGCTGGGCGGCTTCAACGTCATCGTCAATAACGCCGGGGTGGCGCCGTCTACCCCCATCGAATCCATCACCCCGGAGATTGTCGACAAAGTCTACAACATCAACGTGAAAGGGGTGATCTGGGGCATTCAGGCCGCGATTGACGCGTTCCGCAAAGAGGGGCACGGCGGCAAA
The DNA here is from genome assembly GCF_014896205.1 of Enterobacter cloacae complex sp. I2. Classification (NCBI taxonomy): domain Bacteria; kingdom Pseudomonadati; phylum Pseudomonadota; class Gammaproteobacteria; order Enterobacterales; family Enterobacteriaceae; genus Enterobacter; species Enterobacter cloacae complex sp. I2. The sequence continues at coordinate 41,434 of NZ_JADBRA010000008.1, forward strand.
ATCATCAACGCCTGCTCCCAGGCGGGGCATACCGGTAACCCGGAACTGGCGGTATACAGTTCAAGCAAGTTCGCGGTACGCGGTCTGACCCAGACGGCCGCGCGGGATCTCGCCCCGCTGGGGATCACCGTTAACGCCTACTGCCCGGGCATCGTTAAAACGCCGATGTGGGCGGAAATTGACCGTCAGGTCTCCGAGGCGGCGGGTAAACCGCTTGGCTATGGTACGGAAACCTTTGCCAAACGCATCACGCTTGGCCGTTTGTCCGAGCCGGAAGACGTGGCCGCGTGCGTCTCTTACCTTGCGGGGCCAGACTCCGACTACATGACCGGCCAGTCCCTGCTGATAGATGGCGGGATGGTGTTTAACTAAAAAATAACGATAAGCTCTGACATGAACTTTCCCCTGCTCCCGTGCAGGGGCTTTTTTTTGTCTCCTCAGCCATTGTGGATTACACTGCGCGCTGCAAAACTTTAGTCTTGAGATCTGACAGGCGGTAACAGCGATGAACGGTACAATCACAACGTGGTTTAAAGATAAAGGCTTTGGATTTATCAAAGATGAAAACGGCGACAACCGCTATTTTCATGTGATTAAAGTCGCCAACCCTGATCTGATTAAAAAAGATGCGGCGGTGACCTTCGAGCCAACCACCAACACCAAAGGCCTTTCCGCGTATGCGGTGAAGGTAATTCCTGAAAGCAAGCATCTCTATATCGCGGGCGAGCGCGTGAAGCTCACCTCGATCAAGTCCTTCGTGGTATTCAGCGAGGAAGAGCCCGTTGAGACCAAAATCGACAAAGAGAACGCGGTGCTCTCGGTGGGGCTGCTGATGAACAGCATCAAACCAAAATCCGACAAGAAGCCGGGCGAAATGCGTACAGTGAAGAAGCTGGCGATCACCACCTTCCAGAACACGACGATGATCTTTACCGAAGATGAAATCGACATCGACGCCACGGTAAAACTGCTGAAGTAATCTTATGCCGGGTGGCGGTTCCACGTTACCCGGCCTGCATTTCCTCTCTTTTCGTCCGCTTTTTAACCTGCTATAACACACTCCTTACCTTTCAGGGAGTCATCGCCGTGCCCGAAATCAATCAACATGGTCAAACCGTTAACGATATCGTCCCGGACTGGAAATGCGCCCGCGCGCTGACCCGCACCGCGCTCGTTGGTCAGTATTGTCGTCTGGAGCCGCTCGATGCCGATCGCCATTCCGCAGATCTGTATGAAGCGTATGCTCTGGGCGACGACAGTGACTGGACGTGGCTTGCCAGCAGCCAGCCCATGAGCGTGGAAGCCACCGCGCACTGGGTGCTCGGCAAAGTGCTGGATGACGATCTGGTGCCCTATGCCGTGATTGATTTGCGCACCGAGCGCGCCGTGGGGCTGGTCTGCTACATGGCGATAGAGCGGTTCCAGGGCTCGGTGGAGATCGGTCATGTGACCTGGTCGCGCAGAATGAAAGGCACCCGCATTGGCACCGAAGCGGTGTGGCTGCTGCTGAAAAATGCCTTCGAGCATAAATACCGTCGGCTGGAGTGGAAGTGCGATTCGATGAACACCGCCTCACGCAACGCGGCGGAGCGGCTGGGGTTTGTCTGGGAAGGACGTCTGCGCCAGAAGCTGGTGCGTAAGGGGCGTAACCGCGACAGCGACATGCTCTCTATTATTGACGGCGAATGGCCGCAGAGGGATGCGGCGCTGCGCGCGTGGCTGGCAGCAGAGAATTTTGATGCGCAAGGACATCAGATTAAGCGGCTAAAGGCATTTCGCTAGAACGGTATCCCGGGCAGAGCGCAATGCGGCTGCTCTGCCCACGAACGTTATTTCTCGATCATCTGGATAATTTGGTCGCGATTGATAGCATGTTCATTGCCCGCAACGTCCTCATAGGTAATTAAACCGTTGTCATCATCGACTTCCGGCTTTCCGTGGGTAATAATCATTTCGCCATTTTTCTTTTGTAATACGTAGTCGCTGGAGCACCCTGTAACCGTCAGGGTCATCAGTGCCAGACTCATTACTGCTGCTAAATTTTTCATCTTAATGCCTGTAATTAAAAAGACCACCGGGGCCGAATAAGGTTACTGACATTCACCTCATAAAAAGGGAGATATCAGTAACACTGTATATATCAAAAATATAAACAGGAGCGTCACAATAACAACGCGACGCTCAAGGGGCGTAACGGCCGCTTTAGATCTTTCATCTGGTTTTGTTGACATGATTTTCTCTCATTTAGCCTGCGAGCGTTAGACTAAGCCGTGACCACGCCAGTAATAGCGTGCCAGTGACAAATAAACAGCAAAAAAGCAGTTCAGGATGATATACCTGCGTAATGACAACGTTATTTATTTTTCCCGAGCGCCAGGTTAAGCGTAAGGCGTCATGAATAGACCTCACGCTATTTAATAAAATATAAAGCGTTTATGATAATTCGCAGCAGTAAACCGACTGAACCCTTTCACCCACGTTTACGCAGCACGTCCGTGTGCTTACAGAATAAAGGTTCCTTCAATAATCAGGCACGCTTTGCCTGAGAGTTCGACGCGTCCGTTGTCCTTAACATGGCAAATCAGTTCGCCTTTACGGCTTCCGCCCTGTTGCGCGCGCAACGTCTTCTTCGACAGTTTTTCGCTCCACAACGGTGCCAGAAAGGTGTGGGCAGAACCCGTCACCGGATCTTCATTTACTCCCACCTGCGGGCCGAACCAGCGGGAGCGAAAATCGAAGGTGCGTGAGGTGGCAGTAACCACCACGCCGCGCGTGTTAAACCTTTCCAGCGCGGAAAAATCAGGCTTCAGCGCATCCAGCCTGTCTTCATCATCAATGACGACGATGAGATCGGACGCCTGCCAGGTTTCTCCGGCGTTTTCCTCCAGCCCTAGCGCCTCAAACAACCCTTCCGGAGCGGTAATGCGGGACGGGATCGCCTGTGGGAAATCCAGCGTGTATTGCTCACCCTCCGAGGTGACGTTCAGCTCGCCGCTGCGGGTGAAAAAACGCACGCTTTCAGAGGCGTGGTCACGGCTTAAGAGAACGCTCGCAGCGGCAAGCGTCGCATGGCCGCAAAGATCCACTTCCACCGCAGGGGTGAACCAGCGAAGCGCGAAGCCGTCGTCCTGCTTAACCACAAACGCGGTCTCGGAAAGATTGTTTTCCGTAGCGATACGCTGGAGAACATGCGCGTCCGGCCAGGCGTCCAGCAGGCAGACGGCCGCGGGATTGCCCGTAAAGGGACCGTCAGAGAAGGCGTCAACCTGGTAAAACGGAATGCGCCGGGGAGTGTTATTTTTCACCCATCACCTCAAGATCGTTATAAACCGTATAGCGCGTCACGCCCAGGGCCTGCGCCGCGTGCTGGACGCCTCCCCGCATTTTGAAAATGCCTTTAGCATGCATTTCAGCGACTATTTTAAGCCGCTGCGCTTTCTGAACCTTTTTGCCCGGGACCGAATGTTTATCGATGATTTCCTGGATTGACTGCTCGATGATGCCGCCCAGGTTCATATCCTGCGGGTCTGAATCGGCAAGCGGGCTGCCCGTAATCGCGTCCAGGCACTTGCGCATTTGCTCGTAAGGAGAGGTATCGATATTGATGCAAAAGGCCATCAACGGTACGCCTTCCTCGCTGTAGTAAATTGTCGAGGCGCTGCTCAGGATCCGTCCGGACGCCGTGACGGTTTTATAATTTTTTACCGTGACCGGGGTGCTGTCTTTGCTGTTTTTAAGCAGCAGGGCAAATCCTTTGTCTTTTTCAGGGCCTGACAAAAGATTGTCACCCGCTTGTCTGCCGCTGACGTGCCCGTTGATGATTTTTACCACGGACTGATCTGGCATGGTGAGGTTGTGCAGGACTATCTCATGGTTCGCCGACAACGTACCTGCAAGCGCTTCCATCGCCGCTTCCAGCGGCCCGGAAATCAGTTCAATCTGTTTGGCGTAATCTGATTTCATCGTTGTTCCTTTATGTTTGGCATGGTCAGATGTCGAGCTTAAAACCTCACTGAGCTTAAAGTATATCGATAGTGTTTAATTATCAACAAAAAGTTGATAAATGCGTTGTGAGCACACAGATTTAATGCCGTAGCAGGCGGTCGGTGATCAATTAAGGTATTAATATTTAAGGTAAAAAAAAGCCTCTGATGAAAGAGGCTCAGGGGAACGTATTCTCAGCGGTTTTGAAGGGCATGACGCGTTTTGCCGTGAGGGCAGGACTTGAAAATGCAGCGGGTTGTGGTCGTACAATACGGATTTTCAGGTTCTCTGTCTCCCGGACAGCTGGACATATTGTGCATTACCCGCCAGAGCGTTGGGCTGTATTTATCAATCTGAATAATGTTCACCGAACGTAGTTGCCCGGAAATAACAAAGCCTTTGTTACTAACCTTAATGTTATCTCCCGGCTTGATAAGATAGTCGCCATTATACCAGAGCAGATATTTATGATTATGTTGTGTAACTATTTTAGTGAAAAACGTTCCAGTAATAGGGCTGACAATCGTCCCTAACGAAATCCATAATTTTGTTGTTTCCACTCATTTACCTTTTTAACAAATATTATACTCTTTGAAAGCAGTTTAGCTACCTCCGTAAAGAGTACATAATAGATATTGCCTATCCATCGGATTAACGCCGATATGCATCGACTAATTCTTCTGTCAAATATATCGGCAATAATTTACATTGATAAAACGTTACGTTGAAATTTTCACAAAAACGTCTTCACGGTGTTGATGCAGGCGAAGGATATAGGGGGAGTCTGATTAATGCTCATCCCAGAGAGACAGCACCTCCTCGACGCTTCTTACCCCATCGCGAAAAAAATTAACATGACGCTTTTCGATATAAAGAATTTCAAGCGTTAACACCAGAAAGAGAAACACAACGAAGCAGATTAAAAGATTTTTGATCATAAAGTGTACCGGGCGACGTGATACCTGACGGGATTAAGCTGCCGCTCAGTGTCCTGTTGAATTCGAAAACAGATTTATCACCATCACGCCGGCAATAATAAGGCCTATTCCTGTCAGGGCCGCCATATCCAGCTTTTGACCATAAATAATCCATCCTGCCAGGCTAATCAGTACGATCCCGGCCCCTGACCACACCGCATAGATAATTCCCGTTGGGATTGTTCTCATGGGTATGGTTAATGACCAGAACGCAATAATGTAAAACATCACCGTGATGAGGGAGGGCCACAATCGGGTGAAGCTGTCGGATAGTTTTAATGCCGTCGTCGCAATGACTTCAGATGCTATTGATAATAAAAGAAAAAGATAGGTATTCATTCAGCTGCCTGTTTTTTGATACTCCGGTTTCCCAGGTGGGGGGAAAAATATTATCAACAATAAGTTGTAAATTAAACTCATTGTTTAATTTGTGTGAGCCAGCGCACCTTCTCTGGCCTGAAGGACGGCAGCCGGAGAATGGCGGAGGGGAGCAATCAGAGGACGTTCACTGGATTGGATATAATTTGACCTAATTTGTCGTTCTGTAAAAAACGTAATAATAAGTAATGGATATTGTCACGCAGCGGGATAATCGGGATAGTGCGCTTCACAGGAAAAAACCACATAAGGAAAATGGTTTATGAAAACGTTCGTTTCTCTTACCGTACTTCTCGGTGTTGCCTCAACTTCTGCTTTTGCCGCGAGCGCGCCTGACTGCGTAAAAGCGGATAATCAGCAAATTGAAGCGCTTTTTGATAAATGGAATGCCTCACTCCAGACGGGAGATGCCCATAAGGTCGCGGAGAATTACCTGAGCGATGCGGTTTTGCTGCCGACCATATCCAATCAGGTTCGGCTGACCGATCAGGAGCGCGTGGATTACTTCCAGGATTTTCTGAAGAAGAAGCCGTTCGGGAAAATTGATAGCCGCACCATTCGTCTCGGCTGCAATAAAGCGATTGATACAGGGACCTACACGTTTACCTTTGCCGATAAAACGTCCGTGACCGCACGTTATACCTTCACCTACGCGTGGGATGGAAAAGCGTGGAAAATTTCATCGCACCACTCTTCAGCGATGCCAGAAGGGTAAATCCTTTCCCCCTCGCCCTGGCGGGGTGAGGGGGAATGTCTTATCGGCGAACCGGCGCGCCATTCGCCACGTAATACGCCGCCGTGCTCTTCGCCAGCGGCTCGCGCCCGCGAATGGCATCAGCAATTTTCTCACCGATCATAATCGTGGTGGCGTTCAGGTTGCCGGTAATAATCTGCGGCATGATCGACGCATCCACCACGCGTAATCCTTCCAGCCCGTGAACGCGGCCTTCACCGTCAACCACCGCCATCTCGTCATAGCCCATTTTGCAGGTGCCGCACGGATGGAAGGCGGTTTCAGCATGGTTACGCACGAACTCGTCCAGCTGTTCGTCGGTCTGGCATTCGACGCCCGGGCTGATTTCACGACCGCGGTATTTGTCCAGCGCCGGCTGGTGCATGATCTCGCGGGTGATGCGGATCGCGTCGCGGAACTCCTGCCAGTCCTGCTCGTGGGACATATAGTTGAACAGGATCGCCGGATGCTGGTGCGGATCGCGAGATGTAATGCGCACGTGCCCGCGGCTCGGGGAGCGCATGGAGCCGACGTGGCACTGGAAGCCGTGTTCCTTCACCGCGTTCGAGCCGTTGTAGTTAATCGCCACCGGCAGGAAGTGGTACTGAATGTTCGGCCACGCGAACTCCTCGCGGCTGCGGATAAACCCGCCCGCTTCGAAGTGGTTGCTCGCACCTACGCCGGTGCCGCCAAACAGCCACTCCGCGCCAATCTTCGGCTGGTTCCACCATTGCAGGGCAGGGTAGAGGGAAACCGGCTCCTTACATTCATACTGGAGGTACATCTCCAGGTGATCCTGCAAGTTTTCCCCCACGCCGGGTAAATCATGCACCAGCGGGATATCGAACTGCTTCAGCAGCTCAGCGTTGCCCACGCCGGAACGCTGGAGGATCTGCGGAGACGCAATGGCGCCTGCGCACAGGAGAACTTCTTTATTCGCCGTCGCTTTTGACGGAATGGTGCTTTCGCCTTCCAGCCACTCAACGCCCGCCGCGCGCTTGCCGTCAAAAATAATGTGATCGGTCATGGCGTGGGTACGGATGGTCAGGTTAGGACGCGGTTTTGCCTGGTCCAGATAGCCGCGCGCGGTGCTGGCGCGTCGGCCCTGCGGCGTGACCGTGCGGTCCATCGGGCCAAAGCCTTCCTGCTGGTAGCCGTTGAGATCGTCGGTGCGCGGATAGCCTGCCTGCACGCCTGCTTCCACCATTGCTTCAAACAGCGGGTTTACGCCCGGCTTAGAGGTGGTGACGCTCACCGGACCGTCGCCGCCGTGGTAATCGTTCGGCCCCACGTCGCGGGTCTCCGCCTTGCGGTAGTAGGGCAGACAGTTGAGGTAGCTCCAGTGCTCCAGACCCGGTTCTTTCGCCCAGTTGTCCAGATCCATCGCGTTGCCGCGCACGTAGCACATGCCGTTGATCAGCGACGAGCCGCCCAGCCCTTTTCCGCGTCCGCACTCCATGCGGCGGTTGTTCATGAAAGGCTCTGGCTCGGTTTCATACGCCCAGTTGTAGCGCTTGCCCTGGAGCGGGAAGGCCAGCGCGGCGGGCATCTGGGTGCGGAAATCAAAGCGGTAGTCCGGCCCGCCCGCCTCAAGCAGCAGGACGGTGGTGTTCGGATCTTCAGTCAGTCGTGTAGCCAGTACGTTGCCGGCAGAGCCGGCCCCGATAATGATGTAGTCAAATTGCAAATAAACCTCCCGGTTAAAATATGGACTGGAATTTACCCATCTCAACCTGGATGGACTTCACCTGGGTGTAGCTCTGAAGCGTCATCACGCCGTTTTCGCGGCCAATGCCGGAGTGCTTGTAGCCGCCAACCGGCATCTCTGCGGCGGATTCACCCCAGGTGTTGATCCAGCAGATGCCCGCTTCGAGCTGATGAATCGCGCCGTGCGCGCGGTTCAGATCGGCGGTGACGATGCCCGCCGCCAGACCGTAGTCGGTATCGTTGGCGCGGCGAATGGCTTCTTCATCGCTTTCATAGGTGAGGATGGACATCACCGGGCCGAAGATCTCTTCGCGCACGATGGTCATCTCGTCGGTGCAGTCGGTGAACACGGTCGGGGCTACCCACGCGCCGTTATCAAACCCGTCGCCCTTCAGCACGTCGCCGCCACACAGCACGCGCGCGCCTTCTTCTTTACCTTTGGCGATGTAGCGCATCACGCTGTCGCGGTGGGGGAAGCTGACCATCGGGCCAAAGTTGGTGTTTTCATCGAACAGATCGCCCGCGCGGATGCGGCCCACGCGCTCAACGATTTTCTGCTCAAATGCGGCCTTATATTTTGCAGGTACGAACACGCGGGTGCCGTTGGTGCATACCTGTCCGGAACTGAAGAAGTTGGCCATCATGGCGATGTCTGCGGCGAGATCCAGATCCGCATCGTCAAACACTATCAGCGGAGATTTGCCGCCCAGCTCCATCGTCACCTCTTTAAGGGACGAGGCTGCGGAGTTAGCCATCACCTTTTTGCCGCTGGCGACGCCGCCGGTGAAGGAGACTTTGGCAATGCCCGGATGCTCGGTCAGGTACTGGCCGGTTTCCGCGCCCACGCCCGGCAGGACGTTAAACACGCCGTCCGGCAGGCCCGCTTCGGTGTAGATTTCCGCCAGTTTCAGGGCGGTGAGCGGCGTCACTTCGCTCGGCTTGAAGATCATCGCGTTGCCCGCCGCCAGCGCCGGGGCGGATTTCCACAGGGCGATCTGGATCGGGTAGTTCCACGCGCCGATGCCCGCCACCACGCCCAGCGGTTCGCGGCGGGTGTAGACGAATGAGGTGTCGCGCAGCGGGATCTGGCTGCCTTCCAGCGCCGGGATCAGCCCCGCGTAGTACTCCAGCACGTCCGCACCGGTGACGATGTCGACGGTCGAGGTTTCAGAAAACGCCTTACCGGTGTCGAGGGTTTCAAGCTTCGCCAGCGCGTCGTTGCGCTCGCGCAGGATATCGACGGCGCGACGCAGGATGCGCGAGCGCTCCATGGCGGTCATCGCCGCCCAGATTTTTTGCCCGCGCGTTGCGCTCGCTACGGCGCGGTCCACGTCTTCACGCCCGGCGGCCTGCACGCTCGCCAGAACTTCACCGTTGGCCGGGTTGATGGTCTCGAAGGTGCGACCGCTGGTGGCGGATGTATAACCACCATTTATATAAAGCTGCTGTTCTGCCATTCGGGACATGCTTCCTCCTCGGTTATTCGGTCGGTAAATGCTGGCTGATAAAGTGGCTGGTGAGCGATTGCGCGAGGGTTTTGTCCAGCGGTTTGCCGCTCAGCGCGGCGCGCAGCCACAGCCCGTCAATCAGCGCGGCGAGCCCGTAGCCCGCCTCTTCAGCCTGTTCACGCGGCAGCTCGCGGCGGAACTCGTACACCAGGTTTGAGAGCAACCGGCGGCTGCTGACCTGCTGCAAACGGTAGAGCATCGGCTGATGCATGCTGCTCGCCCAGAAAGCCAGCCAGGCCTTCATCGCCGCGCCGCTGACCTGGGTTTCATCAAAATTGCCGCCGACAATCGCCTGCAAACGCTGCTCCGCGCTGCCGTTCGGCAGGGCGCGTAAGCGGCTTAATACCGCGTCGCGCAACTGGCCGGTGATGTCGCGCATGGTCGCTTCCAGCAGGCCGTTTTTATCTTTGAAATAGTGGCTGATGATCCCCGTGGACACGCCCGCCCGACGGGCGATCTGCGCGATGGTTGCGTCATGCATTCCCACTTCATTAATTGCTTCCAGCGTGGCGTCGATAAGCTGCCTGCGCCGGATCGGCTGCATCCCCACTTTGGGCATTTTTGCCACTCCATTCATCAGCGTTGGTAATCTATTAAAGCGGTTTTTGATTGGACGTTCAATATAAAATGTGTCTTAATTGTTGCGATTTTGGATTTCAATAGTTACAAAAACAGTGGGGATACTGGATGACAGACCTTTCACAAGACAGAGAAAAAGACAAAATCAACCCGGTCGTTTTTTACACGTCCGCCGGGCTGATTTTGTTGTTTTCCCTGACGACCATTTTCTTTAGCGATTTTTCTGCCGAGTGGATTGGCCGCACCCTGAACTGGGTGTCGAAGACCTTCGGCTGGTACTACCTGCTGGCGGCGACGCTCTATATCGTCTTCGTGGTCTGCATTGCCTGCTCGCGCTTCGGCTCGGTGAAGCTCGGGCCAGAGCAGTCCAAGCCCGAGTTTAGCCTGCTGAGCTGGGCGGCAATGCTGTTTGCCGCGGGCATCGGCATCGACCTGATGTTCTTCTCGGTAGCCGAACCGGTCACGCAGTATATGCAGCCGCCGGAAGGGGCGGGGCAGACGATGGAGGCCGCGCGACAGGCGATGGTCTGGACGCTGTTCCACTACGGCCTGACAGGATGGTCGATGTATGCCCTGATGGGGATGGCGCTCGGATACTTTAGCTATCGTTATAATTTGCCCCTCACCATCCGCTCCGCGCTGTACCCGATTTTCGGGAAAAGAATTAACGGCCCGATTGGCCACAGCGTCGATATCGCGGCGGTCATTGGCACCATCTTCGGCATCGCGACGACGCTCGGCATTGGCGTGGTCCAGCTCAACTATGGGCTGAGCGTGCTGTTTGATATCCCGGATTCGATGGCGGCGAAAGCGGCGCTGATTGCACTCTCGGTGATTATCGCCACCATTTCGGTGACTTCCGGCGTGGATAAGGGCATCCGCGTGCTCTCTGAGCTGAACGTGGCGCTGGCGCTGGGTCTGATCCTGTTCGTGCTGTTCATGGGCGACACGTCGTTCCTGCTCAACGCCCTGGTGCTGAACGTGGGGGACTACGTGAACCGCTTCATGGGCATGACGCTGAACAGCTTCGCCTTTGACCGCCCGGTGGAGTGGATGAACAACTGGACCCTGTTCTTCTGGGCGTGGTGGGTCGCATGGTCGCCGTTTGTTGGCCTGTTCCTGGCGCGTATTTCGCGCGGGCGCACCATTCGTCAGTTTGTGATGGGCACCCTGATCATCCCGTTCACCTTTACCCTGCTGTGGCTGTCGATTTTCGGCAACAGCGCGCTGCACGAGATCATCCACGGCAACGCAACCTTTGCCCAGGAAGCGATGGCGCACCCGGAGCGCGGCTTCTACAGCCTGCTGGCGCAGTATCCGGCGTTTACCTTTAGCGCCTCGGTAGCGACTATTACCGGCCTGCTGTTTTACGTCACCTCGGCGGATTCCGGCGCGCTGGTGCTGGGGAACTTCACCTCGAAGCTGAAGGACATCAACAGCGACGCGCCGAACTGGCTGCGCATCTTCTGGTCCGTCGCCATCGGCCTGCTGACGCTCGGCATGCTGATGACCAACGGCATTTCGGCGTTGCAGAACACCACGGTGATCATGGGCCTGCCGTTCAGCTTTGTGATCTTCTTCGTGATGGCCGGGCTGTATAAATCGCTCAAGGTAGAAGACTACCGCCGCGAAAGCGCCAGCCGCGACACCGCGCCGCGGCCGATGGGCGCCCAGGACCGGCTGAGCTGGAAGAAGCGCCTGTCGCGCCTGATGAACTACCCGGGCACGCGCTACACCAGCCAGATGATGGAAACCGTCTGCTTCCCGGCGATGGAAGAGGTGGCGCAGGAGCTGAAGCTGCGCGGTGCGTACGTGGAGCTGAAAAACCTGCCGCCGGAGGAGGGCGAAACCCTGGGGCACCTGGATCTGCTGGTGCACATGGGCGACGAGCAGAACTTTGTCTATCAGATCTGGCCGCAGCAGTACTCGGTGCCTGGGTTTACCTACCGGGCGCGCAGCGGGAAATCAACCTACTACCGGCTGGAGACGTTCCTGCTGGAAGGGAGCCAGGGGAATGATTTGATGGATTACAGCAAGGAGCAGGTGATTACGGACATTCTGGACCAGTATGAACGGCACCTGAACTTTATCCATCTGCACAGGGAAGCGCCGGGGAATAGCGTGATGTTCCCGGATGTTTAAGTAATGACAAACTCCTTTAATTAAAAATCCAGCCATTTTTTTGCCGGGTGGCGCTGCGCTTACCCGGCCTACAAAACTCCAAAACTGCTTTTCCGTAGGCCTGATAAGCGAAGCGCCATCAGGCACGCCCTTCATTGACATAACTTTAATGATAACCATTTTCATTTAAATATAGCCTGTGCTATACCTTATAGCACGGGCTAATTTTGCTTTGAATTTAACCACCTCAGGAGACTTCTGCGATGCACCCACTGCAAGGATTAAAGCGTCTGTTGCTCGGCGCGCTGCTTACGGCTACGACCAGCACGGGCGCGCTGGCGGCTGAAAAGTTCCAGGTCATCACCACCTTTACCGTCATCGCGGATATGGCGAAAAACGTGGCGGGGGATGCCGCAGTCGTCACCTCCATCACCAAACCGGGCGCTGAAATCCATGAGTACCAGCCGACACCGGGGGATATCAAACGCGCGCAAAAGGCGCAGCTGATCCTGGCGAACGGCATGAACCTGGAGCTGTGGTTCCAGCGTTTTTATCAGCATCTGAACGGCGTGCCGGAGGTGATTGTCACCCAGGGCATTACGCCGATGGGCATCAGCGAGGGGCCGTACGACGGCAAGCCCAACCCGCACGCGTGGATGTCGCCGGACAATGCGCTGATTTACGTCGATAACATCCGCGACGCGCTGGTGAAGTACGACCCGGCGAATGCGCAGACGTATCAGCGCAACGCCGAAGCCTACAAGCAGAAGATCGTCGCGACCCTCGAACCGCTGCGCAAGCAGGTGGCGGCCATCCCGGAAGACAAGCGCTGGATGGTGACCAGCGAGGGTGCCTTCTCCTATCTGGCGCGGGATCTGGGCATGAAGGAACTTTACCTGTGGCCGATCAACGCCGATCGGCAGGGGACGCCGCAGCAGGTGCGCAAGGTGATCGATCTGGTGAAGAAACATCGCATCCCGGCGGTATTCAGCGAAAGCACGGTTTCCGATAAGCCGGCGCGTCAGGTGGCGCGGGAAACCGGCGCCCACTACGGCGGCGTGCTGTACGTCGACTCCCTGAGCGCGGAAAACGGCCCGGTGCCGACCTATATCGACCTGCTGAACGTCACCACCCGCACGCTGGTGCAGGGCATTCGCGACGGCATGAAGGAGTGACCATGCAAAAGGGGATTGTCGTCACGGACGTGACCGTGACCTACCGCAACGGCCACACGGCGCTGCGCAATGCGTCGTTCAGCGTGCCCGGCGGATCGATTGCCGCGCTGGTGGGGGTCAACGGCTCCGGCAAGTCCACGCTGTTTAAGGCGGTGATGGGCTTTGTGCGGGCGGCGAGCGGCAGCATCAGCCTCCATGGGCTGCCGCCTCACCGGGCGCTGCGCCAGAACCTGGTCGCCTACGTGCCGCAGTCGGAAGAGGTCGACTGGTCGTTTCCGGTGCTGGTCGAGGACGTGGTGATGATGGGCCGCTACGGGCATATGGGGTTTCTGCGGCGGCCTAAAGCGCAGGATCGGCAGATCGTAACCGACGCCCTGAAGCGCGTGGATATGCTCGAGCTGCGCCATCGGCAGATTGGCGAGCTCTCCGGCGGGCAAAAGAAGCGCGTCTTCCTGGCGCGGGCGATTGCCCAGCAGGGCGAGGTGATCCTGCTCGACGAACCGTTTACCGGCGTGGACGTCAAAACCGAAGCCAGAATCATCAGCCTGCTGAGCGAGTTGCGCGACGAGGGCAAAACCATGCTGGTCTCGACCCACAATTTAGGCTCGGTCACGGAGTTTTGCGATTACACGGTGATGGTCAAAGGCACCGTGCTGGCGAGCGGTCCGACGGAAACCACCTTTACCGCCGAAAACCTTGAGCGCGCCTTCAGCGGCGTGCTGCGCCACGTGGTGCTCAGCGGCTCGGAAGAACGCATCATCACCGACGACGAGCGGCCCTTCGTCACGCACCGGCAGGAGGCCAAATGAACGCGCTTCTTGAACCCTTCGGCTATGAGTACATGCTCAACGCGATGTGGGTCTCGGCGATGGTGGGCGGGCTGTGCGCGTTTCTCTCCTGCTACCTGATGCTCAAAGGCTGGTCGCTGATCGGCGATGCGCTCTCGCACTCCATCGTGCCGGGCGTGGCGGGGGCTTACATGCTCGGGCTGCCTTTCTCGCTGGGGGCGTTTTTATCGGGCGGGCTGGCGGCGGGCAGCATGCTGTTTCTCAACCAGCGCAGCCGCCTGAAGGAGGACGCCATCATCGGGCTGATCTTCTCCTCCTTTTTCGGGCTGGGGCTGTTTATGGTCTCGCTCAACCCGACCTCGGTGAATATTCAGACCATCGTGCTCGGCAATATTCTGGCTATCGCCCCGGAGGATATCGTCCAGCTGGCGATTATCGGCGTGGTGTCGATGGTTATCCTGCTGTTCAAATGGAAAGATCTGATGGTGACCTTTTTTGATGAGAACCACGCCCGCGCCATCGGCCTGCGCCCGGCGCGCCTGAAGGTTCTGTTCTTCACGCTGCTGGCGGTCTCCACCGTGGCGGCGCTGCAAACCGTCGGCGCGTTTCTGGTGATTTGCCTGGTGGTTACGCCCGGCGCAACCGCGTGGCTGCTCACCGACCGCTTCCCGCGACTGCTGATGATTGCCGTCGCCATTGGCAGCCTCACCAGCTTCCTCGGCGCGTGGGCCAGTTATTATCTGGACGGTGCCACCGGCGGCATTATTGTGGTCGCCCAGACGCTGCTGTTCCTGCTGGCGTTCGTCTTTGCGCCGAAGCACGGGCTGCTCGCCAGCCGCCGTCGCGCGAAGGAGGCACACCCATGATGGCGCTGCTCCTTGAACCCTTCCAGTTTGCGTTCATGAATAACGCGCTGCTGATTTCACTTCTGGTAGCCGTGCCCTGCGCGCTGCTGTCGGTTTTTCTGGTGCTCAAAGGCTGGGCGCTGATGGGCGATGCCATGAGCCACGCGGTGTTTCCCGGCGTGGTGCTGGCGTGGGTGATGGGCCTGCCGCTGGCGGTGGGTGCATTCGTTGCCGGTCTGTTCTGCGCGATCGCCACCGGCTACCTGAAGGACAACAGCCGGATCAAGCAGGATACGGTGATGGGGATTGTCTTTTCCGGGATGTTCGGCGCCGGGCTGATCCTCTATATCGCCGTCAAGCCTGAGGTGCATCTCGACCACATTCTGTTCGGCGATATGCTGGGCATTAACGGGATGGACATACTGCAAAGCGGTCTCGTCGCGGGGGTGATCGCGCTGGTGATTGGCCTGAAGTGGCGCGATTTCCTGCTGTTCTGCTTTGACTATCAGCAGGCGCAGGCGAGCGGCCTGCGCGCCCGATGGCTGCACTACGGCTTACTGTGCATGGTTTCGCTGACCATCGTGGCGACGCTGAAGGCGGTGGGGATCATTCTGTCGATTTCGCTGCTGATTGCCCCCGGCGCGGTGGCGGTGCTGATCGCCCGACGCTTTCACATGGCGCTGCTGGTGGCAGTGGCGGTATCAGTACTGGTGTCGGTCAGCGGCGTGTATGCCTCGTTTTATCTCGACAGCGCGCCCGCGCCGACCATCGTGGTGCTGTTCGCGGTGGTGTTTATCGTGACGTTTGTGGTGACCAGCGTGAAGGCGCGTCGGCAGGAACGTGTGACAGCAGGGTAATCGCCTGCTCGCCGTGCTGCTGCCAGTGCAGGGTGAAGGCGGTGCCTTCGTTAAAGCCTGCCAGTTGACGGGTCAATGCCAGCGTAAGCGTCTTATCGTCGAGCAGGGTGACGCGTGCGCTGTCAAACCCCATGTAAGCCTGCACCTGCGAAAAGAGGGCCTTAAACAGGCTCTCTTTGGCGCTGAAAACCAGCGTCAGGGCGAGGGCGAACGGGTATCCCGAGCGGGAAAGCACGCGCTCTTCATGGGCATCTATAATGCCATCTTTGATTTCCCTTGCTTCATTTTCGGGCAGGAGGGTTTCGCAGTCGATGCCGATGAGCGCGTGTCGATCGCGAACCACTACCGCCATGGCCTGGGTGCCGCTGTGGGTGATGCTGCCGGAAATTCCGTCCGGCCAGAGCGGTTCCCCGCTGGGGCCGATAGCGGGAACGGTGTGGTCAGGCAAGGCGTGCGCGGCGGCGATGCGTCCTGCCAAATGGTCAGCCTTGCGTTTACGTCCGGCATCAGCGAGCTGGGCGTGATGGGGAAGCCAGAGGAGATCGGCGTCGGTGAAGGTGGCGGGGGCGAAGGTGATGCGGTGGAGGGTGAGGCCGGCGAGAGAAAATGTGCTGTGGGTGGTGTGCATGGTTTTTCCCCTCACCCTGACCCTCTCCCCGGAGGGGAGAGGGAAGGATTGACTTCAGTGCCTTAAAAACGCGTATTCACGCTCATATACCAGGTGCGACCCGGTTCATTATACGTGTAGGCACCCGCACCGTACATATACGCACCGGTGGTGGCATTTCCGGTCGTCTGGGCATTACCCGCGCGCCACTGGCGCTTGTCGAAGACGTTGTCCACGCCGCCGGTCAGGCTAACGTTTTTCGTCACGTCCCAGGTGGCGCTCAGGCCAACGATGCTGTACGGGCTGACTTCGTCTTTCTCAGACCCGGTCACCGGCTGACCTTTGTAGTTGTACTTCTTCGGCTGCTGCTTGCCGTACCAGGTGAAGGTCGACTGCAATGACACATCCTGGTGCACCTGCCAGCTCAGGGTCGAGTTCAGCGTGTACTCCGGAATGATCGACAGACGGTCGCCGGTCTCCTTGTTCTTGCTTTGCAGCATATAGGTGATGTTGTTGGTCCAGTTGACGGTGTCGCTGACCGGCACGTTCAGGGAGCCTTCCAGACCTTCCACCACCGCCTTCGGCACGTTTTCCCACTGGTAGATATCGGTGGTGACTTTACCGGTGGAGGTCTGGCCAATCGGCGCGTAGCCCGCTTCAATCTTGTTGCGGTAGTCGTTGCGGAACCAGGTCACGCCCGCCAGCCAGCCGTCGCGTTTCCACTCCAGGCCAATCTCTTTATTGATGCTGGTTTCCGCTTTCAGATCGTCGTTACCCATCATGTAGCAGCCCACGCCGTCAGAACTGGCGTAGCAACCCTGGCCTTTACTGTACAACAGGTAGTTCGGGTTGGTCTGGTACAGGCTTGGCGCTTTGTAGGCACGCGCGATGCCCATCTTCAGGGTGAAGTCATCCCCCAGACCCTGCGACAGGTTCAGGGATGGGCTCCAGTTATTGCCCACAATGGTGTGGTGATCGAAGCGCAGGGCAGGGGTCAGCATGGTGCTGTCGGTCAGCTCCATGTTGTTCTCAGCGAACAGGGAGAAGATCTCCGCTGACGTGTACGGGCTACGGTCTTCGCTCATGCCCGGGATGGTGCCACCCTGCTGGGTTTGCGTGAAGGAGGTTGAATCCTTCATCCGCTGCTGGTTCCACTCGGTGCCGAGCGTCAGGTTCTGGTTCACAATGAAATCAATCGGCAGGTTGATTTCGCTGTGCAGCATCACGTCGGCCAGGTCGGTATCGGTGAATTTATTGCTGTTGAACAGGCCTTCCAGACCGCCCGCCAGCCCTTCGCCCAGACGAGAGTTGCGGGTGTGTTCGTACTGCGCCCAGTTGCTGGTGGTAATGCCGTTATCCCAGCCGCCGTTCCAGGTTACGGCGAAGTTCTGGCGATAAATGCGGTTGGTCTCTTTGCCGTAGTTTTTCTTCACCAGCGCGTTGTCGTTGTTGGTGTTCTGCGTGTCACCCGCATACAGGTTGTTCTGGCGGCTGTAGCCCGCTTCAAACTCCAGCGACTGCATCGGCGCGAAGTCCCAGCGCACCACGCCGTTGATGTCTTTGTTCTCTACACCCTCGCGGCCCGCGGGCAGGGTGTTGGCGTAAGCGCCCGTGCGGTCAGACTGATGACCCTGGTTAATGTCCCACGCGTCGGCCTGGGTTTTGTCCAGGTTACCGAACATGCGGAAGCTGAAGTCGCCGCCCAGCGGGCCGCTCAGGCTGAAGTTGGTGCGCTTGGTAGAACCTTCGTCTTTATGTTCTGGCGCGTTCAGGTAGGTGTTCCAGGAGCCGTGCCACTGGTCGTCGAATTTTTTGGTGATGATGTTCACCACGCCGCCCGCCGCGCCGTTACCGTAGCGCGCGGCGGCCGGGCCGCGGATCACTTCGATGCGCTCGATCATCTCCGGCGGCACCCAGCCGGTATCGCCGCGGGTATCACGCTCGCCGCGCCAGCCCAGGCGAATCGAGTTGCGGCTGGTGACGGGCTTGCCGTCGATCAGGATCAGGGTGTTTTCCGGGCCCATGCCGCGAATGTCGATCTGACGGTTATTCCCCCGCTGGCCGCTGGTGGAGTTCCCGGTCAGGTTAACGCCCGGCATGGTGCGGATGATTTCCGCCACGTCCCGCGCGGGCGGGTTTTTGCGGATCTCATCGGCGGTGATGGTCGACACGCCAGGCGCCTGCAAATTCTGCTCGGCGGCGGTGATCACCATGGTGTCTTCGTGCTGCGCGGAGGCGGCGTTGTCGTCTGCCATGGCGGGCAGCGCGACGCCATAAATCCCTAAATTGACCAGCAAGGCCAGAGAGTGAATCTTCTTATTCATTGTACGTCCCGCTTTTATGGTTATTTATGAACGCGCTTCCCACAGCGCGGGCAATACGCTATTGCAAATGCAAATAGTTATCAATAATATTATCAATAAAATTTGCTCTGAAACAAAAAATATTGTTAAACATGGGGTTATAAGGGTGACGGCGTTAACAACCGGAAGTGAAGCGTGGTGGCAGTCGAAAAACGGGCCGGAATGGGAACGTCATGAGGAAAACTATCGCGTCACATTCTGGTGGCGGGACCCGGCGGGAACCCAGCAGACCTCAACGATCAAGCGCGTCTGGCTCTACGTTACCGGCGTGACCGACCACCATCAGAATGCCCGCCCGCAATCGCTTGAACGTATCCCGGATACCGACGTCTGGCACTGGCAGGGGGAGTTCAGCCCCGAATGGCGCGGCAGCTACTGTTTTATCCCCTCCGATAACGAAAACGATTTTGCCGATGCAGTGTTTGAAGGCGATCAGCCGGACCGCATGGCGCTGCGCGAAGGCTGGCGAAAACTGCTGCCGCACGCAATTTCTGACCCGCTGAATGCGCAGAGCTGGCGCGGCGGGCGCGGGCACGCCGTCTCGGCGCTGGAAATGCCTGCGGCCCCCGTTCAGCCGGGCTGGAACCATCCCGATGCGCCTTATAAAAAGCCCGTCTGCATTACGTGGAACAGCGCGCGCCTGAAGAACCGTCGCCGCGTGTGGATTTTTACCACCGGCGATGATAACCCCGGTCGCCCGCTGGCGGTCCTCCTCGACGGGCAGTTCTGGGCCGAAAGCATGCCCGTCTGGCCCGCGCTGGCGTCGCTCACCCGTGAAGGCAAACTGCCGCCAGCGGTTTACGTGCTGATCGACGTGATAGACACCGCGCACCGCAGCCGCGAGCTGCCCTGCAACCCTGATTTCTGGCTGGCGGTGCAGGAAGAGCTTCTCCCGCAGGTGAACAGCATTGCGCCCTTCAGCGATCGCGCCGATCGCACCGTGGTGGCGGGCCAGAGCTTCGGCGGGCTCTCTTCGCTCTATGCCGGCCTCAACTGGCCGCAGCGGTTTGGCTGCATCCTCAGCCAGTCCGGATCTTACTGGTGGCCGCACCGCGGTGCACAGCAGGACGGGCTGCTCATCGAACAACTTAAAGCGGGTGAAAAAACCGCTCGCGGGCTGCGCATCGTCCTTGAGGCCGGGCGCAATGAGCCGCTTATCTTGCGCGCAAACCAGGCGATTTACGCCGAACTACACGCACAGCAACCGGTATTCTGGCGTCAGGTTGACGGCGGACACGATGCGCTTTGCTGGCGCGGTGGGCTGACGCAGGGGCTGATGACCCTCTGGCAGCCGCTCATTCAATAACGGAGTCTGTATGGAATTCAGCAATCCTTTCGATAATCCGCAGGGACAGTTCGCCATTTTGCAAAATGACCAGGGGCAGTACAGCCTGTGGCCGCAGCAGTGCGAGTTGCCCGCGGGCTGGCGCGTGGTCTGCGAACCGCACTCTCAGGAGGCGTGCCAGCAGTGGCTGGCGCAACGCTGGCAGACGCTTGAGCCGTCCTGTTTTGCGGGGGAGCGCGCATGAACCGTCTTCCTCTCGTCGCCGCCCAGCCGGGTATCTGGATGGCAGAGCAGCTTTCCTCGCTGCCAAACGCCTGGAGCGTGGCGCACTACACCGAGCTGAAAGGCAATATCGACGCGCCATTGCTGGCAAAAGCCATAGCTGAAGGCATGATGCAGGCCGATACCCTGCGCACGCGTTTCGCTGAAGATAACGGCGAGGTCTGGCAGTGGGTCGATGAGACCCTGATCCTGCCGGAGCCGTCCATCGTTCGCGTTGATTCTCACGATGCCGCCGTGGCGCTGATGGAGGCCGATCTCAGTCAGGATCTGCGCGTGGACAGCGGTCAGCCGCTCGCTTTCCATCAGCTGATTCAGGTCGGTGACAACCGCTGGTACTGGTATCAGCGCTATCACCATCTGGTGGTGGATGGCTTCAGTTTCCCGGCCATTACCCGCCAGATCGCCGCGATTTACGCTGCATGGAAGAAAGGGGAACCCACCCCAGCCTCACCGTTTACCCCGTTCGCCGAGGTTGTTGACGAGTATCAGCGCTATCGCGACAGCGAGGCATGGCAGCGCGACGGTGCTTTCTGGGCCGGGCAGCGCAAACAGCTTCCTCCTCCGGTCTCGCTCTCCTCCGCGCCGCTGCCGGGACGCGCCGCCACTACCGACATCCTGCGCCTGAAAATTGCAATGGACGCTCGCGCCTTTAGCCAGCTGGCGCAGGCAGCCGGGCAGGCACAGCGCACCGATCTGGCGCTTGCGCTGGTGGCGCTGTGGCTCGGCCGCCTCACCGGACGGCTGGACTACGCCGCCGGGTTTATCTTTATGCGCCGCATGGGGTCCGCCGCGCTGACCGCAACCGGCCCGGTGCTTAACGTCCTGCCGCTGGCGGTGAATATTAATCCGCTTGAGAGCCTGCCGGAGCTGGCGCTGCGCCTGGCGAACCAGCTGAAAAAGATGCGCCGCCATCAGCGCTACGACGCCGAGCAGATCGTGCGCGACAGCGGGCGGGCCGCAGGGGACGAACCCTTGTTTGGGCCGGTGCTGAACGTGAAGGTGTTCGATTATCAGCTGGATATCGACGGCGTGGAGGCCATCACCCACACGCTGGCGACCGGCCCGGTGAACGATCTTGAGCTGGCGCTGTTCCCGGACGAGCAGGGCGGATTAAGCATTGAGATCCTCGCCAACAGGCAGCGTTACGACGACGCGACGCTGAAGCGCCACGTTTCGCGCCTGAACGCGATGCTGACGCAGATTGCCGCGAACCCGGACCTGCGCTGTGGCGACGTGGAAACAGTATCCGAGCAGGAGTACGCCCGGCTGGCGCGCATCAACGATACCGGCCTGGCGCTGCCCTCCACCACGCTGGCGGATCTGGTGGCGGAGCAGGCAAACAAAACGCCGGACGCCCCCGCGCTGGCGGATGCCCATATTGAGCTGAACTACCGCCAGATGCGAGAGCAGGTGGTCGCGCTGGCAACCCTGCTGCGCGCGCGCGGCGTGAAGCCCGGCGACAGCGTGGCGGTGGCGCTTCCGCGTTCGGTGTTCCTGACCCTGGCGCTGCACGGCATTGTTGAAGCCGGTGCCGCCTGGCTGCCGCTGGATACCGGCTACCCGGACGATCGTCTGCGGATGATGCTGGAGGACGCGAAACCGTCTCTCCTCATTACCACCGACGCGCAGCTTCCGCGCTTTAACGATCTGCCGATACCTTCGCTTAGTTACAACATGCTATTGCCGACCACGGACGCTGAACCTCTGCGGCTGGCGAAGCCGGAGCAGACCGCGTACATCATCTTTACCTCGGGTTCAACGGGACGCCCGAAAGGAGTGATGGTGGGGCATACCGCCATCGTTAACCGCCTGAAGTGGATGCAGGATCATTATCCACTGGCGGCGGATGACGTCGTGGCGCAGAAAACGCCGTGCAGCTTTGACGTGTCGGTGTGGGAGTTTTGGTGGCCGTTTATCGCCGGGGCTAAGCTGGTGATGGCCGAACCGGACGCGCACCGCGATCCGCAGGCGATGCAGAGCTTCTTCGCAGAATATGGCGTAACCACCACCCACTTCGTGCCGTCGATGCTGGCGGCATTTGTCGCCTCGCTGACGCCGGAAAACGTCGACTGTTGCAGGACGCTGAAGCAGGTGTTCTGTAGCGGCGAGGCGCTGCCAACGGCGCTGTGCCGCGAGTGGGAGCAGCTCACTCATGTACCGCTGCACAACCTCTACGGCCCAACCGAAGCGGCGGTGGACGTGAGCTGGTATCCGGCGTACGGCCCGGAGCTGGCGGCGGTGGAGGGCAACAGCGTGCCGATTGGCTTCCCGGTGTGGAATACGGGGCTGCGCATTCTGGATGCGATGATGCGCCCGGTGCCGTTCGGCGTGGCGGGCGATCTGTATCTCACCGGCATTCAGCTGGCACAGGGGTATCTGGGACGCCCCGACCTCACCGCCAGCCGCTTTATTGCCGATCCGTTTGCCCCAGGCGAGCGGATGTATCGCACCGGAGACGTTGCCCGCTGGCTGGACAACGGGGCGGTGGAATATCTGGGCCGCAGCGATGACCAGCTGAAAATCCGCGGTCAGCGCATTGAGCTGGGCGAAATCGACCGGGCGATGCTGTCACTGCCTGACGTGGCCCAGGCCGTGGCGCATGCGTGCGTGTTCAACCAGGCAGCGGCAACGGGCGGCGATGCCCGCCAACTGGTGGGGTATGTGGTGTCCGAATCCGGTTTACCGCTGGATCGCGACGCGCTGCTGGACTCGCTCAGGGCACAGCTGCCGCCGCATATGGTGCCGGTGGTGCTGCTGCAAATCAGCGCGCTGCCGCTGAGCGCCAACGGCAAGCTGGATCGCAAGGCGCTGCCGCTGCCGGAGCTGACCAGCAAAACCTCCGGTCGCGCACCCGAGACGCAAACCGAAGCCGTCGTGGCGCAGGCGTTTTCCGCGCTGCTGGGCTGCGAAGTGAACGATATCGACGCCGACTTCTTTGCCCTTGGCGGCCACTCGCTGCTGGCGATGCGCCTCGCGGCTCAGCTCGGCCGTGCGTTCAGCCGCAAGGTCACGCCGGGGCAGATTATGGTCGCCTCGACGGTCGGCAAGCTCAGCGCGCTGCTGGACTCGCAACTGAGCGACGAACAGGCGCAGCGTCTGGGGTACGAAACCCTGCTGCCGCTGCGTGAAAGCAACGGCCCGACGCTGTTCTGCTTCCATCCGGCGTCCGGCTTTGCCTGGCAGTTCAGCGTCCTGGCGCGCTACCTCAGCCCGCGCTGGTCGATTACCGGCATTCAGTCGCCGCGGCCAAACGGCCCGATGCAGCAGTGCGCGGATCTCGATGGGGTGATAGAACATCACCTGAAAACGCTGCGTAAGCAGCAGCCGCAGGGACCGTATTATCTGTTCGGCTATTCGCTCGGCGGCACGCTGGCGCAGGGCATTGCGGCGCGTCTGCGCGAGCAGGGCGAAGCAGTGGCGTTTCTTGGTCTGCTGGATACCTGGCCGCCGGAAACCCTGAACTGGGCGGAGAAAGAGGCCAACGGTCTGGACCCGGAAGTGCTGGCGGAGATCGAGCGCGAGCGTCAGGCGTTTATCGCCGCCCAGCAGGGGCAGGGCTCCAGCGAATTGTTTAACACCATTGAAGGCAACTACGCGGACGCGGTGCGGCTGCTCACCACCGCGCACAGTTCACGGTTCGACGGTAAAGCGACGCTGTTTGTTGCCGAACGCACGCGAACGATGGATCCGCATACGGCCTGGGCGCCGTGGGTGGGCGAGCTGGAGGTCTACAGCCAGGACTGCGCCCACGTGGATATCATTTCACCGCAGGCGTTCGAGAAGATAGGACCGGTGTTGAAGGAAATATTGGAGTAACGTCAACAGCGCCGGGTGGCGGCTACGCCGGACCCGGCCTACGGGAGCTGACTGTAGGCCGGGTCCGGCAATTACCGCCGACCTAACGGCACCACCAGCGGTGTACCCGCCACCGGATCGTCAATAATCATGCAGCGCATGCCGTAGATCCGCGCGATCAGCTCCGGCGTCACAATCTCCTTCGGCGCGCCCTGCGCCACAATTTCGCCGTCGCGCAGCGCAATCAGATGCGTCGCGTAGCGGCAGGCCTGATTTAAATCATGCAGCACCGCCGCCAGGGTGTACCCCTGCGTGCGGTTCAGCTCGCTCAGCAGCTCCAGCAGGTCAATCTGATGGCTGATGTCCAGCCAGGTCGTCGGCTCGTCCAGCAGCATAATGGCGGTTTCCTGCGCCAGCACCATCGCGATCCACGCCCGCTGTCGCTGTCCGCCGGAGAGGGTATCCACGCTTTGCTGAGCCAGATCGGTGATGCCCGTTGCCTCCATCGCGCGCTTCACCGCCTCGTCGTCCTCTTTGCGCCAGCGGGTAAACAATGGCTGGTGCGGGTAGCGCCCGCGCGAGACCAGCTCCTGCACGGTAATATCTCCCGGCGTGGTGGCATTTTGCGCCAGCAGCCCGATGCGTCGCGCCACCTCTTTGCTGGCGAAGCGCTGGATCTGCTCTCCGTCGAGGAATACGCTGCCCTCTGTCGGCGACATCAGGCGGCTCAGGGTGCGCAGCAGGGTCGATTTGCCGCAGCCGTTCGGTCCGATAATCGCGGTGAAGTGGCCGTCCGGAATGGCGACGGTTAAATCACGGGCAATGATTTTTTTGCCATAGCCGAGGGTCAAGTTTTCGCCGCGCAAGCGGGTTGTTGAATCTGTCATTTCTTGCGTGACTCCTGAACGAGCAAGACGATGAGGTAAATCCCGCCGAGGCTGACGGTCACCACGCCCACCGGAAGTTGATAAGGCATAAACAGCCGCTGGGCGCAGAGATCGGCGGCCAGCAGCAGCATCGCACCGCACAGGGCAGCCTGGGTCAAGCCCCAGCGTGCGGTGCCGCTAAGACGCCGCGCGATATGTGGCGCGACAAGGGCAATAAACGAGATCGGCCCGGCAATCGCGGTGGACGCTGCGGTCAGCAATACCGCCACCAGCATCAGCATCAGACGCGAACGCTCAACGCTCACGCCCAGCGCGCAGGCGCTGTCGTCGCCCATCTCCAGCAGGCGCATCCGGCGTACCAGCAGCAGGGCGCCGATAAACATCAGTAAAATCAGCGGTGCGGCGGGCCAGGTTTTGCCCCACGTCAGGCCGTTAAGTGAACCGGCATACCACAGCCCGGCGGAGAGCGCGGTTTCCAGAGACGCCTGCAACAAAAGCCAGGTGTTAAACGCCATCAGCATCGCGCGGATGCCGATCCCGATAATGATCAGCCGGAAGGTGTCGATACCGTTGCGCCAGGCCAGGGCCCAGATAAGCAGCGAGGTCAGAATGCCGCCCGCCATCGCCGTAAAGGTAATGGCCGTCAGATGCTGCCCGAACAGCACCATCGCCACCAGCACGCCGCTCCACGCGCCGGTATTCAGGCCCATCACGTCCGGGCTGCCGAGGGGGTTACGCATCAGCGACTGGAAAATCGCGCCGCTGACGCCGAGCGCCGCGCCCACCAGGATCGCCATCGCCACGCGCGGCAGTCGCCATTCCGTGACCACCATGGTGATGTTACGCGGCGCACTGCCGGTGAGGGCGTGAAAGACCTGCGCGAAATCAAGCGTTACGGCACCGCTTTGCAGGCTCCAGACCGCCAGCAGAGTAATGGCGATAGCCAGCAGGAAGACACTGGTGAGTAAACGGCGGGACAGAGCCATCATGCGCCACCCCCGCGTCTGCGACGTACCAGGAAGATCAGCACCGGCGCGCCGATAAACGCGCTCACCACCGAGACGCGCAGCTCGCCGGGCACCAGCAGGCGGCCCAGCACGTCGGCAAACAGTAGCAGGGCAGGGGTCGCCAGCAGCGTGACCGGCAGCGACCAGCGGTGGTCCGACCCCACCAGCCAGCGCGCCATGTGCGGCATCATCAGGCCGATAAAGGCGATGGGGCCGACCACGGCGGTTGCGCTACCGCTCAGCACGGTGATAGCGAGCAGGCCAGTCAACTGCGTGCGCGCGACGCGGTTGCCGAGGGCGGTCGCGGTGTCGCTGCCGAGGCTCAGGCTGTTCAGCGACCGGCTTAAACACAGCGCCACGACGGCGGCGATAATGACCGGGATCGCCACCACGTTTAAGGTTTCAAGGGTCCGGATATCCAGCGAACCGGCCTGCCAGAAGCGCAGCTGGTCATACACGTCCGGGTTGAGCAGGGCGATACCGCTGGACAGACCTTCCAGCACCGCCGCCAGCGCCACGCCTGCCAGGGTTAAGCGTACCGGGCTGAGCTGGCCGCCGCCCTGACTGCCGGTAAACGCCACCACCAGCGAGGCCGCCAGCGCGCCGCAGAAAGCCATCACCAGCTGTTCAGAGGGCGACGTTAACCCGAACAGCGCTGCGCCGAGCACGATGGCAAAGCTTGCGCCTGAGTTCACGCCGAGAATACCGGGGTCCGCCAGCGGGTTACGGGTAAGGGTTTGCATCAGGGCACCCGCGAGGCCGAGCGCGCCGCCGGCCAGCAGTCCGGCAAGGGTACGGGGCAGGCGAGCGTCGAGCACGATGGTGCAGTCGGCGCTCTGACAGGTTCCGGAGAGCGCATCGACAATAACGGACGCGGGCAGCGGTTTAGCGCCGACCAGCAGGCTGAGTGCAATCGCAAGGATTAGCAGTAGCAATAATACGGGCACGGCAATGGCGCGCACCGCAGAAGAGGAAAACGACATAGCAACATCCATGATTTGATAATGATAGTGATTATCGTTATCTATCTTATTTGGCTATGTTAGCATGTGCGCCCATGGAATTGGTAGAAATAGACTCAAGGCCTTGTCATGAATCAAAAATCCTGGCTGCTTAACCTCAGCCTGCTTAAGACGCACCCGGCGTTTCGTGCGGTCTTTATCGCCCGTTTTATCTCCATTTTGTCCCTCGGCCTGCTCGGCGTCGCCGTGCCCGTCCAGATCCAGACCATGACGCACTCCAGCTGGCTGGTGGGGTTATCCGTGACCTTAACCGGCGGGGCGATGTTTATCGGCCTGATGGTCGGTGGCGTGCTGGCGGATCGCTACGAGCGTAAGAAGCTGATCCTGCTGGCGCGCGGTACCTGCGGGGTGGGCTTTATCGGGCTGTGTCTGAACGCGATGCTGCCGGAGCCGTCGCTGGTGGCGATTTATGCCCTTGGCCTGTGGGACGGTTTTTTCGCCTCGCTCGGCGTGACGGCGCTGCTGGCAGCGACGCCCGCGCTGGTGGGGCGCGAGAACCTGATGCAGGCGGGGGCGATCACCATGCTCACCGTGCGCCTCGGCTCGGTGATTTCGCCGATGGTCGGCGGCCTGCTGCTGGCCACCGGCAGCGTGGCGTGGAACTATGGCCTTGCAGCGGCGGGAACCTTTATCACCACGCTGACGCTGCTGCGTCTGCCGATCCTGCCACCGCCGCCGCAGCCGCGCGAGCACCCGCTGAAGTCGTTAATGGCCGCGATTCGTTTTCTGTTCAGTAACCCGCTGATTGGCGGCATTGCGCTGCTCGGCGGCCTGCTGACCATGGCGAGCGCCGTGCGCGTGCTTTACCCGGCGCTGGCGGGCGAGTGGCAGATGAGCGCCTCAGAGATTGGTGTGCTGTATGCCGCCATTCCACTCGGCGCGGCCTGCGGAGCGCTGACCAGCGGTAACCTGGCTCAAAGCGCGCGTCCGGGCTTGATTATGCTGGTGGCGACGCTGGCCTCGTTTATCGCCATCGGCTTCTTCAGCCTGATGCCGGTCTGGGCGCTGGGGGTGATGTGTCTGGTGATTTTCGGCTGGCTGAGCGCGGTCAGCTCACTTTTACAGTACACCCTGATCCAGACCCAGACGCCGGAAGGGATGCTGGGGCGTATTAACGGCCTGTGGACGGCGCAGAACGTGACGGGCGATGCGATTGGCGCGGCGATCCTCGGCGGGCTGGGAGCAATAATGACTCCGGTGGCGTCGGCGAGCAGCAGCGGGTTTGTGTTAGCAATGGTTGGCGCGATCTTACTGGTGACGCTGGTGGAATTGCGGCGGTTCAGCCCCTGTAGGTCGGGTAAGGCGTAGCCGCCACCCGACAAAACGCCCGGTGGCGCTGCGCTTACCGGGCCTACGGGGAATATGCCAATTATTTAAAAATTGAATCTAAACGCTGTAACACCAACATCGCGCTGTAATAATCCAGGCGGAACGTCTCCGTTCCCAGCGCCCAGACGCGCTTGTTTTTCACCGACGGTAAATGCGCCAGCAGCGGGTTGGCGTAAATCGCATTCACGTCTTTCTCGTCGCCGGCAAACACGAACAGCCCTTCGCCGTTCAGCCCCGTCGCCAGGTTTTCTCCACCCAGCTGAATAATGTCGTGACGCTTGCCCTGGCTTTTTGAGGTTTGCAGCCCATCGGGTAACGCCGCCAGCGTAAAGCCCAGCTGGTGTAACAGCTTGCCCTGCGCCGATTCTGTCGTCCACAGGTTCGCCGTGTGCGCAGCGGCGGTATAGACGATGGCATTCACCGGCTGCGGCGGCAGTTTCATCTGCTGTTTTACCTGCGCGAGCTGATTATCGAATTCGGCGATGCGTTCAGCGGCCTGTTTTTCATGCCCGGTCATCGTGCCCAGCTGGGTCAGCAGTTCCTGCCAGCTTTTGTCGTCGTAATTGATGATAAGCGTCGGGGCGATGGCGGAGAGCTGATCGTAGAGCGCCAGCGCGGAATCCCCGCCGGTGGCGCTGATTAGAATCAGGTCCGGCATCTGGGCGGCCACCGCTTCGGCGCTTGGCTCGCCGATATACAGCCGGGCAACTTTGCGCTGTTTCGCGATATCGCCCCACTGGCGCAGAAACCCCTGCGCATCCGCCACGCGGTTATTGGGCGTGGTCGCACCGCTGGCAATGACCGGCGCGTCAATGGCCAGCAGGGAGCCGGTTAAGGTCACGCTGGTGGAGACAATGCGCGTCGGCTTGCTCTCAAGCGTGTGCACCCCGCGGCTGTCGGTGACCTGGCGCGGCCAGTCGTCGGCGGCGGCTGAGGTTAGTCCTAAAACAAAAAGTCCTGTCAGAAGAAGGGCATTGCGGCAAACGGCAGCGATTTTCACAAAGCGGCATCCTGTTTTATTGAAGATAATGCTTCTCATTTTCACGGTTGCCGGGAAGGGATGCAAGCGTTTGTCGCACAAGTTAATGGCCCGACGGTTGACAGCGGCGCGCTGTGGGATTAGGTTAGCCGACGAAAATATAAATGATAATCATTATTGCTTCTTTTATCATTTTAAGGAGGATGATATGGACACGTCCCTGGCTGAGGAAGTTCAGCACACCGCGACCACGCTGCAATCAGACAGCTTTTTCTTTATGTCGCCTTACCGCAGTTTTACCACGTCCGGCTGTTTTGCCCGTTTTTCGGAACCCGCCGTCGGCGGTGACGATCCGGCGGGGGCCTTTCAGCAAAAACTGGCTCAGGCTTTCAGAAATGCGAAAAACAGCGGCATTGCCCATCCGGTAATGGTAGGGGCGATCCCCTTCGATACCCGCAAACCGTCGTCGCTGTTTATTCCGCAGCGTTGGCAGACCTTCTCTCGTCCTGCGCGTCAGCAGACTGCACGCTACGCCTCCGGCGCACAGACGCTGAACGTGCAACAACGCACCGAGATCCCACCGCAGCCGGTTTTCGAGGAGATGGTTGCCCGCGCCGCGTCGCTCACCGCCACGCCGCAGGTGAATAAGGTGGTGCTGTCGCGCCTGATTGATATCGCTACCGACAAAACCATTGATAGCGGTGCGCTGATGGAGCGTTTGATCGCCCAGAACCCGGCGAGCTTTAACTTCCACGTGCCGCTGGAAGACGGCGGCGTGCTGCTGGGCGCCAGCCCGGAGCTGCTGCTGCGCAAAGAGGGCGCGCACTTTAGCTCCCTGCCGCTGGCAGGCTCCGCGCGGCGTCAGCCGGATGATGTGCTGGATCGCGAGGCGGGCAATAAGCTGCTGGCCTCTGAAAAAGATCGTCACGAACACGACCTGGTGACTCAGGCGATGAAAACCATTCTGGAACCGCGCAGCCATCAACTGAGCATGCCGGCTTCCCCGCAGCTCATCACCACCCCGACGCTGTGGCACCTGGCGACGCCAGTAGAAGGCGAGGCGCGTGAAAACGAAAACGCCCTGACGCTCGCCTGCCTGCTGCACCCGACCCCGGCGCTGAGCGGTTTCCCGCATCAGGCGGCAAAAGAACTTATTGCCGAGCTGGAGCCCTTCGACCGCGAACTGTTTGGCGGCATCGTTGGCTGGTGCGACAGCGAAGGCAACGGCGAGTGGGTGGTGACCATCCGCTGCGCGCGGCTGCATCAAAATACCGTTCGCCTGTTTGCCGGCGCGGGCATTGTGCCTGCTTCCTCCCCGGTGGGCGAGTGGCGCGAGACGGGCGTGAAGCTCTCCACCATGCTTAACGTGTTTGGTTTGCACTAAGGAATACCCATGACCATCCCTTTTACCCGCTGGCCTGAGGATTTTGCCCGCCGCTACCGTGAAAAAGGCTACTGGCAGGATCTGCCCCTGACCCACATCCTGACGGACCATGCGCAAAGCGATGCGGTCGCGATTATCGACGGCGATCGCCACATCACCTACCGCGCGTTTAATGAGGCGGTGACGAATCTGGCGTCTGCCCTCCAGGCGCAGGGGCTGCATCGCGGTGAGACCGCGCTGGTGCAGCTCGGCAACGTGGCCGAGTTTTACATCACTTTCTTTGCGCTGCTGCAAATTGGCGTCGCGCCGGTCAACGCGCTCTTTAGCCATCAACGCAGCGAACTGAACGCCTACGCGGTGCAGATCAAACCCGCCGTACTGATTGCCGATCGCGACCACGCCCTGTTCGCGGGCGACGAATTTCTTAATACGTTTATCGACGAGCATCGCTCGGTGCGCGGGGTACTGCTGCGTGGCGATCGGGGCGATCGCGCGCTGGAAGCGGCGATTGCCCGTCCGGCGGGTAATTTTATCCCTAACCCGACGCCCGCCGACGAAGTGGCGTTCTTCCAGCTCTCCGGCGGCAGCACCGGCACGCCGAAGCTGATCCCGCGTACGCATAACGACTACGACTACAGCATCCGTCGCAGCAACGAAATCTGCGGTATCACTGCGCAGACCCGCTATCTGAACGCGCTTCCCGCAGCGCACAACTACGCCATGAGCTCGCCAGGATCGTTAGGCGTGTTCACGGCGGGCGGCTGCGTGGTGCTGGCGAACGATCCGAGCGCCACGCTCTGCTTCCCGCTGATTGAACAGCATCAGGTTAACGTGACCTCGCTGGTACCGCCGGCGGTCAGCCTGTGGTTGCAGGCGATTGCTGAAGGGGCGGGCAATGCCCAACTTGCGTCGCTGAAGCTGCTCCAGGTAGGCGGCGCACGGCTCTCCGCCACGCTCGCGGCGCGTATCCCGGCGGAAATCGGCTGCCAGCTGCAACAGGTGTTTGGCATGGCGGAAGGGCTGGTGAACTACACCGCCCTCGACGATGCGCCGGAACGCATCATCAACACTCAGGGCCGACCAATGTGTCCGGACGACGAGGTGTGGGTGGCGGACGAGGACGGCAATCCGCTCCCGCGCGGGGAAGTCGGACGTTTGATGACGCGCGGCCCGTACACCTTCCGCGGCTATTTCAACAGCCCGGAGCACAACGCCAGCGCCTTTGATGCCAACGGTTTTTACTGCTCAGGAGATCTGATCGCCATCGACGAGCAGGGCTACATCACCGTGCAGGGGCGCGAGAAAGATCAGATCAACCGCGGTGGTGAAAAGATTGCCGCCGAAGAGATCGAAAACATGCTGCTGCGCCACGAAGCGGTGATCCACGCCGCGCTGGTGAGCATGGAGGACAGCCTGCTGGGCGAAAAAAGCTGTGCGTATCTGGTGGTGAAACAGCCCCTGCGCGCGGTTGAGGTGCGCCGCTTCCTGCGCGAGCAGGGCGTTGCCGAATTTAAGCTGCCGGACCGCGTGGAGAGCGTGGATGCGCTTCCGCTCACGCCGGTCGGCAAAGTTGATAAGAAACAGTTGCGCCTGTGGCTTGCTGAACGCGCCCGGGGCTGAGGAACAGAGAATGGCTATTCCAAAATTAACCGCTTATGCGCTGCCAACCGCCGCAGAGCTGCCGACCAACAAGGTGAACTGGGCGTTTGAGCCGGAGCGCGCCGCGCTGCTGATCCACGATATGCAGGAGTATTTCCTGAACTTCTGGGGCGAAAATAGCGACATGATGCAGCAGGTGGTGGCGAACATCGCTAAACTGCGCGCGTACTGCAAAGAACACAATATCCCGGTGTACTACACCGCGCAGCCGAAAGAGCAGAGCGATGAAGACCGCGCCCTGCTGAACGACATGTGGGGGCCGGGGCTGACCCGCTCGCCGGAGCAGCAGCGCATCGTGGCTGAACTGACGCCGGACGAAGCGGACACCGTGCTGGTGAAGTGGCGCTACAGCGCATTTCACCGCTCGCCGCTGGAGCAGATGCTGAAAGAGACCGGCCGCAACCAGCTGCTGATTACCGGCGTGTATGCCCACATTGGCTGCATGACCACCGCCACCGACGCCTTTATGCGCGACATCAAGCCGTTCTTTATCGCCGATGCGCTGGCGGACTTCACCCGTGACGAGCACCTGATGTCGCTGAAATACGTGGCAGGACGTTCGGGCCGCGTGGTGATGACCGACGAGCTGCTGCCGTCCGTTCCGGCAACGAAAGCCGCGCTGCGCGAGCTGATCCTGCCGCTGCTGGACGAGTCCGACGAGCCGATGGATGACGAAAACCTGATCGACTACGGTCTGGATTCAGTGCGCATGATGGCGCTGGCCGCCCGCTGGCGGAAGGTGCACGGCGACATCGACTTCGTGATGCTGGCGAAAAATCCGACCCTCGACGCCTGGTGGGCGCTGCTCTCCCGTGAGGTGAAGTGATGGCCGGGTTCGATTTTACCGGTAAAACGGTTTGGGTAACGGGCGCGGGTAAAGGTATTGGCTATGCGACCGCGCTGGCCTTTGTGGAGGCGGGCGCGCGGGTGACCGGGTTCGATCTGGCCTTCCCGCAGGACGATTATCCGTTTGCCACCGAAACGCTGGACGTGGCGGACGCGGCGCAGGTGGGCGACGTCTGCGGGCGTTTACTCGGCACCCTTGAGCGCCTCGACGTGCTGGTTAACGCGGCGGGCATTCTGCGCATGGGCGCGACGGACGAGCTCTCGCTGGAGGACTGGCAGCAGACCTTTGCGGTTAACGTCGGCGGCGCGTTTAACCTGTTTCAGCAGACGATGGGCCAGTTCCGCCGTCAACAGGGCGGGGCGATAGTGACCGTGGCCTCTGACGCGGCGCACACCCCGCGCATCGGCATGAGTGCCTACGGCGCGTCGAAGGCGGCGCTGAAAAGCCTGGCGCTGACAGTCGGGCTGGAGCTGGCAGGCAGCGGCGTGCGCTGTAATCTGGTGTCGCCCGGCTCCACGGATACCGACATGCAGCGCACCCTGTGGAAAAGCGACGACGCGGAGCAGCAGCGCATTCGCGGCTTTGGCGAGCAGTTCAAGCTCGGCATTCCGCTGGGCAAAATCGCCCGTCCGCAGGAGATTGCCTCGACCGTGCTGTTCCTTGCGTCCGATGCCGCCAGCCATATTACCTTGCAGGATATCGTGGTGGACGGCGGCTCCACGCTGGGGGCGTGATGATCTGGAAACGTCATTTATCCCTCGACGAGCTGAACGCCACCAGCCAGAACACGATGGTGGCGCACCTGGGCATCGTCTATACCCGCCTCGGGGACGACACGCTGGAAGCGGAGATGCCGGTAGATGCGCGTACCCATCAGCCGTTTGGCCTGCTGCACGGCGGCGCCTCGGCGGCGCTGGCGGAAACGCTGGGCTCAATGGCCGGTTTTCTGATGACCCGCGACGGGCAGAGCGTGGTGGGCACGGAGCTGAACGCCACGCACCACCGCGCGGTGTCGCAGGGCAAGGTGCGCGGCGTGTGTCAGCCGCTGCATCTGGGGCGTTCCAGCCAGAGCTGGGAGATCGTGGTATTCGACGAGCAGGGGCGGCGGTGCTGTACCTGTCGGTTGAGCACGATGGTGCTGGGGTAAGTCATTCAGCTGAAAGTGATCGGCTTAACACTGTAGTGTAAATCTCTGGTTTGACCACGCATTATTGCGTTTCAAAGTTGTTAAATTTTATCCGTTGTTCTAGAAACAAAATGTAACATCTCACTGTTTCACAACAACGGATAACAGCTATGAACAACTCAGGGAAATACCTTACGTGGGCGGCGCTCTCCGTTGTGGGAGCCTTTGCCCTGGGCTACATCGCCCTCAATCGGGGGGAGCAGATCAATGCGCTCTGGATCGTCGTCGCCTCCGTCTGCATTTATCTCATCGCGTACCGTTTTTATGGTCGCTATATCGCAAAGACGGTACTGGGCGTAGACGGCACGCGCATGACGCCTGCCGTTCGCCACAACGATGGTCTGGACTACGTGCCGACCGATAAAAAAGTGCTGTTCGGTCACCATTTCGCGGCGATTGCCGGTGCGGGCCCGCTGGTAGGGCCGGTGCTGGCGGCGCAGATGGGCTATCTGCCGGGGATGATCTGGATCCTCGCGGGGGTGGTGCTGGCGGGCGCGGTGCAGGACTTTATGGTGCTGTTCGTCTCCACCCGTCGCGACGGTCGTTCGCTGGGCGAGCTGGTGAAAGAGGAGATGGGCGCGACCGCCGGGGTCATCGCGCTGGTGGCGACCTTTATGATCATGGTGATCATCCTCGCGGTGCTGGCGATGATCGTGGTGAAAGCGCTGACCCACAGCCCGTGGGGAACCTATACCGTCGCCTTTACCATTCCGCTGGCGCTATTCATGGGGATCTACATTCGCTACCTGCGCCCGGGCCGCATCGGGGAAGTCTCGGTCATTGGCCTGGTATTCCTGGTGTTCGCGATTATCTCCGGCGGCTGGGTGGCGGAAAGCCCGACCTGGGCACCGTTCTTCGACTTTACCGGCGTGCAGCTGACCTGGATGCTGGTGGGCTACGGCTTTGTGGCGGCGGTGCTGCCGGTGTGGCTGCTGCTGGCCCCGCGCGACTACCTCTCAACCTTCCTGAAAATCGGCACCATCGTCGGGCTGGCCATCGGCATTCTGATTATGCGCCCGACTCTGACCATGCCTGCGCTGACCAAATTCATTGACGGCACCGGCCCGGTCTGGACCGGCAACCTGTTCCCGTTCCTGTTTATCACCATCGCCTGCGGCGCGGTGTCCGGCTTCCATGCGCTGATTGCCTCCGGGACCACGCCGAAGATGCTGGCCAACGAGAATCAGGCCTGCCTGATTGGCTACGGCGGCATGCTGATGGAGTCCTTCGTGGCGATTATGGCGCTGGTCTCCGCCTGCATTATTGATCCGGGCGTGTACTTTGCGATGAACAGCCCGATGGCGGTGCTGGCCCCGGCCGGCACCGTTGACGTGGTCGCCTCTGCCGCGCAGGTGGTGAGCGGCTGGGGCTTTGCCATTACCCCGGAAACGCTGACGCATATCGCTAATGAGGTGGGCGAGCAGTCAATTATCTCCCGCGCGGGCGGGGCGCCGACGCTGGCGGTGGGCATGGCCTACATCCTGCACGGCGCGCTGGGCGGGCTGATGGACGTCTCGTTCTGGTATCACTTCGCCATTCTGTTCGAGGCGCTGTTTATCCTGACGGCGGTGGATGCCGGTACGCGTGCGGCGCGCTTTATGCTCCAGGATCTGCTGGGGGTGATCTCGCCAAACCTGAAGCGGACCGATTCGCTCCCGGCTAACCTGCTGGCGACGGCGCTGTGCGTGCTGGCGTGGGGCTACTTCCTGCATCAGGGCGTGGTCGATCCGCTGGGCGGGATCAACACCCTGTGGCCGCTGTTCGGTATCGCCAACCAGATGCTGGCGGGCATGGCGCTGATGCTCTGCGCGGTGGTGCTGTTCAAGATGAAGCGCCAGCGTTACGCATGGGTGGCGCTGGTGCCAACCGCGTGGCTGCTGATCTGTACCCTGACGGCGGGCTGGCAAAAAGCCTTCAGCCCGGACAACAAGGTGGGCTTCCTGGCCATCGCCAACAAGTTCCAGGCGATGATCGATAGCGGTAAGATCCCGGCGCAGTACACCGAATCGCAACTGTCGCAGCTGGTGTTCAACAACCGTCTGGATGCCGGGCTGACCATCTTCTTTATGGTGGTGGTTGTGGTGCTGGCGTTGTATTCTCTGAAAACCGCGCTGGCGGCGCTGAAGGTCGACACGCCGACGGCGAAAGAGACGCCGTACGAGCCGATGCCTGAAAACCTGGACGAGATTGTGACCCAGGCGAAAGGGGCGCATTAACCCGTGTGCCGGGTGGCGCTAGCGCTTACCCGGCCTACATTTTCAGTGAGACCAGAATGATGTTCGACACCCTCTCCAAAGCAGGTAAGTACCTGGGCCAGGCCGCCAAAATGATGATTGGCGTGCCGGATTACGACAACTACGTCGAGCATATGCGCGTCAACCACCCGGACCAGACGCCAATGACGTACGAAGAGTTTTTCCGCGACCGCCAGGACGCCCGCTACGGCGGCAAGGGCGGGGCGAAGTGCTGTTAACCCTCTTTTGGTAAATAGAGGCTGATCTGCTCCTGTTTACAGCCGTAGATTGCCGCCAGCTTTTCGCGGGTGCGCTTTTGCGGGCGGGAGTCCAGCGCTTCCAGCTGTGACACGGCGGACTGGGTGATGCCAAGTTTCTCAGCGACCTCCTGCTGGGACATGCCGCGCAGAATGCGCCACGCGGCCTGTAGGCTGACGTTCTGCCAGGTCATGATGCTGCATACTTCTCCGGGCAATTCCACGTCATCATAGCAATCGTGTTCGACTTCGATATCCTCCAGATCCTCATCGGTTTCGTCGTCGATCTCTGCCATCTGTAAGCACATACGAAAGTATTCGTGATAGGGCATGACCACGAACTGTGTTTTTCCGTTATCGTCCTTAATTAGCTGAACAGCCATAGGTGGCTTTCTCCTCGTGCAGGTAAGTTGTTGATGTTCTGCGCTTGACGGCCAAAACATAACAATGGGTATTGGGATTGTCCCGAAGTGTAATCAGGATGCGGTATTCGCCAACGCGTAGCCGGAAATGATTTTCTGTCGCCGATATTTTTTTGATATCGGGCCGGGGAGCTGAACGATCGTCCAGTTCAGCAAGTTTTGCTTTGATTCTTCGCTGATATCGGCCATCAATTTTGGAAAGCTCTTTCTTTGCATTCTTTGACCACACAATCTTCATCCGTACCTCCACTGTACGCCCACACAAAACACAAGGAAATAATAAGACTATTAGATAAATTCCGAATTTCTTATGGGGTACTGTAGAGCGGAGAAAAACCGTGAGAAAGCGGCAAAACGCGAACCGTCGAGAGCGCTCGAGAAGGCCTCTGCCGGACGACAGAGGCTTGCAGGAAAATTGCGATCAGGCGTTCAAACCACCGTCCACGTCCAGACCGGTGCCGGATATTTGCCCCGCAGCCGGGCTGGCGAGGAAGGTGACCGCCGCCGCGACGTCTTCCGGCTGGCCGTAATGGCCCAGGGCAATAAGCTGACGCTGTGAGTCAGCCTGTTCCCCGTCTTCCGGGTTCATATCGCTGTTGGTCGGTCCGGGATGGACCAGGTTCACGGTAATGCCGCGTGGGCCAAGATCGCGGGCGAGTCCGCGGGTCAGGGAGTTGAGGGCAGATTTGGTCATTGAGTAGACGGCAATCCCCGGCTGTGCCACGCGGTTCGCCAGACAGCTGCCGATGTTGATAATGCGCCCGCCGTCGGACATGTGCACCAGCGCTTCCTGAATGGCGATCACCACGCCGCGTATGTTGACGTTGATGAGGGCGTCGATGTCCGCCAGGGTCATGGACTCCAGCGGGCCGCCGCGCGCAATGCCGGCGTTATTGACCAGAATATCCAGTCCGCCAAGGGAGCGCGCCGCCTGCGTGACCGCATCCTGAATCGCCTGCGCGCTGGCGCTGTCCGCCTGAATGGCCTCGCCGTGCCGCCCCAGCGCCTTAATCTCATCGACGACCGCCTGGGCTTTATCGACGGATTTTTCGTAGGTGATAACCACATCAGCACCGGCGCGCGCCAGCGACAGCGCAATCGCCCGGCCCAGCCCACGACTGGCGCCGGTAACCAGCGCCTTTTTACCTGTTAAATCGATCTGCATGATGACCTCGTTACGAGAGTGGTGAGAATCATCATTAGGTATAGCCCGTCGGCGCGATTAACGGTTGAAGGATTCCACCTTCTCAAACGCGGCGCGCAGAACCTCAGGCGTTAACGTAATGGGTAAATAGTGAATCGACTCCACCGGGCGCAGGGTGTGGGCGATAACCCTATCCAGCTCGTCGCGGTTATTGATGTCGACGTCCAGCTCGCGAAGCCGGGTCGGCAGATTAAAACGCTGGTACGCCGCCACCAGCTGCGCCAGCACGTCGTCCTGGCCGAGCAAGGCACTCTGCACCAGAATGCCGTAGGCCACTTTTGTGCCGTGCAGGTATTTTTCCGTCTGCGGCAGCACGGTTAAGCCGTTATGCACCGCGTGCGCCGCCGCCACGCGGGTATAGCGCTCCCCCAAACCGCCAACCATACCGCCGCCGGCAATAATGGCATCCACCACGTCCCGGAACGCCTGCGTTTGTTCGCCGCGCTGCTGGTCCGCAAGCGCCTCTTCGCTGCGCTCCAGCAGCACGTCGCGGATCGCCAGCGCACCGTTGAGACCGAGACGCACGGTGAGCGGCAGGATCTCAGGTTGAGGAGCGAGCACCGCCGCTTCGTACCACTTCGCCAGCGTATCGCCGATGCCCGCCAGCAGATATTCTGCCGGGGCGTTCAGAATGATCCGCGGCTCTACCAGCACCAGGAAGTTGGCGTCGTCGAAGATCTCAAACTGTAGCGCCTGACCGGCATCGTTGTACCAGACGGAGAGCGGCGTCCACGCCGCGCAGGTGGCGGCGATGGTGGGAATACCCACGAACGGCACGCCCAGACGACGCGCCACGGCCTTGACGGTATCCATCACCGCGCCGCCGCCGATGCCAATCACCACGCTGGCTTCGCTTCCCGCTTCGTTCACCAGACGGGTGACGTCACGCTCGCTGCAATGGCCCTTAAACAGCAGCTGTTTTGCCCCCGGCGCGTTAAAACTCTGCGGCAGATAAGGGCGCGCGCCCTCAATCGCCCGCTCGCCGTAGATCCACACCGCTCGGGAAAGCTGTTCCGGGGTAAAAAAATCATCCAGGCGCGCAAGGCTTCCCGGGTGAGAAAAGTAGTTCGCCGGGCCGGGCACGACGCGAATATCGGTGTTGCTCATGAAGTTGTCCTTATTTTAGCAAGCGCTAACCCGATGTTATGTCTGGACATCCGGATGGCTAATAATATTTCGCTTTATCTTATGCCTTTTCCGTCGTTGTCAGTCAACCGGAGCTGTGAAAAATTCGCTAAATCAGAAGAGTAATGAAGGATTTACGCGGATGGTTTCCAGTCGCCTTGAGATGCGCGGTATCAGCCTGGCCTTTTCCGGCTTTCAGGCGCTGTCGCGCGTGGACTTTACCCTGAACGGCGGGTCGGTGCATGCGCTGACCGGGGCCAACGGTGCGGGGAAATCAACGCTGATGGCGGTACTGTGCGGGACGCACGATCGTTATGAAGGCGAAATCTGCATTAACAACCAGCCGGTATGTATCCGCGAGCCGCTGGACGCCAAACGGCTGGGCATCCACCTGGTGCAGCAGGAGGTGGACGTGGCGCTGATCCCAGGGCTGAGCATTGCGGAGAACATTATGCTCGACCAGCTGGCGCAGCCGGGACACCGCTACAGCTGGCGCGCCGTTCGTCAGCAGGCGCGGCAGGCGCTGGCGCAGCTGGATGTTTCGCTGGACGTTCGCCGTTCCATCGACAGCTGCACCCTTGCCGAAAAGCAGCAGATTTTGCTGGCGCGGGCGCTGTCGCACCATTGCCGATTTTTGATCCTTGATGAGCCCACCGCGCCGCTGGACGCGCACGAAAGCGAGCGTCTGTTTGCGGTGGTGAGACGTTTAAAAGAGCAGGGCATCGGCGTGGTGTTTATCTCCCACCGTATTCACGAGCTGAAGGCCATCTGCGACACCTTAACGGTGCTGCGCGACGGCAAGCTGATTGAGTCCGGCCCGATGGCCGATCTCAGCGGTGAAGAGATTGTTGAGAAGATGCTGGGCCACGAGCTGAGCGATATCTACCCGCCCGCGCGACCGCCGCACGGCGAAGAGACGCTGCTGCGCGTCGACGGGCTTCACGACGATGTCCTGTTGAAAGACATCTCCCTGCACCTGCGCAAAGGCGAAATCCTCGGCATTGCCGGGCTGGCGGGGGCGGGGAAAACCGAACTCTGCAAGGCGCTGTTTGGCGCCAGCAAAAGCCGCGTGGCGCGTGGCGAGCTGAACCATCAGGCCTGGAAACCGCGCGATCCGGCAGACTCGGTGCTGCGCGGCCTTGCGCTGGTGCCGGAGGAGCGGCGCAAGGAGGGTATTTTTATCGACGAGACGGTAAGCATGAACCTTGCCGTGAGCGCCGATAACAGCTTCTCGCGCTGGAGTCTTTTTGGTCATCGTCAGGCGTGGCGCTGGGCGGAAGAGGTCATTTCCCGCATCGGCGTGCGCGCTCGGGGACCGGGGCAGGTGCTGCGCCGTCTGTCCGGCGGTAACCAGCAGAAGGTTGCCATCGGTAAATGGTTGCGTAATGACGCCAGCGTGTTGATTTTCGACGAGCCGACCAAAGGCGTGGACGTGAAGGCCAAAACCGATCTGTTCCAGCTGATTGACGGCCTGGCGCGCGAGGGCAAAGGGGTGATTTACGCCTCCGGCGAGTTTGCCGAGCTGGTGGGACTGTGCGACCGCATCTGCGTGCTGTGGGACGGGCGCATCGTGGCAGAAATCGCCGGGGCCGAGGCCCGTGAAGAGACACTACTTTATTATTCAACCGGAGGAACGGCGTCGTGAGCAAGGCCCTTTCAGTGACCGCGGCGGCGTCTGGCCGTCAGCAACTTTTTGATTTTCTCTATAAATGGGGCATGTTGCTCACCGTCGTCGCGCTGGTGGCCGTCTTTGGCCTGGCGTCGGACAGCTTCCTCGACCCGAACAACATCATCAATATTCTGCGCTCGATTGCCATCGTGACGGTGATTGCCGTTGGCGTGTCGATTTCCCTGACCGTCGGCGGGTTCGATCTCTCCGTGGGCTCCACGGCGTCGCTGGCGAACGCGCTGGTCATTTCGCTTTTCGTCTGGCACGGCTTCGGCACTACCGAGTCAATTTTGATCACCCTTGCGCTCTGCACGCTGGTCGGCCTGTTTAACGCCTTTCTGATCGTCATCCTGCGCATCCCCGATATGCTCGCCACGCTCGCCAGCCTGTTTGTCATCCAGGGCGTGGCGATGACCTACAGCTACGGCGGGTCGATTACCGAGAACATGGTGCTGCCGAGCGGCGACATGGCGGAAGGCACCATTCCGGCGGCGTTTGGCCTGCTGGGACAGGTGCCGACCATTGTCATCATCATGCTGGCGGTGACGCTGCTGGCGCAGCTGGGGCTGTCGCTGACCACCCATGGACGCCGGATGTACGCCATTGGCGGTAACCCGGAAGCGGCGCGCCTCTCGGGCATTCGCACCACGCGCTACAAGGTGGCGGCCTACGTGATTGCCTCGCTGCTGGCGGG
Organism: Enterobacter cloacae complex sp. I2; assembly: GCF_014896205.1. NCBI lineage: Bacteria > Pseudomonadati > Pseudomonadota > Gammaproteobacteria > Enterobacterales > Enterobacteriaceae > Enterobacter > Enterobacter cloacae complex sp. I2. The sequence goes on from NZ_JADBRA010000008.1 coordinate 83,323, forward strand.
GCTGGGCGGCATTCTGCTGGCCTCGCGCATCGGATCGTCGCAGGTCAATGCGGGCGGCGGCTATCTGATGGATGCGGTGGCAGCGGCGTGGATTGGCTTCTCGCTGGCAGGTTCCGGCAAGCCGAACGCGCTGGGCACGCTGGTGGGAGCGGTGATCCTCGGCGTACTGTCGAACGGGCTGGTCATGCTCTCCGTGCCGTATTACGCCATGGACATAATAAAAGGGCTGGTGCTCGCGGTAGCGCTGGCGATCACCTACATACAAAAATGCTGACAACACAACGGGATAATAAATGAAAAAGATTGCGCTCTCTTTGGTGGCACTGGGGTTACTCACTTCTCTGCCGGGATTTGCGGCCACGCCCGCGCCGGTTCCGGCCGCCATTGCGAACCACGAAGGACCGATCCGCATCGCGGTGATCCGTAACCTCGGCTCGGACGACAACACCACGCAGTTTGTTGCCGGGGCCATTCAGGAAGGGAAAAAGCTCGGCTTTAAGGTCAGCACCTTTTTGAGCAACGGTGATGACGCTAAATTTCAGGACTTTGTTAACCAGGCCATCAGCCAGAAATATGACGGGATCATCCTGTCGCAGGGCCGCGATCCGTACTCCACCGCGCTGGTGAAGAAGGCGGTGGATGCCGGGATCAAGGTCGCCGTATTTGATACCGCCGTTAACGGCGAGATCCCGGGCGTGACCGTCACCCAGCAGGACGACGCCTCCCTGACGAATCTCTCCTTCGGCCAGCTGGCGAAAGATTTCAACGGCAAGGCCAACATCGTCAAGCTGTGGGTGGCGGGCTTCCCGCCGATGGAGCGCCGTCAGGCAGCCTATAAAGAACTGCAAAAGCAGTACCCAGAGATTAAAGAGCTGGAGTCCATCGGCGCGGTCTCTTCTGACGTGCAGGGCGACACCGCCAACAAGGTGGGGGCGATCCTGGCGAAATACCCGAAAGGGAAAATCGACGCCATCTGGGGCACCTGGGACGCCTTCAGCCAGGGGGCGTATAAGGCGCTGAAGGAGAATGGACGCACCGAGATCAAGCTCTACAGCATTGATATCTCCAACCAGGACTTACAGCTGATGCGCGAGCCGGGTAGCTCGTGGGCAGTGAGCGTGGCGGTGGATCCGAAGCTGATTGGCGCGACCAACGTACGCCTGATCGCCAACAAGATTGCCGGGGAAGCCACGCCTGCCACCTACGACTTCAAAGCCGCCGCGATCCCGCAGGCGCTGCTGACCGCGCAGCCGGGGGCGGTGAACGTGGCGTCGCTGGGCAAAATCATTCCAGGCTGGGGCCAGACGGACGATTTTATCGCGCCGTGGTTTGCGACGCTTACCGCTAAAAACAAGTAAACCAAGCCGGGTGGCGGCTGCGCCTTACCCGGCCTACATTTTGCACCCGTAGGCCCGGTAAGCGCAGCGCCACCGGGCATAAGGAGCTCAAGGTGTCTCAATTACCCACCCCCGAATACAGCCGCAATATGCGGCTGATCGGCCATAGCGAACAGGGCGGTCGCCCGGACGGCGTTCAGCTGATGGTGCACTGCGGCTTTGCGTATATTGGCCATATGGTGTCGCAGGGCTTTTCCATTGTGGACGTGCGCGATCCAAAAAATCCGAAACCCGCGGGCTATGTGCCTGCGCCGCCGGGCACCTGGAACGTGCACCTCCAGGCGCACGACGATCTGCTGCTGGTGATCAACGCCCGGGATCTGTTTGCCGATGCCCGCTTTGCCGACGAGAAGGTCTACTACACCCGTCAGGTGGGGGAGACCGTCAGCGACGTGCAGGATAAAGGATGGAGCGCCGGGCTGCGGGTGTTTGATATCTCAACCCCCGACGCGCCGCGCGAAATTGGCTTTCTGTCGCTGAGCGGTATCGGCATACACCGCATCTGGTACGTTGGCGGACGCTGGGCGTACGTGTCAGCGCTGATCGACGGCTTTACCGACTATATTTTCCTGACTATTGACCTGGCGGACCCGCGCAAGCCCGAGGTGGCGGGGCGCTGGTGGCTGTCGGGGATGAACCAGGCCGCAGGGGAACAGCCCAACTGGCCGGAGGGCAAGCGCTACGCGCTGCACCATGCGATCATCGCCGGCGATACGGCGTACGGCAGCTGGCGCGACGGCGGCTTAACGCTGCTGGACGTGAAGGACCGTACCCAACCTCAGCTGATTAGCCACCGCAACTGGAGCCCGCCGTTTGGCGGTGGGACGCATACCGCGCTGCCGCTGCCGGACCGCTCCCTGCTGGTGGTGCTGGACGAAGCGGTGCTGGATAACCAGCAGGACGGCGAGAAGCTGATCTGGCTGTTTGATATTCGCGAGCCGTCGAACCCGGTGAGCATTTCCACCTTCCCGCAGCCGAATGAAACCGACTACGTGGCAAAAGGGGCGCATTTCGGCCCGCACAACCTGCACGAGAACCGGCCCGGAAGCTTCGTCAGCTCGACGCTGATTTTCGCGACGTATCAGAACGCGGGGGTACGCGCGTATGACATTTCCAACCCGTATCGGCCAGTGGAGACCGGGGCACTGGTGCCCACCGCGCCGGAGAGAATGATGGACACGCGGCCGAATCGCCCGCAGGTGATCCAGTCGTGCGACGTGTTTGTGGACGCGCAGGGGATTATTTACAGCACGGACTATAACGGCGGGCTGTCGGTGATTGAGTATCTGGGGTGAGTTATTGCCGGGTGGCGGCTGCGCCTTACCCGGCAAACAAACGGCACTCAACTGTACTGCCGCACCCTTGCCACCAGCGCTTCCGCGCTGTCTATGCGGTCGGCAATCACGATCAGTGCTTTACCAAGCGTAATGGCGTGGCGCAGGCATTCGTGGCGCATCGCCTCGTCCTGGATGCTATCGATATCCGCGACGTGGGAAAGCCCGACGCTGCGGCGAATTAATTCGGTGCCGCAGAAGCCGATGGCGTCATGCCAGACTTTTTTCAGGAACGCGGAGGCATAGCCCGGCGCGCTGAGCGCGGCGTCGCGGGCTTTCTCGTTCGCTAGGGCCTGGAAACGTTCCGCGAAGCTGTTCCACAGTTCCTGAATATCGGTCAGGCGCTGCTCGCGCGCGGCGGCGGCATCACGAATGCCCAGATGTCCCGGCAGGCCGCAGAAGTTCAGCAGCAGGTTGCCGATGGCGGTGCCGACGTCAAAGCCTATCGGGCCAAAGTAGCCGAACTCGGCGTCGATGGCCTTCAGGCTGCTGTCGGCCACAAAAATCGAGCCGCTGTGAATATCCCCGTGCAGCAGGGCTTCGGCATGCGAGAAAAAGCGGTGCTTCAGGGAGGCCACGGCAATTTTTAGCGGGGCGTCGTCGCGCAGGGCGGCGACGTCATTTTCCAGCTCGGCAGGGTAGTTATTGCGCTCATGAACCTGGTACGGATCGTTAAAGAACAGATCTTCAGTGATCTCGCACATCTCCGGGTTGATGAACTTCGCCACCTGCGCTTTTTTCTCGTGCGGGTGCAGGTAGAAATCGCTGGTGTGGAACAGGGTGTGAGCGAGATATTCACCCAGCTGCCGCGCCGCCTGCGGGTAGTAAATGTTGCCGATCAGCTCGCCGCGCCAGATGCGATGGCTGGAGAGATCTTCCATCACCATCACCGCCAGTTCCGGGTCATAGTGGTGGATTTTTACGGTGTGCTGCGGGCTATGCCTGTAATGCTCGACCAGGGTTTGCGCCTCGAGGCGGGCGCGATCCAGCGTCAGCGGCCAGGACTCCCCGACGCAGCGCACGTAGGGCAGCGCCTGCTTGACGATGATGCGGCTGACGCCCGCGCTGTCGTAAATTTTAAAAACCAGATTGAGGTTGCCGTCGCCCACTTCCTGCGCCTCTACCAGCGATGACGGATCGTCAAGCCCGCCAAACTGCCTGGCATACTCCACGGCGTCCTGAGCGGTAAAGGTACGGTATTGCGACATGGCCTGCTCCTCACGAGTTAACTAATTAAGACATGTAGACGTCTATACATCTGGATTTCATCCTGACACAATGTGCTACAACAACGCAACAGGGAATTAACGACATGCAGACATTACAGACGACCAGCCTGCGGGTGGCGGATAATCAGCTCTTTATTCTCGACCAGCAGGCGCTTCCGCAGGAGAAACGCTGGCTGGATGCCTCAACGGTAGAGACGCTGGTCGGGCATATTCACGCTCTGCGGGTGCGCGGCGCGCCGCTGATTGGTCTCTCTGCAAGCCTGCTGCTGGCGCTGCTGGCGGAAAACGGCAAAAGCCGCGACGCGCTGACGGCGGCGCTGGACACGCTTCGCGCCGCACGCCCGACGGCGGTAAACCTGATGAATAACCTCGACCGCATGAAGCTTGCGCTGTGGGAGGAGGATTTCGTTCCGGCGCTGGTGGCTGAGGCGCTGCGCCTGATTGACGAAGACCGGCAGCTGTGCGATGCGATTGCAAAAGCGGGCAGCGCGCTGGTGAAGCCCGGGAGCCGTCTGCTGACCCACTGCAACACCGGCGGGCTGGCAACGGCGGGCGTCGGTACGGCGCTGGGGGTGATTGCCCGCGCGCATCAGGAAGGCAACGTCAGCAACGTGTGGGTGGATGAAACCCGTCCGCTGTTGCAGGGCGGCAGGCTGACCGCGTGGGAGCTGGGCGAGCTGGGCGTGCCGTATCAGCTGATTACCGACTCCATGGCCGCCAGCCTGATGGCGAAAGGGCAGGTGGACGCCGTGTGGGTGGGAGCCGATCGCATCGCCGCTAATGGTGACGTGGCGAACAAGATCGGCACCTACTCGCTGGCGGTGCTGGCGAAATTCCACGGCATTCCGTTCTACGTGGCCGCCCCGCAAACGACGCTCGATCCGGCCTGCCCGAACGGGGATGCGATCCCCATCGAGCAGCGCGCCGCCAGCGAAGTGACGGGCGTTGCCGGAAGCTTTGGCGCGGTGCAGTGGGCGCCGGAAAACGCGGCGGTGTATAACCCGGCGTTCGACGTCACCCCCGCCTCGCTGATTAGCGGCTGGGTGCTGGACACGGGCGTGGTCACGCCGGATGAGGTGGCGGCAGGGAAATTTGCCTGAGTCCGGCTATCCTTTAAGGGGTTCCCTTAAGAGGACAACATCGTGACGCTCGATCCTGAAACAGACTTAAAACTGGAGCGCGTGGTGGATGCACCGCGCGACCTGCTCTGGCTCTGCTGGACCACGCCAGAGCACATCAAAAACTTCTTCATTCCTGCTCCCCATAAGGTGACCGAATGCGACCTCGACCTGCGCGTGGGCGGGCGGTTCAACACCGTGTTTGAGGTGGACGGGCAGCGGATGGATAACCGCGGCGTATTTCTTGAAATCGACCCGGGGAACAAGCTCGTCTTTACCGACGGTTATACCGAGGGCTGGAAGCCAGCTGAAAAGCCATTTATGACGGCGATCCTGCTGCTGGAGGATGTGGGTGAGGGCAAAACCCGCTACACGGCGATAGCGCGACACCCGACGAAGGAAATTCGCGAGCAGCACGAGCAAATGGGCTTCCACGAAGGATGGGGGATTGTGCTGGATCAGCTGGTGGGATATGTGAAGGGGCTGAAACGATAGTGCTCATGGACCCCCTCTCCCTTGAGGGAGAGGGCTGGGGTGAGGGGGAGGATGCGTTGATCATGTTGAAGAAAGATTTCTCTTTTTGGTATTCCTCATCTGACGAAATATTGGCGCTCCCTTTTCATCAAAATATCTTTCCGGCCATATCACATCAGGCGGAATGTCTAGCGCCTGAGCGATAAGCAGTTCACCTTTCGGCCATGGTCGGGTAAGCGCGTTTGCCAGCGTGGATGAGGAAAGGCCAGCCTTTCGTGACAACGCAGCCAGGCTTGTTCCATGTTTCTTTAGTGCAGCGATAATATCGGCCGGGTGCCAGTTCTGATGGTGCATTGTGTCCTCCTTACATGTGTTCGTTACGCGCTCAATTATCCTGTTTTGGGATAAAAAGGCAACGGGAGGATATTCGATTTCAGGATATTTGTATGGAATCGGAACAATGGCTTCAGTTTACTCGGATGAATACCAGCGTGTTATCAACGCGTTGAAGAAAGCGCGTAAAGAGAAGGGGATGACTCAGGCGCAGCTTGCGGAGGCACTGGGAAAACCGCAGTCGTTTATTGCTAAAGTGGAAAACGGTGAGCGTAGGTTGGACGTGGTGGAGTTTGTGCATCTGGCGAGGCTGGTTGGCGCAGATGTGCAGAGGATTATCGCCAGTATTTAATTAATGCCTGAGTATGGAACTGACCACCACAGCCGTATGTTCCCCTCACCCTAACCCTCTCCCCAGAGGGGCGAGGGGACTGTTCCGTGCTGACATAAAGCCTGGTGGGAGAGGGGGGAAACTATGCCAGGCGTGGATACGCATCCGCAATCGTATCCCCGGTAAACTGCGCCACCCATCCCTCCGGATTGTCGAAAATACGAATGGCGGTAAAGTTCGGCTCTGATCCCATATCAAACCAGTGCGGCGTGCCGGCGGGCACGGAAATCAGGTCGTTTTTCTCGCACAGTACCTGGTACACCTCATCGCCAATATGCAGGCAAAACAGCCCCGCACCTTCCACGAAGAAGCGCACTTCGTCTTCGCCGTGGGTGTGCTCGTTGAGAAACTTCGCGCGCAGCGCCTCTTTCTGCGGATTGTCGGCGCGCAGGCTGATGACATCCCAGCTCTGGTAGCCTTTCTCCGCCACCAGCTTGTCGATCGCATGTTGATACGCTTCGATCACGGCTTCGGGCGCAGGATCCTGCCCTAAATCACGGTCTGCCGCCCAGCGCTCAAAGCGCACGCCCTTAGCGTTCAGCTGTTGAGCGATCTCGGCGGCGTCGGTGCTGTGCCACAGGTGTTGACTTGCGTCTTTATCGGAATAAATGGTCAATGCGCTCATGAAGGGATCTGCTCCGGATTAATCTCGTCAAACTGGTGGATCTGATGGTGATGGCTCGCGCCGTCATCTTCACCGCGAATCAGTTGCAGGGTGCGAAAACCCGCCTGTTCAGCCGCGTCCAGCTCCTGATGAACATCCGACAGGAACAGGATCTGCGACGGGGCGATGCCCGTTTGCGCCGCTATGTTCTGGTAAGACTGTACTTCGCGCTTGGCGCCGATGTGGGTGTCAAAATAGCCGCTGAACAGATGAGTAATATCACCTTCGTCGCTGTAGCCAAATAACAGTTTCTGCGCAGCAACGGAGCCTGAGGAATATACATAGAGATCAATTCCTTGCGCCTTCCATTTTTCCAGCGCGGGCAGAACGTCAGGGTAGAGATGGCCGGTAAAGTCACCGTTGATGTAGCCCTCCTGCCAGATGATGCCTTGCAGGGCTTTAAGCACCGTTGATTTGCGGTCTTCATCCATAAAGCTAAACAGCACGTTGATAAGCTCGCTTACGCCGGCATGCGGATCGCTGATTTCATCGCGCAGGTTGTCCAGAATTGATTTGACCGGCTCGGCGTACTGCTGCGCGGTCACGAAGGCCGCCAGCCGCTCACGCGCATAGGGGAACAAAACATCATGGACAAAACGGATATCGCTGGTGGTCCCTTCAATATCCGTCACAATCGCGCGAATCATACTCTCTCCAGTTGTCGTAAACGCATTTCGCATTCAAATAGAAATTCTAATCCTTCCAGATGACGGCGGGCTTCGGCCACGTCACGTCCCCAGCAGGTTAAGCCATGACCGCGCAGAAGAAAACCATAATTAAGCGGACGCTCCTGGGCGTAATGGGCGATGCGCGAGGCGAGGGCGTCGATGTCCTGGTCGTTATCAAACACCGGGATGGCGACGGTATCCAGATGCGTGGTCTGTCCGGCGAGGGATTTTTGCATCTCGAAACCGCTGATATTCAGCTCGGCTTCTTTGACCAGACGCGACAGCACCGTGGCATTAACGGTGTGAACGTGCAGGACGACGTTAGCCTCCGGGAACAGGCGATAGATGAGGGTGTGCAGACCGGTCTCTGCCGAGGGTTTTCGGCCAGACGGCGCGCGGTTGGTGGCGATCTCAACCTGTAGAAAATCGTCGGTGGTCAGGCTGCCTTTGTCCCTGCCGGACTCGCTGAGCCAGCAGAGGTGCTCGTCCTGACGCACCGACATATTGCCGCCGGTGGCGGGTGCCCAGCCTTTGGCTCCTATCCAGCGGCAGGCGTCGACCAGGTGTGTGAGCAGCAGGTTGTCTGTCATTTCCTTTTACCCCTCGGCCAGGAATATTGATATGGTTTAGACGTCTAAGCGTCTTGATTGCCAAAGATTAACATCGTGTTATAGTGGCAGCAACATAAGTATTACAAGCAGGCACGACAACATGAGCAATAACGCATTGATCCCGCAGAGTAAACTTCCTAACCTCGGTACCACCATCTTTACGCAGATGAGCGCCCTGGCGCAGCAGCACAACGCCATTAACCTCTCGCAGGGGTTCCCCGATTTTGACGGTCCGGAATATCTACAGGAACGTCTGGCACACCACGTGGCGCAGGGGGCGAATCAGTATGCGCCGATGACCGGCGTGCAGGCGCTGCGGGAAGCCATTGCCGACAAAACGGCGGCGCTGTATGGCTATCAGCCCGATGCGAACAGCGATATCACGGTGACCGCAGGGGCGACCGAAGCGCTCTATGCGGCCATTACCGCGCTGGTGCGCGTTGGGGATGAAGTGATCTGCTTTGACCCGAGCTACGACAGCTATGCGCCTGCGGTTGAACTCTCCGGTGGCGTGGTGAAGCGCGTGGCGCTCCAGCCGCCGCACTTTCGTCCTGACTGGCAGGCGTTCGCCGCGCTGCTGAGTGATAAAACTCGTCTGGTGATCCTGAACACCCCGCATAATCCGTCGGCGACGGTGTGGCAACAGGCCGATTTTGCCGCGCTGTGGCAGGCCATCGCCGAGCGGGAAATTTACGTCCTGAGCGATGAAGTCTACGAACACATCTGCTTTGCGGCGGAAGGGCACGCCAGCGTGCTGGCCCATCCGCAGCTTCGCGAGCGCGCGGTTGCGGTGTCGTCATTCGGGAAGACTTACCATATGACCGGCTGGAAAGTGGGGTACTGCGTGGCCCCGGCGGCCATCAGCGCGGAGCTGCGTAAGGTGCACCAGTACCTGACCTTTGCGGTCAACACGCCCGCCCAGCTGGCGCTGGCGGACATGCTGCGCAGTGAACCGCAGCACTATCGCGAGCTGCCGGATTTTTACCGCGCGCGTCGGGATCTGTTCGTGGCCGCGCTCGGCAAAAGCCGCCTGGAAATCCTGCCCTGCGAAGGGACCTACTTCCTGCTGGCGGACTACAGCGCGATATCCGATCTGGACGACGTCAGTTTTTGCCGGTGGCTGACGAAGGAGGTGGGCGTGGCGGCCATTCCGCTGTCGGTGTTCTGCGCCGATCCCTTCCCGCACAAGCTGATTCGCCTGTGCTTTGCGAAGCAGGAATCGACGCTGCTGGCGGCGGCGGAGCGTCTGGCGACGCTCTGACTATTTCACCGTCCAGGCTTCGGAATAGCGACGGTCTGCAAACAGCTCCAGCAGGCCGTTGATCTGTTTGAGGCGCAGCACCTCGTCGCCGTCCATCCCCAGCTCCTTACCGATTTTTTCGTCGTTCCAGCCTAGCTGGGCCAGTTCCCGCACAATGTCGGACATGGCGTTAATCTGGTGGCGTCCCCGCGCGCGGTTATGGCGAATGGTGGCCGCCATCCGATCAAGCTTTTGCTGACGATCTTTGCGCAGGCAGGTGACGGGCAGATAGCCCCTGAGCTGGCGCTTCAGCGCGGCCCTGCTTTTGCCGATTTCGTGGCGATGGAATCCGTCCACGATTTCATAGTGCGCCGGCTCGCTTTCTGTCACCACGATGGGCTGGGTAAAGCCGTCCAGCTCCAGCGATTTGCTGAGCAGCCGTTTTTCCGGTGGCGCCACGTTGTTGGGGTTGTAGTCGTTGGCGCTGATGTCGTCCTGCCTGATCCACAGCACGCAGTCGACGGGCTGATCGCGAAACGGGCTGAGCTGATGGATGGCCTGGCGAAACGCATTGATAGCGTCAATTCTTTTCTCATCGCTTAACGTCTGAAGGTACGCTTCCATTTCGCTGATTATTCGTTGTTGCATAAAATTCCCCACTCCTTGCGTTTTGATTTCATTCGTTCGCTGTAGCGCTGATAGTGCTTTGGTTTGTTTGGGCTAAACGAGAGCGCCCGACACCAGTAATCGTTATTCAGCAGAACCTTGCATATCCGCCGCCATGAGGGGATATCCTTCGCGCCAATATCGCCCTCCTGCGTTTCGGGGATATCCGCCATCCCGCGCTTCTGATACCAGTGCAGGTACACCGCGACCTTATTGCGGTAATGTTCAGCGGTCGATTGCGGCATGCTGTCGAGCAACAGCATGGCGTATGCGCGCCAGCTCAGGTGGTCGGGCTTAAGGATCTTCCTGTGGCCGTAAAAGTGGTTATCGTGCCCGGCGTAAATTCCGCCGCTGCGCACGCCGCTCACGCGTTCGCACATGGCGGCCCAGCGATCGGGCTCCACAACGTGATAGAGCCATAACCCCTGACGCTGCTCGGGGCCAAAGGGCTCACAGATGCGCATATAGCGCGGCGGCACGCCGGCCTGGTACATCAGGTCGTAGAGGGGGTTATAGGGGCAGCCGGATTTGGCAAACCAGGTCCAGATGTCGGCGGTTTTCCAGTCGTAGAGAGGGTAGATATACCAGGCATGCCCGCCCTGCGCGACGGTTGTCCAGGGTTTGTCATCGGAAAAGCGCTGCTTGCGGGCGGAGGCGATAGCCAGGAAGCGGTTGTAGGATTCATCGGCGCGGATGCCCACCATCACTGCGGCGGGACGCCTTCGCGCATACCATTCGGCAAAGTCCCGGACGAAGGCTTCGAAGATCATCCCTTGCTGATAAAAAGCGAAGTATTGTGGGTCGGTAATGGCATCTTCAGGCGGCAGGCGAACCCAGCGGGTGCCCGGCTCCCAGCACTGCCATTCGGGCTGAAACTGGGACAGCGCATTTTGCGTGGTGATTGGCAGAGCCACCCACCAGAAGTGATGGATAACGTCCTGATACAGCACACGCATGTTTTCGATGTGCTCGATGGTGCTTGAAAACTGTGCTTCCCAGTCCAGAAAAAGCACGTCGATTTTTCGCTTTAAGCGCCGCGCCTGCTGCGCGACAAGGTGGAGCATAACCGTTGAATCTTTTCCGCCAGAAAAAGAGACGCAGACCCGCGTCAGGTTCTGAAGCGTCCAGTTTATGCGTTCGGTAGACGCCTCCAGAACATTTTCCTGAAGCGGTAATTTATAGAGAGACATGATGAATCGCGTCCTGCGTATTGAAGACTTTTTACATTATTGAACGCCAATAATGGTATTATCTGTCTGTATTCACAAGTCATCATTGCTATATCGTGCGCCTGCTCACGGGAAGCGGTTATTCAATATATTGATACATTTAATGCGCCAGCTTATGCATTTTTTCAATGAATGTTGCAAAAACGGTACTGTTCAGCGATGAGCGGTTGTACAGCATATAAATAGGAACTGCCGGTAATTCAAACGGCGGTAAAAGCCGTTTTAACCCGAGCGACGATTTATACGTTTCAAAAATAGAAAGCGGGATATACCCTAACAGGTCCGACATGCTGACCATAGAGACAAACGAGCTCATGGAGTCCGTGCGAAAGGCGATATTTCTGTCAGGATAAATGTCCGATGCACGGCCCTGAAGCTCCTTAATACCCGGATTGTTGCTCTGGTAGAAGGTAAATTTCTCCTGCTTAAGCTGGTCCAGCGTGACCTCGCCGTCAAGGCGCGAATGATCCTGGCGACAAAACAGCACAGACGGAATCGTCACGAAGTGAGAGCACACCACGGCGCGGCTGTTGACCGGCGAAACGGTAAAGATCAGGTCGGCTTTGCGGTAGGCCAGTAAATCCTCCGCAGACTCTGCCGAAACGAGCATATCGCGTTGTTCTACCTCGTAATTTTCCTGAGACATCAGCAGCCGGATGGGTTCATAAAGGTAGCCCGGAGAGACCATCTGCGAGCAATAAATCACAAACTTCTTTTTGATGTCGGCATCGTGCATCAGGTTGATGGTCTGCTCGATCTGGTTGAGGTTTTTCTCAAGATGCTGGTGCAGATTGATGCCAACGGTCGTCGGGGTGATGCCTTTACCGGAACGAATAAACAGCGGATCGTTCAGTTGTCCACGCAGGCGCTGAAGCGACTGGCTTACCGCGGAAGGGGTGATATAAAGCATTTCCGCTGCTTTACTGATGCTAAGATGTTGATAAATGCATTCAAAAATAACTAACAGGTTAAGATCGAACTTTTTAAGATCGTAAAGGTTTGCCATGTTTCATCCTGACTGTGCCGTATGTGCGGGTATGACATATTGTTGATAACTATAGATTAAAGCTAACCATTTACAATCCTTTTGGTTAACGACTTAAAAAGATATTTAAGTCATCTTAATATATCACGCTGTCGCATTAATGAAATAGAACTTCAGATGTGATTAAGATAATTTTATCTTTAAACAGAGCGATAATAAATTAAAGGGTAATTGACATTTATATATTGCCTCTTATTCATCACCCGTTTTGATTTAGTCAGGCGGTTATGACTGTTCGGTTAAACCTATCAGAGCCATAGACAGGAATGCCCCTGTTAAGGATTGCTCAATGCCTGTACGGGTGGTGTAATCAGGGTGCTGTTACCGCCTTGATACAAGGTAAGTAGAGCGCAACGCAACGCCAGCTTCGGCTGGCACTGAATGTACCTGCGGGGAATTCAGGTATCAGGGCCGCCCGTTGAGGCGGCCTTTTTACTTTCAGGCTTTCCTGTAAAGAGTTCACCTTGCTGTCTTGTTGCCGTTGTAAGGTTTGGCTGATTGATTTGATAAAGCATACGCATTAGCCCCGATGAGCAAAGTTGGTTACCTTACATCTCAACGAAAACACGGAGGAAGTACAGATGTCCTTGATTAACACCAAAATTAAACCTTTCAAAAACCAGGCGTTCAAAAACGGTGAGTTCATTGAAGTTACCGAGAAAGATACTGAAGGTCGCTGGAGCGTCTTCTTCTTCTATCCGGCTGACTTCACCTTCGTTTGTCCGACTGAACTGGGCGACGTTGCTGACCATTACGACGAACTGCAAAAGCTGGGCGTAGACGTTTACTCAGTGTCTACCGATACCCACTTCACCCACAAAGCGTGGCACAGCAGCTCTGAAACCATCGCGAAAATCAAATACGCGATGATCGGCGACCCGACTGGCGCCCTGACCCGTAACTTCGACAACATGCGTGAAGATGAAGGCCTGGCAGACCGTGCAACCTTCGTTGTTGACCCGCAGGGTATTATCCAGGCTATCGAAGTTACCGCTGAAGGTATCGGCCGTGATGCATCTGACCTGCTGCGTAAAGTGAAAGCGGCACAGTACGTTGCTTCTCACCCAGGCGAAGTGTGCCCGGCGAAATGGAAAGAAGGCGAAGCAACTCTGGCGCCATCTTTAGACCTGGTCGGCAAGATCTAAGTCTGTAAAGCCTGGCGGCGCTGCGCTTGCACAGGCCTACGGTATCGTAGGCCGGGTAAACGAAGTGCCCCCGGCAATCAATGGGCGCACCCGCGCCCATTTCATTCCAGCACCATGATGCAAGTTGCATTCAGGCCGCCCGCAAAGGCAGCTTGCATGATGACGTCTTAAGAGAGGGAAGAACCATGCTCGACACCAATATGAAAACCCAGCTCAAGGCCTACCTTGAGAAACTGACCAAACCCGTTGAGCTGATTGCCACGCTGGACGACAGCGCGAAATCGGCAGAAATCAAAGAGCTGCTGGCAGAGATCGCTGAGCTGTCGCCGAAAGTGACCTTCAAAGAAGACAATTCGCTTGCGGTTCGTAAACCTTCTTTCCTGATTACTAACCCGGGCTCGGACAAGGGACCGCGTTTTGCCGGCTCTCCGCTGGGACATGAATTTACCTCACTGGTGCTGGCGCTGCTGTGGACCGGTGGTCACCCGTCGAAAGAAGCGCAGACCCTGCTGGAGCAGATCCGCGATATCGACGGTGATTTTGAGTTTGAAACCTATTATTCGCTCTCCTGCCACAACTGCCCGGACGTGGTGCAGGCGCTCAACCTGATGTCGGTTCTGAACCCGCGCATCAAGCATACGGCGATTGACGGCGGCACGTTCCAGAATGAAATCACCGATCGCAACGTGATGGGCGTTCCGGCGGTGTATCTGAACGGTCAGGAGTTCGGTCAAGGCCGCATGACGCTGACGGAGATCGTCGCGAAAGTGGATACCGGCGCGGAAAAACGCGCGGCGGAAGAGCTGAACAAACGCGATGCGTACGATGTGCTGATTGTCGGTTCCGGCCCTGCGGGCGCGGCGGCAGCGGTTTACTCCGCACGTAAAGGGATCCGCACCGGCCTGATGGGCGAGCGTTTCGGTGGTCAGGTGCTCGATACGGTAGACATCGAAAACTACATTTCCGTGCCGAAAACCGAAGGTCAGAAGCTGGCCGGTGCGTTGAAGGCGCACGTCAGCGATTACGCTGTGGACGTCATCGACAGCCAGAGCGCCAGCAAACTGGTTCCGGCGGCGGTAGAAGGTGGCTTACACCAGATTGAAACCGCCTCTGGCGCGGTGCTGAAAGCGCGCAGCGTGATCATTGCCACCGGCGCGAAATGGCGCAACATGAACGTGCCGGGTGAAGATCAGTATCGCACCAAAGGCGTGACCTACTGCCCGCACTGCGACGGCCCGCTGTTCAAAGGCAAACGCGTAGCGGTGATCGGCGGCGGTAACTCCGGCGTGGAAGCGGCTATCGATCTGGCGGGGATTGTTGAACACGTTACCCTGCTGGAGTTCGCCCCAGAGATGAAAGCGGACCAGGTGTTGCAGGACAAAGTGCGTAGCCTGAATAACGTCGACATTGTGTTGAATGCCCAGACGACGGAAGTGAAAGGCGACGGCAGCAAGGTGACCGGCCTGGAATACCGCGACCGCGTGAGCGGCGATATCCACAGTGTACCGCTGGCGGGGATCTTCGTTCAGATTGGTCTGCTGCCAAACACCACCTGGCTGGAAGGCGCGATTGAGCGCAACCGCATGGGCGAGATCATCATTGATGCGAAATGCGAAACCAGCGTGAAAGGGGTATTTGCGGCGGGCGACTGCACCACCGTGCCGTACAAGCAGATCATCATCGCCACCGGCGAAGGTGCGAAAGCGTCGCTGAGCTCGTTTGATTACCTGATCCGCACCAAAACCGCATAACAAAAGAAAGCAAGACTATACCTGCAATGCAAGAGGCCACCAGAAGGTGGCCTCTTTTTTTATCTGACGACCATCACCGGAATGTGGGTGTGGCGAATCACGCTGGACGCGTTCGATCCCAGCAGGTGCGTGGTGATGGAAGGATTACGTGAACCGATCACCACTACGTCCGCATTCAGCTCCGCGGCCAGCTCGTTAACGGCGTCGCGAACGCTGCCGAAGCGAACGTGAGTTTTAATGCGGGAAGGGTCGATGCTGAAATGCCCGACCATGGTTTGCAGGCGCGTCTCGGCTTCGTGCTGTAAATGCTCTTCAAAACGACGCACGTCGGCAGCAAAGCGGTGCAGGCTCAGGCTGGCAGAGCCCGGTAAGACATGCAGAAGATGAATAATTCCGTCCTGCTGCGCGAGAAATTCCGCGTGACGTACAGCTTTATCACTCAGTTCCATTTCGAAAACATCAACCGGCATAATGATTGTTTGATACATAACCGTTTCTCCTTGTTTATAAACGCTGAAATCATTCAACCACAAAATATAAATGGTTTCTGTAATCCCGACAGCACTTTTTCATTTCGCCAGGATAAATCTCAAAACAGCCGGATTCCGGGGCAGATCCCGTGGGGTAGCTACCCTTTTATAAGCTAACCCACACCCTTTCGGAGGTTGCATGAAAGCTCTCACCTATCACGGTCCACACCATGTTCGGGTTGATAACGTGCCTGACCCGGGCATTGAACAGCCAGACGATATCATCCTGCGCGTAACGGCCACGGCGATCTGTGGTTCCGATCTGCATCTTTATCGCGGAAAAATTCCCAAGGTCCAGCACGGCGATATCTTTGGTCATGAATTTATGGGCGAAGTGGTGGAGTGCGGAAGCGAGGTGAAAAACGTGCAGAAAGGCGACCGGGTGGTGATCCCGTTTGTGATCGCCTGCGGCGACTGCTTCTTTTGCCAGATGCAGCAGTACGCGGCCTGCGAAAACACGAACCGCGGGCAGGGCGCGGCGCTGAACAAAAAGCAAATTCCCGCTCCTGCGGCGCTGTTTGGCTACAGCCATCTCTACGGCGGCGTGCCGGGCGGACAGGCCGAGTACGTGCGCGTGCCGAAAGGTAACGTGGGGCCGTTTAAAGTGCCGCAGCTGTTGTCTGATGACAAAGCGCTTTTCCTGTCCGATATTCTGCCAACCGCCTGGCAGGCGGCGAAAAATGCTCAGATCCAGAAGGGCTCCAGCGTCGCCGTATTCGGGGCCGGACCAGTGGGGCTACTGACCATTGCCTGCGCGCGTCTGCTTGGCGCAGAGCAGATTTTCGTGGTTGACCATCACCCTTACCGGCTGCGGTTTGCTCAGGAGCGCTATGGCGCCATCCCGATTAACTTTGATGACGATAACGACGCGGCGGAGAAAATCATTGAGCAAACGGCCGGGCAGCGCGGGGTGGATGCGGTCATTGATGCCGTCGGGTTTGAGGCCAAAGGCAGCACGACGGAAACGATCCTCAGTAACCTGAAAATTGAAGGCAGCAGCGGCAAAGCCCTGCGCCAGTGCATTGCGGCGGTGCGACGCGGTGGCGTGGTCAGCGTGCCGGGCGTGTATGCCGGGTTTATCCACGGCTTCCTGTTTGGCGATGCCTTCGATAAGGGGCTGAGCTTTAAGATGGGCCAGACGCACGTCCATGCCTGGCTGGGAGAGCTGCTGCCGCTCATCGAAAAGGGGCTGCTCACGCCGGAAGATATTGTGACCCATTACCTTCCGCTGGCCGACGCGGAGCGCGCCTATAAGATTTTCGAAAAACGCGAGGAGGAGTGCCGCAAGGTGATCCTGGTGCCTGGCGCAGATACCCCGGAGGCCGCACAGCAGAAGGTGAAAGGGCTGGTGAATGCTTTCCCCGGCGGCGTCGTGTGAGGCCTCTCACTGACACTCTCGGGTGATTTTGCGGAAAGAGGATGCAGACGCATCCTCTGTGCAAAGCGGGGTCGCTTGTTCAGAAGGGATTAACGCAGGTAATCGCCCGCGGCTTCGGGCTGGTAGAGCAGCTCAAGCACTTCCAGATGGGCCGAGGCGCCGCCCGGGAGTTCCCAGTGGATGGTATCGCCCGTGCGCAGCCCAAGCAGCGCCGCGCCCACGGGGGCCAGCACCGAAAGCTGCGTGCTGCTGTCGGTCATCTGCGCCGGGTAGACCAGCGTGCGGGTCAGTTCTTCCCCGGTCGTCAGGTTGCGGAACTTCACCTGGCTGTTCATGGTGACCACATCATGCGGCATGGTTTCAGGCGTACACATCTGCGCCCGGTCTAGCTCCTCGTTCAGCGCATCCGCTACCGGCAGCGAGGCAAATTCTGGTTTTTCCAACAGGCGGTCAATACGTTCTGCGTCGAGTTCATTGATGATAATCGTAGGTCTGGACATTTTTACTCCATGTCGTTAATGCTGCGTGTAACGCAGAAACCAATCCAAAAGAAAACCCTCGCCGTCTGGCAGCGAGGGTTTAACTTATCTGATGATACTGTCTGAACCCGTAAGTTTGAAGTGATGAACGTCACAATCATGCGCCATATGAATTTTTGGCAATAAACCCGGCCCCCGATTCACGCTGAACGGAAATTTCGTTAGTCTGGGAAGACCGAACCCGGGCAATGCGCGTTGCAGCCCACCGTAGAGAGAGCGATATGTACTTTTACCAACCTTCTCAGGGGCACGGCCTGCCGCACGACCCGCTGAATGCCATTATCGGCCCGCGTCCGATTGGCTGGATCTCATCCAGTGATAAGGCCGGACAGCTGAACCTGGCCCCGTACAGCTTCTTTAACTGCTTTAACTATCGCCCCCCAATCATTGGTTTTTCCAGCAACGGCTGGAAAGACAGCGTGCGGAATATTACCGAAACCGGTGAGTTTGTCTGGAATCTCGCTACGCGCGATTTGGCCGAGGCGATGAATGAAACCTCCGTCACGCTGCCTCATGGTGAGGATGAATTTACCTTTGCCGGCCTGACGCCCGTAGCCAGCCAGCTTGTGGGCGCGCCGCGCGTGGCGGAAAGCCCGGTTAATTTCGAGTGTCGATTATCGCAGTGCATTCAGCTTACCGGCGCGGACGGGACGCCGATTGATACCTGGCTGGTGCTCGGCGAAGTGGTGGGCGTCCATATCGCCGAAAGTCTGCTGGAAGAGGGGATTTACCAGACCGCAAAAGCGCAGCCCATTCTGCGTGCGGGTGGACCGACGGCCTATTACGCCATCAGCGACAGCCATCGGTTCGATCTGGTACGCCCGGACGCGCGCAGGAACAATCAGTAACCGGCTTTATCGATGACGAACTGTTTACCGCAGTTGCCCGGATGCGGCTGCGGAGCAAAGGAGCCGGCAGAGAGCGGCTGGTTAATGGTGCTGGATTTCAGCGAGATTTGCATTTCGGTCAAATAGGCCGGATTGCCATGGCAGGTAAGCTTGAAGGCTTTTACGTTCTGCTTCCCCCAGCTTTTGGCCACGGCGGCATCAAAGTCGCTGCGGCGTACGGTTTTGCCGTAGTTTTCCGCCAGAAATTCCCCTACTGCGCTACTCTTCACTTCCTGGTTCATGCGCACCATGGTGCCGAAGTAGGCGTCGGGATCAAAACCAAAGCAGACGCCGTGTTTCGCGTATTCATAACGTTCAAGGCAGGAGTTGCCGCCCGCGCCGGGCATCACGCTGTTCAGCTTTGCCGCGCCCGAGAGCGATAGTCCGGTTTCTGCGGCGGCACATTTGCGGCTGGCTTTTGCTTCCGGCATGTTCGGCACCGGACGCGTGGCGCAGCCGAAGCGCATCCAGCGGCGTTCATCCACGCCGCGAGCAGCGATCGATTTCGGCAGGCCGGGCCATAAGCCGTGGACGGTCAGAAAATCGGTTTTGTTGTTGCTCTCTTTTTGCAGCCGGCACTCGTCCGGTTCGTCGCGGTTACGTTCGACCATGCTTTGGCAAAATCCGGTTTGCCAGGAAAGCGCCAGAACGTAGCGATCGAAATCGCCGTACTGCGTTGCCTTAAGAGGGTCCGCCTGGAGTGAGAAGACACAGAGTGCAAGCGCTACTGCGCCAGACGGGATAACGATATCCTTCCTGAACATTTGCTTTCCTGATTGGTTGGGCGCGATTAATTTCTGGGGGTTATTAAAGCACAAAAAGCGCCAGCAGGCGCTTTTTGGAAACCAGGAATTTCGCTTAGGCAGCGCCGGGTACCAGCACTTCGGTGGCGATGATGACGATAATCAGACCAACCAGCACCGGCACTGACGTGCGTTTTACCACTTCAAACGGAGAGATTTTTGCCATCCCCGCAACCGCAACCACCACGCCCGATACCGGAGAGATGGTACGACCCAGGTTAGAGGCCTGAAGCATTGGAATGGACAGGTAAGCCGGGTTGATGCCGGAGGTGTGTGCCAGCTTAGGGATCATCTCAACAAAGGCGTAGAAAGGCGCGTTACCGGAGCCGGTGGTCATCGCCGCCAGCATGGTCAGCACCACCAGTACCAGCATCAGGATAATACTGGCCGAGCCGAACGAGGTGGCGATAGAGATCAGGCTCTGAATAAAGCCGATAGTGCTCAGCCCTTGGGCAAATACCCCTGCGGCAACCAGCAGCATTACCACGCCCGCGAAGGCGTCTGCCATACCGCGGAAGGCGACTTCCAGACCAGTGAACACTTTCTGGGTATTAAAGCCACGGACAAATTCGAGGATGGCCGCCAGCAGCATACAGATCACCAGGATAGTGATGATGTGCAGCTGCGGACCCCATTTGCCGTCAAAAATAAGCACGCCAATAATCGGGGTGAACGGCAGGATGGAATAAAACGCCGGGGCGGTAGTGGTGATTTCGCTGACGTTCATCATTTCATGGCTGACGTTCTCTTTCTTATCGAGATAGCGCTGCCAGAAGAAGTGCGCCACGCCCATACCGAGAATAGCGGTAATAGAGATCGGCAGCGTGGTTTTGAAGGCGAAGTCAATCAGCGACATTTCCGCTGCTTTTGCGGCCAGCACTACGTCACCGGAAGTAGGGGAGAGGATAATTGCCGCCGGAGAGGCGCAAATAGCCGCCGCTGCGCCACGGCTGATCCCGACGTTAACCATCACCGGGAATAACGTCGCCATCAACAGCACGCCGAGGCCTGTGGCTGAGGAAACGGCTAACGACATCAGGCAGGCCAGGAAATAGGCCGCGACCATCAGCAGGTAGGGGGAGTTAATATATTGCAGCGGTTTAGAGGCCAGCTTCACCACCATATCATTCGCGCCGATATGGGTCATGTAGGCGGCAAAACCGCAGAGCATCATGATCATCATGCCCAGATCGCCGCCGCGGCTCATCAGCAGAATTTTTATATATTCCACAATATCGGTGGCGGTATATCCCGTGCTGGCTTCACTGGCGGGTAATACCTGATGACCCATTAGCGCGCTAATGATGAGCAGCGCAAGGCCGCCGACAAATAACACGCCGGTGGCAAAGTATCCTTTAATGATGTAGCGCGCTACACCGACAATGACCACGACTCCAATGAGGAGTTCGAGAAAAGTAAGCATGATTTCCCCTGTATCCTTGCTGCCCGAGAGGACAAATAATCAATAAAAAAGCAGCCTGAAATGTGCCGAATAAATGGCCAGTCCTTGCTGATTAAAATCAAGAAAGCGACGACTAAAGGCAATGATGATGATATTTTTGCTCATCCTGCGTCATTTATCTTATGTCCTTATTGACCGGATGAATAGAGATTATATGTCATTAAATTGATATTTAAGTGTTAATTTTTTGGGTGTGGCGTGCTGTTGTCCCAGCATCTCGCTTCGAAAAGCGTTGAAGCACGCGAACGTGCCCTGGCCGCGGCCCGGCGCTGTACCGTCGCAGCGATGGCGGCAGGAAGATTACCGCACCACGGCTGTGAATGTCGGATATTCCTGCGCAGCATAAATTGTTACATCAGAGTTAAATATGCCATCTGCATGCGCTTATTCAGTCAGGCAGATTTCCGGTACGCAGACTATTCTTAGTACCGGATTGTTAATTAAGAATACCCCCCCATGCCGTTAAGCGTTCATTCAAGTATCCTGTGTTAAGGTTTGCACTGAATACGAAATAGGGTAATGGCACTGTGATTGTACGATTTAAATTCCCCCTTCTTTTATTGTTTATTATTGGGCAGTTATCGTTCGCGTCCGTTGTAAATGCAGAGGGTAATACAGCGGATAAAGGCTGGTTTACGACCTTCACGGATAACGTCGCGCAAACATGGAAGGAACCCGAGCATTACGATCTCTATGTTCCGGCCATTACGTGGCACGCCCGTTTTGCCTACGATAAAGAAAAAACAGACCGTTATAACGAGCGTCCCTGGGGGGCTGGCTTCGGTCAGTCTCGCTGGGATGAAAAAGGGAACTGGCATGGCCTGTACCTGATGGCGTTTAAGGACTCCTACAACAAATGGGAGCCCATCGGTGGCTACGGCTGGGAAAAAACCTGGCGTCCGTTATCAGACGACAATTTCCATCTGGGTTTAGGCTATACGGCAGGGGTGACGGCGCGTGATAACTGGAAATACATTCCTGTCCCGGTGCTGTTGCCGCTTGCCTCTATCGGTTACGGCCCGGCGACGTTTCAGATGACCTACATACCGGGTACGTATAACAACGGTAACGTTTACTTTGCCTGGATGCGGTTCCAGTTTTAACTGATTTCGGGTGATGAATCGGCCAAAAAATGCACAGACATTGAAATGTAAAGGATAAAAATCGGACAGCGAAAATTAACGCGACTTTTGTCACTTTTTATCAAAGATCCGCTGGACAAAACGCCTCACAATTGTTGTACTGATACCCGACACAGCATTTGTGTCGTTTTTTAATGTAAAGGTAATTTTGATGTCTAAGATTAAAGGTAACGTTAAGTGGTTTAATGAGTCCAAAGGATTCGGTTTCATTACTCCTGAAGATGGCAGCAAAGACGTGTTCGTACACTTCTCTGCAATCCAGTCTAATGGTTTCAAAACTCTGGCTGAAGGTCAGCGCGTAGAGTTCGAAATCACTAACGGTGCCAAAGGCCCTTCTGCTGCTAACGTAATCGCTCTGTAATTCAGGCGCGTCAGCAAGAATTTCAAAACCCGCTCAATGAGCGGGTTTTTTTCGTTCTGAATCAACCCATAAGATAGATCTTCAGAAAGCTGGCGACGATCGCAACGCTTAGCAGTACCATGCCCGCGCTCAACAGATTCTCTTTCATGCTCTCACCCTCAGTCAGTATTGCGCCAAGAGTGACAGAGAAAAGTTAAGCCAACATTAAGGGTGCCGCGTTTACTGTCCGCTGGCGGGGGAAAATAACCAGAATGCGATCGCGGTCATCGCAAACGAGCCAAGCATGTTAACGGCGATATTCGTCAGCGCCCAGCCCATCCGTCCTTCCTGAAACAGAAATACTACTTCCGCAGAGAAGGTCGAAAACGTCGTTAAGCCGCCGCAGAAACCGGTCGTGATCAGCACCTTCCACATGGGGTCAATATGGGTCATGCGGTTGAACCACGCTAGCCCCATGCCAATAATAAATGCGCCAAGCAGATTTGCTGCCAGTGTGCCCATCGGAATGGCCTGATGCACAGGGTTAAACCGCATGCTTAAGAGCCACCGCGCAACGCTACCCGTGCCCCCACCAATAAAAACGGCTATAAGTAGTTGTAACACTGTCATTACCTGCTGTTTGCTGTGTGAATGCGTCGAGTGTAACGCTGTTTTTAACCGGGAGACAATTATGTATGTAGCAGTAGGGCAGTTCGCGGTGACGCCGGACTGGAATGAAAATGCGCGCAAATGCGTCTCCCTGATGGACCAGGCAACGCAAAAAGGGGCGGCGCTGCTGGTGCTTCCGGAAGCGTTACTGGCGCGCGATGATAGCGATCCGGACCTGTCGGTCAAATCTGCGCAAATGCTGGAGGGGGCGTTTTTGAAACGACTTCTGGCCGAGAGCGCTGGCAACGCGCTCACCACCATTTTGACTGTTCATGTTCCCTCCACGCCGGGACGCGCGGTGAACACGCTGGTGGCGATTCGTGAAGGTGCGATTGTCGCGAGTTACGCCAAGCTACATCTGTATGATGCGTTCAGCATCCAGGAGTCGCGGCTGGTCGATCCGGGGAGTATTATTCCGCCGCTGATTGAGGTGGACGGTTTTAAGGTTGGCCTGATGACCTGCTACGATATCCGTTTTCCCGAGCTGGCGCTGAATCTGGCATTGCAGGGGGCAGAGGTGCTGGTGCTGCCTGCCGCGTGGGTCAGAGGCCCGCTTAAGGAGCATCACTGGGCCACGCTGCTGACCGCACGCGCGCTGGATACCACCTGTTATGTGGTTGCCGCAGGGGAATGTGGTAACAGGAATATCGGGCAGAGCAGGGTTGTTGATCCGCTGGGAGTGACCGTTGCGGCGGCGGCGGAGTCGCCTGCGCTACTGCTGACGGAGATAATATCAGACCGAATCGCGCTTGCGCGTGAGCAATTACCTGTTCTGCGTAACCGCAGATTTGCGCCACCGCAATTAATATGATGTTTTTTTCAACAATGCTTGATTCACCTTGTTACAGATTGCTATTGTGTGCGCGCGCCTGATGACCGTTAATACGTTCAGGTTTCTTTGGCGCTGAATGCAGCCTGTTTCATGTAAAGAAGGTATTTATGGGTGAGATTAGTATTACCAAACTGCTGGTGGTTGCCGCACTGGTCGTCCTGCTGTTCGGTACCAAGAAGTTACGCACGCTGGGTGGAGACCTGGGTGCTGCCATTAAGGGCTTTAAGAAAGCAATGAACGATGACGACGCGGCAGCAAAGAAAAGTGCCGAAGATGACATCACCGCACAGAAGCTTTCGCACAAAGAGTAATGGCAATGCTGCAAGGCTTGCATAAAAAAACCGGCTCACGAGGCCGGTTTTTTGTTTTACTGTAAGCAAATTTTACAGGTTTATTTAACTTCTTCGCCTTTCGCCTGCATATCGGCGTGATAAGAGGAGCGAACAAACGGGCCGCAGGCCGCGTGGGTAAAGCCCATCGCCATCGCTTCGGCTTTCATTTCATCGAACTCATCCGGGCTCACGTAACGCTGTACGGGCAGGTGGTGACGGCTCGGCTGTAGGTACTGGCCCAGCGTCAGCATCGTCACGCCATGGCGGCGCAGATCGCGCATCACTTCAATGATTTCAGCGTTGGTTTCACCCAGACCCACCATCAGGCCAGACTTGGTAGGAATATGCGGATGGGCTTCTTTAAAGCGCTCCAGCAGTTTCAGAGACCAGTTGTAATCTGCACCAGGACGCACCTGACGGTAGATACGCGGCACGTTCTCCAGGTTGTGGTTGAACACGTCTGGAGGCGTCGCGGTCAGAATATCGAGCGCGCGGTCCATTCGGCCACGGAAGTCCGGCACCAGCGTCTCAATCTTAATGTTCGGGCTTTTTTCGCGGATGGCGGTAATGCAGTCAGCAAAATGCTGAGCACCGCCATCGCGCAGATCGTCACGGTCAACGGAGGTGATAACCACATAACGCAGCGCCATATCGGCAATGGTCTGCGCCAGTTTTTGCGGTTCGTTTGCGTCAGGCGCAACAGGACGGCCATGGGCAACGTCACAGAACGGACAGCGGCGGGTGCAGATGGCACCCAGAATCATAAACGTCGCGGTACCGTGATTGAAACATTCAGCAAGGTTAGGGCAGGAGGCCTCTTCACAGACAGAGTGGAGGCCATTTTTGCGCATCGCCGCTTTGATCCCCTGGATACGCGAAGAGTCAGCCGGAAGTTTAATTTTCATCCATTCCGGTTTTCTTAACAGCGCCTCGCGCTCTGTAGCCACGTTTTTAACCGGGATAAGGGCCATTTTATCGGCATCGCGGTATTTAACACCGCGTTCCATCACAATGGGTTTACTCATAGCGTGCGTGTTCCAGTTGCGAATATCGAAGGAAAGCGTTTCAATTCAAGGGAATGTTGTAATTATCAACTATTTTTGAACGAACGACAGGCAGTATATCATTTATAGGGGCGTGAAAGCAGCCTGCCAGGTCGCCAATTTGTAAAATAGTTGTTGTTTTGTGCCTTTTGCCCCGCATGCGGCAGGGGCTTGTGCTGAAAGGCAGGATCAGAAAGCCTGACGGATCACGTTAATGACGTTTTCCAGGACCGGATCGCGCAGGCTTAGTTTGTTGTAATGCAGTGAGATTTCAACAGATTCCGTAGCGAGCTGGCTCAGCGGAATGCTCTCCAGCGGCCAGCACTTTTGCAGCAGAGTGAAGAGACGCACGGGCATGATACAGAGCAAATCGCTGCTGCCAAGCAGGGCCGCAAGGGTAAACATATTGTAACTGCTGAAGCTGATCAGACGGTCCGGGAACAGTTCGTTAATACGCTGTCGCAGCGGATCTTGTCCCTGTCCTTCGGCCATAAACGTGGCATGTTCGTATTGACGCAGATTTTCTGGCGTCAATGGTGCGCTTAACGCAGGGTGATCCTGACGGCAAACGAGCGCCAGCGAGTCGGAATAAAGAACGTTATGCCCTAATGCTCTGGCCGCGAAGGTATTGCTGTCGATGATCAGATCTGTCTGGAATTGCGCCAGCTGTGTTTCCGGATCGTTTACGGGCACGTTGCGGATCAGCAGCTGCGGCGCATGCTGTTTCACAGCCTGATAAATAGCCGGCATGACCAGAACGCCCACCGAGGGCGAGGTGCCTATTGTGATGGTTCTTTGCTTATCGTAACTGCCGGTGAGATCCAGCGCGCCCAGAATCGACTCCAGGCCCTGACTGATGTACTCATGCAGATGGGTGGCGTATGCGGTTGGGGTTACGCCCTGGCCTTTACGAATAAATAACGGATCGGGAAATATCGCGCGCAATTTTTGAATGGACTGGCTAATAGCAGAGGGCGTGAGATTAAGAATTTTCGCAGCATTAACGATACCTTTGTGGACATATACCGCCTCAAAAATAGTCAGTAAATTGAGATCAATATTACGTAAAGTCCGAAAAATTTGCGGCTTATCTTCGCCGCCGGTTTCATTCAGGCGTTTGGCTGGTAAATTAGTAGGCTCCACGCTCTTACTCCGTATTCATTCACAATATGAATGATAGTTGAATTTATTTATTATGCTTGCAGAGATCAGTAAAGTCTTTCGTAAGTTTCCATTGTTTATCGAAAACAAGCAGTTGGGTGATTGTCACGCACGTTACACGATACCCGGTAATGGTTCTATTAAGGTTCTAATTAATATGGGTCGCTAATATATGGGCGACTCGAAAATATAGAATATGCGGTTTATTGTAAAGCGTAAATGCGTTTATTAAGACGTGGCTCGTCAAATAATCGAGCCACTGACGGATGGGTGTTAAGCAGTAATATATTCGTAAGCGGGATTGTTAAGCAGCGCTAAAAAGTTCTTCAGAAGCACGGGGCGGATATTGTCAGGCGTGGCGGTATCAACCCACTGGCACATTTGCGTCATTTCCATACCGGCATACCCACACGGGTTGATGCGCTGGAAGGGGGTCAGATCCATATTGATATTCAACGCCAGCCCATGGAACGAGCAGCCTTTACGAATACGCAGCCCCAGCGAACAGATCTTCATCTCTCCAACATAGACGCCCGGCGCATCGGCGCGAGGATGAGCGTCAATATCATACTCAGCCAGCGTGTTCACCACGGTCTGTTCCAGTAGGGTAACCAGCTCGCGCACGCCCAGCTTTCTGCGTTTCAGGTTTAGCAAGACATACATCACCTGCTGGCCAGGGCCGTGGTATGTCACCTGTCCACCGCGATCGCTCTGGATCACCGGGATATCGCCCGTCATCAATAAATGTTCTGCTTTTCCTGCCTGGCCTTGAGTGAACACCGGCAGGTGTTCAACCAGCCAGATTTCGTCAGGCGTGGTGTCATCGCGCGTATCGGTAAAGTCATGCATAGCCTGAGAAACAGGCTCGTAAGGCTGTAGCCCAAGATGGCGGACAAGAATTTTATCCTGGTACAAAAGGATGTCTCCGAAGACAGGGGAGAATAGGTAACGGGGAGTATATCACAGCGGGGAAGGGGGTTACCCGGCAAACCGGGCAACCGCAGAGGGACTACAGTACCATACGAACAATTTCGATATTGCCGAGCTCTTCGTACAGGGTCTCTACCTGCTCAATGTGTGTTGCAGTAATGGTGATTGAGACCGAGTGGTAGTTACCTTTGCTGCTCGGTTTGACTGATGGAGAGTAGTCGCCCGGCGCATGGCGCTGTACCACTTCAACCACCTGATCAACCAGCTCAGGTTTCGCCAGACCCATTACTTTGTAAGTAAAAGGGGTAGGGAATTCAAGCAGTTCGTTAAGTTTGGTTTTCATGTCAGCTCCGGCGTGTGTATAAAAAATAATAACTCCCGCCACGGGGCGGGAGTTTTACTGATACGTAGTATATGGGGATCAAAATCACACTTTCAAGTGTTCAATTTTTAACCAAACCAGTGATGGAACATCAGCTTAATGTAATCAATGATTTTGCCGAAGAAATTGCCTTCAGGAATTTCTTCCAGCACCACCAGTGGGCGCTGATCGATGGTTTTGCCATCCAGCTGGAAGTTGATGGTACCCACAACCTGATTCTTTTGCAGCGGGGCGTGCAGTTCGGTGGTGTTCAGCACGTAGCTGGCTTTCAGATCTTTCATGCGCCCGCGTGGGATTGTCAGATAGAGATCTTTGTCCACGCCCAGGGAAGCACGGTCGTTATCGCCAAACCAGACGGGCTCAGAAGCAAATTCTTTACCGGCCTTCAGCGGGTTCACGGTTTCGAAGAAGCGGAAGCCCCAGGTCAGCAGTTTTTTGCTTTCTGTTTCGCGTCCTTTAAACGTGCGGCCTCCCATCACGGCGGAGATCAGACGCATCTGGCCTTCAGTAGCGGAGGCCACCAGGTTATAGCCGGCTTTGTCGGTGTGACCGGTTTTAATGCCGTCGACGTTCAGGCTGTTATCCCACAGCAGGCCGTTACGGTTGGTCTGACGAATGCCGTTAAAGGTGAACTCTTTCTCTTTGTAGATAGAGTATTCGTTTGGCACATCGCGGATCAGCGCCTGACCAATCAGCGCCATGTCACGCGCGGAGCTGTACTGGCCTTCCGCATCCAGGCCGTGAACGGTCTGGAAGTGGGTGTTTTTCAGGCCCAGCGCGGAGACGTAGCTGTTCATCAGACCCACAAACGCGTCCTGGCTGCCTGCGGCAAAGTCGGCCATTGCCACGCAGGCGTCGTTACCGGACTGCAAGTTAATGCCGCGAATCAGCTGAGAGACGGGAACCTGCATGCCTGGCTTCAGGAACATCAGCGATGAACCTTTGAACACCGGGTTACCGGTCGCCCACGCGTCGTTACCGATAGTTACCAGGTCGGTTTCTTTGAATTTACCTGCCTTCATCGCCTGGCCGATAACGTAGCTGGTCATCATTTTGGTCAGGCTGGCCGGATCGCGGCGGACATCGGCGTTCTGTTCTGCCAGAACTTTGCCGGAGTTGTAATCAATCAGGATGTAGGATTCCGCGTCGATCTGCGGAACGCCAGGGATCATGGTCTTGATGTTCAGGTCATCAGCGTGAGCGGCGGAGAACGCAGCAGCGCAAAGGGCCGTGGTCAGCGCCATGCGCTGCACAAAACGAGCAGAAAAAGTGGTCTTCATGGTCAGAACTACGACATCCGTGATGGAATTAAAAAAGTGCCTTACTATAGCAAATGCTATACGGGCAGGCATCCGACTTTCATCATGAGAGTGTTAACGTGGTTTACACAAACTGACATTTCGGATACCACCGATTAATTATTTTGTAACAGCGATAAACGACTGGAGTTGCGCCTCGCTCTGCAAACGCTGTTGCAGGGACGCGGCCTGTGCTTTGCTGGCAAACGGGCCCATCTGGATACGCCATACCGCACCGTTTTGCTCAACGCGGCCTGGCACGCCAAACTGCTGGCTTAAGCGCTGCTGATACTGCTCTGCACGCGTCCGATCGCTGACGGCGCCAACCTGAACCACGTAGGTGCCGCTCGCCGCCGCAGGCGCAGCAGTCTGCGTCGCAGCCGGCGCAGTTACCGGGGCGGGTTGTGCTGCGGGCGCAGTAACGACAGGCGCAGGCGCTGGAGCAGGTTCATTCGTTTCAATCACGCCCGACGCTAACGTGGTGGGTGCGCCAAGGAAACCACTGCTTTTCACCGGGGCGCCTGTCGCATCTTCACTTTGCAGCGTATCGTTGCTGATGGCGCGCACTTCACCCTGCGGCTGTGCGGGCTCTGCCGGCGTTGACGCGCCCCCCATACCACCGCTCAGATCCGGGCGAGCGGGCAGGGCGTAGGTTTGCTTCGCCACCGTGGTACAGGCTGTGCCTGGTCCAGACAGCGACCCATCCTGCGCCACGATAATCGGGTCGATACGCACTTTCGTATTATTGGAGGTGTTCAGACGATCGGCCGCCGCGCGCGACAGGGAAATCACGCGATCGTTGCCGTAAGGGCCACGATCGTTGATGCGCACCACGATCATTCGGCCGTTCGCCAGGTTAGTGATGCGCGCATAGCTCGGGATGGGCAGCGTCGGGTGTGCCGCCGTGATCTGCATCGGATCGAAGGTTTCACCTGACGCGGTCAGGTTGCTGCCTGGCTCAGCATCATAGATGGCAGCAAAGCCCGCCTGGCTGAAGCGGGAAGTATCCTGAACGATTTTATAGCTTTTACCGTCGCGCTGATAATCCTGATTCACGCTGGGGTTCAGCGGTTCATAAACGGGATCGGCACCGCTAATTTCAACTATCGGGCCATTACAGACCGCAGGCTGCGGCGGCGCGACGGTTGCCTGTTGCTGACCATCATCACTTGTACAGGCGGCAAGTAAACTTGCTGCGATACAGATACCCAGCCACTGCTTACGCATTGCGATCCCCTTATTTTTATACGCTTTTGGACAACATTTTCCTGTGGGTATGGATCGACATCACGATACCAAACCCGGCCATCAACACGATCAGTGCCGAGCCCCCGTAACTCACCAGCGGCAGCGGTACGCCAACAACCGGCAGAATACCACTCACCATACCAATATTTACGAAGACATAAACGAATAAAATCAACATTAACCCACCCGCCATGACCCGGCCAAAGGTGGTCTGTGCACGCGCGGCAATGTAGAGCCCACGCATGATCAGCAGCACGTAGAGTGCAAGCAGCACCAGGATGCCAACCAGCCCTAACTCCTCAGCCAGAACGGCAAAGATAAAATCGGTGTGGCGTTCCGGTAAAAATTCGAGCTGCGACTGCGTACCGTGCAGCCAGCCTTTTCCGCGCAGGCCGCCGGAGCCAATCGCAATCTTCGACTGAATAATATGATAGCCTGCGCCCAGCGGATCGGTCTCGGGATCGAGCAGCATCATCACGCGCTGGCGCTGGTAATCATGCATCAGGAAGAACCAGAGAATAGGGATAAAGGCAGCCAGCAGGACCACCGCAATGCCGATCAGGCGCCAGCTCAGGCCGGACAGGAACAGGACGAACAGGCCGGAGAGGGCGATAAGAATCGAGGTACCGAGGTCAGGCTGTGCGGCCACGAGCAGCGTCGGCAGGAAAATCAGCACCAGCGCAATGGCGGTATTTTTCAACGACGGCGGACAGACGTCGCGGTTAATGAAGCGCGCCACCATCAGCGGAACGGCGATTTTGGCAATTTCCGACGGCTGGAAGCGGACAATCCCCAGATCCAGCCAGCGTTGCGCCCCCTTCGAGATGGCACCGAACGCGTCTACCGCCACCAGCAAAATGATACAGAAAATATAGAGATAGGGCGCCCAGCCCTCGTACACGCGCGGTGGGATTTGCGCCATCACCACCATAATGACCAGGCCCATGGCGATCTGGCCGATTTTACGCTCCATCATGCCGATATCCTGGCCGCTGGCGCTCCAGATAACGAGGGCGCTGTACACCAGCAGAGCCAGCAGGATCAGCAGCATGGCTGGGTCGATGTGGATCTTATCCCACAGCGATTTTTTATTCGGATTATCCGTCATGATTATTGGTCCTCCGCCGCAGCGGCTGCCGGGTTTTCAGCAGGCAGTTCGGTGTTGTTATCACCCAGCATGATGTGGTCGAGGATTTGACGCATGATGGTACCCACCGCCGGGCCTGCGCCGCCGTTTTCCAGAATCATCGCCACCGCAACCTGCGGGTTATCGTAAGGGGCAAACGCCGTCATGAGCTTGTGGTCACGCAGACGTTCGGCAATTTTGTGGGCGTTATAGGTTTCATTCGCTTTCAGACCGAAGACCTGTGCAGTACCCGATTTGGCGGCAACCTTATACGGTGCGCCAGCGAAATATTTGTGCGCCGTGCCGTTAGGGCGGTTGGCTACGCCGTACATACCGTCTTTCGCGATTTCCCAGAATCCGGAATGAATGTCACCCACCGGTGGCTCATGAGGCTGTATCCACGGCACTTTTTTGCCGTCTTCAACGGTGCTTTGCAGCAGGTGCGGCACTTTCACTACGCCATCGTTGATGAGGATCATCATCGCCTTGTTCATTTGCAGCGGCGTTGCCGTCCAGTAGCCCTGACCAATCCCCACCGGAATGGTGTCACCCTGATACCAGGGCTTTTTAAAGCGCTTCTGCTTCCATTCGCGTGTTGGCATGTTGCCGGAACGCTCTTCCGCCAAATCTATACCGGTGTAATGCCCGTAGCCGAATTTGCTCATCCATTCAGACAGACGGTCAATACCCATGTCGTAGGCGACCTGATAGAAGAAGGTATCCGCAGACTCCTCCAGTGATTTGGTCACGTTCAGATGGCCATGGCCCCATTTTTTCCAGTCGCGGTAGCGTTTCTCAGAGCCAGGCAACTGCCACCAGCCCGGGTCAAACAGGCTGGTATTGCGGGTAATGACGCCTGCGCTCAGCGCAGACACGGCGACATAAGGTTTAACCGTTGAGGCTGGAGGATAAACCCCCTGCGTAGCGCGGTTCACCAGCGGGGTGTTTGGATCGTTGAGCAGGCCGGAGTAATCTTTGCTGGAGATACCGTCCACGAAGAGGTTCGGATCGTAGCTTGGCATGGAAACCATCGCCAGAATGCCGCCGGTACGCGGGTCGGTCACGATCACGGCGGCGCGGCTACCCGCCAGCAGCGTTTCGATATACTGCTGGAGCTTCAGGTCGAGCGTCAGATACACGTCATGTCCCGCCTGCGGGGGGACCTCTTTTAGCTGACGGATCACGCGACCACGGTTGTTGACTTCAACCTCTTCATAACCGGTCTGGCCGTGCAGGACATCTTCGTAGTAACGTTCGATCCCCAGCTTGCCGATATCATGGGTTGCGGCGTAGTTAGCCAGCTTGCCGTCTTTATCAAGGCGTTCGACGTCTTTATCGTTGATTTTGGAGACGTAGCCAATCACGTGCGTCAGCGCGGAGCCGTAAGGATAGTAGCGGCGCTTATAGCCTTTGACTTCCACGCCGGGAAAACGGTACTGGTTAACGGCAAAACGGGCGACCTGCACTTCTGTCAGGTTGGTTTTTACCGGAATGGAGGTGAAGCGGTGAGAACGTGCGCGCTCTTTTTTGAACGCCGCGATGTCATCATCGTTCAGGTCGACAACGCTTCTCAG
The DNA here is from genome assembly GCF_014896205.1 of Enterobacter cloacae complex sp. I2. Classification (NCBI taxonomy): domain Bacteria; kingdom Pseudomonadati; phylum Pseudomonadota; class Gammaproteobacteria; order Enterobacterales; family Enterobacteriaceae; genus Enterobacter; species Enterobacter cloacae complex sp. I2. Next base: position 116,294 of record NZ_JADBRA010000008.1, read on the forward strand.
CGCGTTCAGCGTATCCTGCACGTTATCCACTTTCTCCGGCATCATCTCTATCTGATAGATGGTGCGGTTTAGCGCCAGCGGGGTGCCGTTACGATCGTAGATAATGCCGCGGCTGGGCGCGATGGGCACCAGCTTGATACGGTTTTCGTTTGAGCGGGTCTGGTAATCGGTATAGCGGACAATTTGCAGATTATAGAGGTTGGCGATCAGCACGCCGGTAAGCAGCAAAATCCCCGTAAAGGCGACCAGCGCCCGGCGCACAAACAGCGCGGACTCAGCCGTATAGTCGCGAAAAGAATTCTGTAGTTTCATCCGCTGCTTAAGTTACCCTGGTCAGTCATTACTCGCGGTGATAAGGGTGGTTGGTAGTGATGCTCCACGCGCGATACAAACTTTCTGCCACGAGAACCCGCACGAGCGGGTGGGGCAGCGTCAGCGCAGAGAGTGACCAACTTTGTTCTGCTGCCGCTTTGCAGGCGGGAGATAACCCCTCTGGTCCGCCAATCAACAGACTGACGTCACGACCGTCCTGCTTCCAGCGCTCCAGTTCGTGCGCCAGCTGCGGCGTATCCCAGGGCTTGCCCGGGATATCGAGGGTCACGATGCGGTTTTTGCCTGCGGCAGCCAGCATCAGCTCTCCCTCTTTATCGAGAATACGTTTGATATCTGCGTTCTTGCCGCGCTTTCCTGCTGGGATCTCCACCAGTTCAAACGGCATATCTTTTGGGAAACGACGCAGATACTCAGTAAAACCGGTTTGTACCCAGTCAGGCATTTTGGTGCCGACGGCGACCAGCTGCAACTTCACGCATTAACCCCAGAGTTTTTCCAGCTCATACAGGCGACGGCTCTCTTCCTGCATGACGTGGACAATCACATCGCCGAGATCGACAACCACCCAGTCAGCGGTCGCTTCACCTTCAACGCCCAGCGGAAGCAGCCCTGCCGCGCGTGATTCCTGAACAACATGGTCAGCAATCGAAACAACGTGACGAGTTGAGGTACCGGTGCAGATAATCATGCAGTCGGTGATGCTGGATTTACCCTTAACGTCGATAGCGATGATGTCCTGACCTTTCAGGTCATCAATTTTGTCGATAACAAAATCCTGGAGTGCTTTACCCTGCAAGTTTTCCCCCTGGGTGAATGAGATTGTACAACTGTGAATTCGTGGTCAGCCAGTATACCTGAACTGACGCCAGTCGCGGGACAAATGTCACCGCCCGGCTTTTGAAGGCGGGTATCATCCCACCCTCCGCCTGAGATTGCATCGCCATTTTTGTAAAACAATTTCTGTAAAGCAACGATCGGCGGGAAAGTCTGGCAGCGGAGGATATCAGTATGGCTTAGCCTGTCAAGGCAGGATAATCATTAACAGACAATTTCGCCGGCGATGTTCAGGCATCTGTACTTTTCTGATACAGACCGTGTGCGTGGATATAGGCCAGCACAGGTAAGGGCAGGAGATCGTCACAGTTCAAACCCTGCTGGAGACGCTCGCGGATGAGGGTTGCGGATATATCAAACCACGGCGTCTCGGCGAGGTAAATTTTACCGGCGGGCAGGCTGTGAAGGTCTTCTATATTGTCCGTCAGATGCGCGTCAAGCCACTGCTGATGCTGCGGTTCACGCATGGTCAGCGGGTAGCCCGGACGGCGGCAGACCAGCAAGTGGCTGTTTTCCAGAATGGTTTCATACTGGTACCAGCTGGGAAAGTTGAGCAAGGAATCCTGGCCGATGATAAACGCCAGCGGTTTCACTGGCCCCTGTTCAGCGCGCCACTCCCGCAGGGTTTGCGATGTCCAGGACGGCGTATTCCGGCGCAGTTCGCGCTCGTCAAGCGTGAAGAGCGGCTTATCGGCGATAGCCAGCGCGAGCATCGCTTTGCGCTGTTCGCTGGTTGCTTCTGGCTGAGGACGGTGCGGCGGAACATTGTTGGGCATGATGATCACCCGCTGCAAGCCAATCAAATTCGCGAGGATTTCTACCGGCTTAAGATGCCCATAGTGCACCGGGTCGAAGGTCCCGCCATACATTGCCTGTAAAGAATGCATATCACCCATCGATAAATACGTCTGCCAGCGCCTTATGGCAGAGCAGTAAGGAGAGGCTCTCCAGCTCCGCCCAGACGGACTGGTCGTAATCCTGTTTCAGCGTCAGTTCGGCGCGCATCAGCAGCTGCACGGCCTGACGCAGCTGCTCCTGGCTCAGGCGGTTTATCGCCTCTGTGGTCATCGCCCGACGGTTCTGCCACACGCGATGCTTGTCGAATAAGGCGCGCAGGGGCGTATGCGCAGACTGGCGCTTAAGGTTGTTCAGCAGCAGTAGTTCGCGCTGGAGCGTGCGGAGCAGAATGACCGGCTCACTGCCTTCCAGGCGCAGCTGTTGCAGTATGTGCAGGGCACGCTTACTTTTCGCCGACAGCAGCGCATCAACCCAGTGGAAGGGGGTAAAGTGCGCGGCATCGTTCACCGCCTGTTCGACGCGGGGCAGCGTCAGCTTGCCATCCGGCCACAGCAGGGAGAGCCTGTCCAGCGCCTGCGCCAGTGCCAGAAGATTGCCTTCATAGCAGTAGCAAAGCAGCTGGCTGGCGGCATCGTCCAGTTGCAGGTTGTGCTGCTTTGCTCGCGCGGCAACCCATTTTGGCAGATGTGCCTGTTCAGGCGTCTGGCAGGTAACCAGCACTGCACTGGTGGCCAGCCGGGTAAACCAGGCCGCGTTTTCCTGCGCTTTTGTGAGTTTGTTGCCGCGTACTATCAGCAGCAGATCGCTGTGTAACAAGCTGACCAGCATGGCGAGCTGTTCGTTGATGGCGGCGTTAGGACCATTCTCTGGCAGCAGGATCTGGATTGTCTGACGCGAGGCAAACAGGCTCATGGCCTGACAAAGCGAGAAGATAGCGTTCCAGTCGGTACTGTTATCGATCTGAAACGTATGATGCTCATCAAAACCCTGTGCGGCTGCTGCATGGCGAACAGCATCAAGGCTTTCCTGAAGTAACAGGGGGTCGTTACCAAGTAGCAGGTAGGCCGCGCGCAGCCCTTCGTTGAGCTGCGCGCGGAGTTGTTCAGGATACAACCTGATCATCAGTTACCCAGCGACGTTGGCATGTCCGGCGTGCTGGCATCCGGTGTTTCGATGACGTCAGCGCCTTTTTTCGACGACGCGGCAATGGCAGGCAGTCTACGGATCAGCTGCTCTGCGGCCTTATCATACATTTCCTTGATGATAATCTGCTGTTCAGCGTCTTTTGCCAGGGCCGTCTGCGGGTTATCGAAGAACGAACGGTAGACTTTGGTGTTGATAGGGTAAATATCTTTACCCGGCATTAAGACGGCCGCATCAACGGTAAGCACCATTTGATATTCCGCGGTTCGACCATCCTGGAAGATCGACGCCGTGTCTTGTGACAGCGTTGATTTCAGGACGCGAAGCGAAGGAACATCCTGACGCAGGGTTCCCTTCTCGATCAGCTTAACATCGTTCAAACGCAGCTGGTTACGAATGGCCCGGCTCAGCGGTCCGTTCGGATCGGATGAGTCGAAGATCATCGTTTTCATCTGCGCAGGCACTGCCGTGGTGTTGCGCAGGTGCCAGCCGCAGCCAGCGGTGACAAGCACCGCCAGAGATAAGAGTATTGTTGCCAGTTGTCGCACGTTTCCTCCCGCGCTTAGCCAACGACCAGATTCAGCAGTTTACCCGGTACGTAGATAACTTTACGTACGGTAACGCCCTCAAGGTATTTCGCGACCAGATGTTCCTGGCCTGCGCGCTCGCGAACCTGTTCTTCGGTTGCGTCGACCGCGACGGTGATTTTACCGCGCACTTTACCGTTAACCTGCACCACAACCAGCGTGGTGTTTTCCACCATAGCGGATTCATCAGCCACTGGCCACGGCGCGTTGTCGATATCGCCTTCGCCTTTCAGCTCTTGCCACAGCGTGAAGCTAACGTGCGGTGTGAACGGGTTCAGCATGCGAACGACCGCCAGCAGCGCTTCACGCATTAACGCGCGATCCTGCTCGCCGTCCTGCGGAGCTTTCGCCAGCTTGTTCATCAGTTCCATAATAGCCGCAATTGCGGTATTGAAGGTCTGACGACGACCAATATCGTCGGTGACTTTCGCAATGGTTTTATGAACATCACGACGCAGCGCCTGCTGATCTTCAGTCAGTGCAGCTACGTTCAGCGCTGGCGCATCGCCCTGAGAGGTGTGCTCGTAAACCAGTTTCCAGACGCGTTTCAGGAAGCGGTTGGCCCCTTCAACACCGGATTCCTGCCACTCCAGGGTCATGTCTGCCGGAGATGCGAACATCATGAACAGACGCACGGTGTCTGCACCGTAACGCTCAACCATCACCTGCGGGTCGATGCCGTTATTTTTAGACTTGGACATCTTGCTCATGCCGGTATAAACCAGTTCATGACCTTCAGCGTCTTTCGCCTTCACGATACGGCCTTTCTCGTCACGTTCGACAATCGCATCAACGGGAGAAACCCAGTTACGCTCGCCGTTCGCGCCAACGTAGTAGAACGCATCTGCCAGCACCATCCCCTGACACAGCAGCTGTTTTGCTGGCTCGTTGGAATTGACCAGGCCTGCGTCACGCATCAGTTTGTGGAAGAAGCGGAAGTAGAGCAGGTGCATGATGGCGTGTTCAATGCCGCCGATGTAGATGTCTACCGGCAGCCAGTAGTTTGCCGCGTCGGAATCCAGCATGCCTTCTTTGTACTGCGGGCAGGTGTAGCGCGCGTAGTACCAGGAGGACTCCATGAAGGTGTCGAAGGTGTCGGTTTCACGCAGCGCTGGCTGACCGTTGACGGTGGTTTTGGCCCACTCAGGATCGGCTTTGATCGGGCTGGTGATACCGTCCATGACCACGTCTTCCGGCAGGATCACCGGCAGCTGATCTTCCGGGGTTGGCATGACGGTGCCGTCTTCCAGGGTCACCATAGGGATTGGCGCACCCCAGTAACGCTGACGGGAAACGCCCCAGTCGCGCAGACGGTAGTTCACTTTACGCTCGCCCACGCCCAGCGAGGCCAGTCTGTCGGCGATGGCGTTGAAGCCCTCTTCGAAGCTCAGGCCGCTAAACTCACCGGAGTTAAACAGGGTGCCTTTTTCGGTCAGCGCCTGCTCGGAGAGGTCAGGTTCAGAACCGTCAGCCGCCAGGATCACAGGCTTGATGTTCAGGCCGTATTTGGTAGCAAATTCGTAGTCACGCTGATCGTGGCCCGGCACGGCCATCACTGCGCCCGTACCGTATTCCATCAGCACGAAGTTCGCTGCCCAGACCGGGATGGCTTCGCCCGTCAGCGGGTGAATTGCTTTGAAGCCGGTATCAACGCCTTTTTTCTCCATCGTCGCCATGTCGGCTTCGGCCACTTTCGTGTTGCGGCATTCGTCGATGAAGGTTGCCAGCTCCGGATTGTTTTCCGCTGCTTTTTGTGCCAGCGGGTGACCCGCAGCCACAGCAAGGTAAGTCGCACCCATGAAGGTGTCCGGACGGGTGGTGTAGACAGTCAGGGTCTGGTCGTAGTTTTCTACGTTGAAGGTGATTTCAACGCCTTCGGAACGGCCAATCCAGTTGCGCTGCATGGTTTTAACGGTGTCAGGCCAGTGATCCAGAGTGTCCAGATCGTTCAGCAGCTCGTCAGCGTAGGCGGTGATTTTGATAAACCACTGCGGGATCTCTTTACGCTCAACTTTGGTGTCGCAGCGCCAGCAGCAGCCGTCGATAACCTGCTCGTTCGCCAGTACGGTCTGGTCATTCGGGCACCAGTTAACGGCGGACGTTTTCTTGTAGACCAGGCCTTTTTTATACAGCTCGGTGAAGAACTTCTGCTCCCAGCGATAATATTCTGGAGTACAGGTAGCCAGCTCGCGGCTCCAGTCGTAGCCAAAGCCCAGCATTTTCAGCTGATTTTTCATGTACGCGATGTTGTCGTACGTCCACGGAGCCGGTGCCGTGTTGTTTTTCACCGCCGCGCCTTCAGCAGGCAGGCCGAACGCATCCCAGCCGATAGGCTGAAGAACGTTTTTGCCCAGCATACGCTGGTAGCGTGCAATCACATCACCGATGGTGTAGTTACGCACATGGCCCATGTGTAGTCGACCAGAAGGATAGGGAAGCATCGACAGGCAGTAATACTTCTCTTTGCTCTCGTCTTCGGTTACTTCAAAGGTGCGCTTCTCGTCCCAGTGTTGCTGGACTTTTGATTCTATCTCTTCCGGGCGGTATTGCTCTTGCATGGCAGCCAGTGGTCCTGTGTTCAATACAGCTACAAATGTAGCCAATGGATGTGGTAATTCAGATCCGCATAGCATAGCCCAAACGCCCGCGTCAAAACAGCCTTTCACGCAAATGCACTTTGCAGGAATTTACCGGGTCTGTGCTTCACCTGACAAAGCGGTGACGAAATAAGGTCTATTATTAGAGACAGTTACTTACCCGGGAGGCAAAATGATGAACAAGGTTGCTCAATTTTACCGTGAACTGATGGCCACACTGACGGAACGGCTGCGTAACGGCGAGCGCGATATCGACGCGCTGGTCGAACAGGCACGCGCACGCGTGACGCAAACGGGTGAGTTAACGCGAACCGAAGTGGAAGAGGTGACGCGCGCCGTGCGCCGTGACCTGGAAGAGTTTGCGCGAAGCTACGAGGAGAGTCAGGACGAGATCGCCGACAGCGTTTTTATGCGAGTCATTAAAGAGAGCCTGTGGCAGGAGCTGGCGGATATTACCGATAAAACCCAGCTGGAGTGGCGCGAGGTGTTCCAGGATTTAAACCACCACGGTGTCTATCACAGCGGCGAAGTGGTGGGGCTGGGGAATCTGGTGTGTGAGAAGTGCCACCACCATATGGCCGTTTATACGCCGGAGGTGCTGTCGCTGTGTCCGAAGTGCGGTCACGACCAGTTCCAGCGTCGCCCGTTTGAGCCATAAGTAAAAGCGCAGGTTTATTCCCTCTCCCTGTGGGAGAGGGCCAGGGTGAGGGCATCAGGCCGCAGAATAGTAAGCCAGCTTCTCCGCCAGCAAATCCACAAACGCTTCCCGATCAATATCCACCATTACCGTCGTATTCGGTTTGTTTCCCGTCAATGAGTAATAGTCTACCACCGTCATTCCCTGGGTATATTTCCCCTGCGTCTCCACGCCAACCCAGCGATCCACCGTGGCAAACATCTCGGGCTTCAGCAGCCAGGCTATGGTGCAAGGGTCGTGCAGCGGCGCGCCGTGGAAGCCCCACTTCTCGGCTTTGTGATACTCCATAAAGAAGTCGAGCAGCTCGGCCACGGTCGTTGCAACCGGGTTGCCCACGGCGCGGAAGCGTTCAATATCGTCTGCCATAATCTGCGCCCGATGCGTCACGTCCAGCCCCGCCATCACAATCGGCAGGCCCGACTGGAAGACGATCTCCGCCGCTTCCGGGTCAACAAAGATGTTGAATTCGGCCGCAGGCGTCCAGTTTCCCAGCCCCATTGACCCGCCCATGATAACGATACGGGCGATGTTGCTTTGCAGTTCAGGATGGCTGTTCAGCAGAAGCGCAACGTTGGTCTGCGGACCGGTAGCCACCAGCGTCACGGGCTCTGCGCTTTCACGCAGTATCTTCGCCATTAGCTCGACGGCAGCGCAGTCTTGCGGTGCGAAACCTGGCTCCGGCAGCGCCGGGCCATCCAGCCCGCTTTCACCGTGAACGTTGTCCGCAATGATCAGTTCGCGCATCAGCGGCTTAATGGCGCCGCCTGCGACCGGAATATCGGTGCGTTTCAGCAGCGTCAGCATGCGCAACACGTTTCGCAAGGTTTTATCCGGTGTCTGGTTCCCGGCGGAGGAGGTGACAGCTTTGACGTCCAGTTCAGGGGAGGCAAGCGCGAGGACGAGCGCGATCGCGTCATCATGACCCGGATCGCAGTCGAGAATTATAGGGTGTGCCATAGCGTTCTCCATTCTCAGCATTATTTTGTGACAAGGTTAACGCTGCGATGTGACGCCGAATAGAAAAAGAGATCTAAAGCGTGAAGCAGTGCGCAATCCGCAGATTGCGCACTGAAAAGATTAATGCAGGATTTTAGCGAGGAAGTCTTTAGCGCGTTCGGATTTCGGATTCGCGAAGAACTCTTCTTTGGGCGAGTCTTCAACGATTTTCCCTTCATCCATGAAGATCACGCGGTTGGCCACTTTACGGGCGAAGCCCATTTCGTGCGTCACCACCATCATGGTCATCCCTTCGTGCGCCAGCTCCACCATCACGTCCAGCACTTCGTTGATCATTTCAGGATCGAGTGCAGAAGTCGGTTCATCGAACAGCATCGCCACCGGATCCATACACAGCGCCCGCGCGATTGCCACACGCTGCTGCTGGCCGCCCGAAAGCTGTGCCGGGAACTTATCCGCATGCGCAGAGAGCCCGACGCGTTCCAGTAACTTCAGCCCCTTTTCGCGCGCCGCTTTTTTATCGCGCTTCAGCACTTTCACCTGTGCAAGCGTCAGGTTCTCAATGATCGACAGGTGCGGGAACAGCTCAAAATGCTGGAACACCATGCCCACGTGGGAGCGAAGCTGGGCAAGGTTGGTTTTACGGTCGTTCACTTTGGTGCCGTTAACGACAATCTCGCCCTGCTGGACAGGTTCCAGACCATTAACGGTTTTGATAAGCGTAGACTTACCGGAACCGGACGGGCCGCAGACCACCACCACATCGCCTTTTTTCACTTCTGTTGAGCAGTCGGTCAGCACCTGAAAGTGCCCATACCATTTAGAAACATTTTTCAGGGAAATCATTATACGGTCCTTTTCTTCAGCCAGCTGACCAACAGCGATGCGCTTAAACTAATCACAAAATAGACCCCGCCCGCGAAGAGGATCATCTCAACCTGCGTTCCGTCACGTTCGCCAATGGTGGAAGCGGTACGGAAGAAGTCTGCCAGGCTCAGTACGTAGACCAGGGAGGTATCCTGGAACAGGACGATGCCTTGCGTCAGCAGCAGCGGAACCATGGCGCGAAACGCCTGCGGCAGAATAATCAGCTTCATGGACTGCCAGTGCGTCATACCGAGCGCCAGCGCAGCGCTGGACTGCCCGCGCGAGATACTCTGAATACCGGCGCGGATGATCTCGGAGTAGTAGGCGGCTTCAAACATGGAAAACGCCACCATGGCAGAGATCAGGCGGATATCGGTTTTCGGCGACAGACCCAGCACGTTCTGTAAGAAGCCGGGAACAATCAGGTAAAACCACAGCAGCACCATGACCAGCGGGATGGAGCGGAACACGTTAACGTAAGCCGTGGCGAACCAGGCGAGCGGCTTAAAGCTCGACAGGCGCATCACCGCCAGCAGGGTGCCCCAGACAATACCGACGATAATGGCGATAACGGTGATCTTTAGGGTAATTGCCAGTCCATCCAGCAGATAGGGCATGGAGGGAACAATGGAACTCCAGTCAAATTCGTACATTATTTGCCCCCCAGATTGCCCGGCAGGCGTACTTTGCGTTCAACCAGGTTCATCACCAGCATGATGAAAGCGTTAATCAGAACATACGCGAGCGTGATCGCCGTGAAGGATTCCCACGCGTGAGCGGAGTAATCCAGCAGCTTACCCGCCTGCGCCGCCATATCGACCAGGCCAATGGTTGAGGCGATGGCCGAGTTTTTCACCAGGTTCATCATTTCGGAGGTCATTGGCGGAACGATAACGCGGTAAGCGTTAGGCAGCAGGACGTAACGGTAGGCCTGTGGCAGGGTCAGGCCCATCGCCAGTGCCGCATTCTTTTGCCCGCGCGGCAGTGACTGTATGGCGGCACGCACCTGTTCGCAGACGCGCGCAGCGGTGAACAGCCCCAGACACAGCATGGAAGAGACAAAGAACTGTACGTTAGGATCCAGTTCTGCCTTGAACCACATGCCGAGATCTTCCGGCAGCAGTTCCGGGATCACCAGATACCAGGTAAAGAACTGCACGATCAGCGGAACGTTACGGAACAGTTCCACATAGAGCGTGCCAATTGAAGAGAGAAAACGGTTAGGGACGGTACGCAGAATACCGAACAGCGAACCGACAAGAAACGCGATAATCCACGCCGTTATCGATAGCGCAACGGTAACCTGAAAGCCGCTCCACAGCCAGCCGAGATAGGTGGTGTTGCCGAACGGGGCTTGTTGCAGAAAGATGCCCCAGTTCCAGTCAATTGACATAGTAAACTCCAGAAAAAAGAGGGTAGCAGCGCTACCCTCGAAGATTGGTGAGAAGCTCAATTTTTGCGCTGAGTGGGGAACGACCACTCAACGTATAGTCTGTCCATGCTTCCCGACAATCGAGAGGGCAGGAGATCCCGCCCCTGTCGTTCTAATTAGTTAAGAGCTTTGTCGTTTGGTGATTTGAACAGCGCTTTCATGTCGTCAGACAGTTCAAAGTTCATGTTCAGGTTTTTTGGTGGAATAGGGTTCTTGAACCACTTGTCGAACCATTTTGCCGCTTCGCCAGAGGTTTGCGCCTGAGCGATGGTGTTATCGATCAGCTTTTTGAAGTCTTCATCGCCTTTACGCAGCATACAGCCGTAAGCTTCTTTCGACTGCGCGGTTCCGACGATTTCCCAGTTGTCTGGTTTCTTCGCCTTCGCGCGCTCGCCCGCCAGCAGGGCGTCATCCATCATAAACGCGACAGCACGACCGCTTTCCAGGGTACGGAAGGAGTCGCCGTGGTCTTTCGCGCTGATGATGCGCATGTCCATTTTCTTCTCGTCGTTCAGCTTGTGCAGCAGTACTTCGGATGTGGTACCGGAGGTAACGACAACCGCTTTGCCTTTCAGGTCAGCAAAGTCTTTGATATCGCCGCCTTTTTTCGTCAGCAGGCGAGTGCCCACAACGAAGATGGTATCGGAGAAAGCGGCCTGTTTCTGACGTTCAAGGTTGTTGGTGGTCGAGCCACACTCAAAATCAAACGTGCCGTTTTGCAGCAGAGGGATACGGTTCTGTGAAGTGATGGGGATCAGCTTCACTTGCAGGTCAGGTTTGTTCAGCTTTTTCTTCACGGCTTCAACGATGGCGTTGGAGTAATCCTGTGAATAGCCCACGACTTTTTGCGTGTTGTCGTAGTAAGAGAACGGGACAGAAGATTCACGGTGGCCGACCACGATTACGCCGTTTTTGGCAATCTTGTCGAGAGTGCTTCCTGCTGCCGGAGCGTCTTCAGCGTGGACGACGCCCGCAGACATTCCCATAACCAGCATTGCTGTGGCCAGTTTACGTAATTGCATACCCAACTCCTTTCTTATCAGCGCCAGTGACGCATAGATACCCATTGTGATGTTGTTATATCTCGCGCAATGCGAGTGCAGTGTTATGCAAGCTTGTTAACATTTAGTCTGGCTTAATGTAAAGATTTTGCTGCGTTATTGTTTATTTTTGCGAAGCGCGCCGCACCATTCCGAGGCAATAATCTCCCGTTGCACCGTTTCGGTGCCACCGGCGATCGATGCTGGTGCGACAGGGTTGCACGTTAAGCCAGACAGCGTTTGCGTGAAGAAATAAAGCAACAGGCGTGCCAGAATTGAAGGGTTGGGAGGAAATTGTCGGGTGGCGGCGAAGCCTTAACCGACCTACGGGAGTAAAAATGTAGGCCGGGTAAGCGTCAGCGCCACCCGGCATCAGAAGGCAAGATTATTTACGACGCTGACGCAGGCTCATCAGCACGGCGCCAAAGCCGAACAGCGCGGTCAGGATCCACAGCGGCCAGTTGCCGGTGCGGGCGTACGGTGTCAGGCCCGAGGCAGGCGTAACTTTGGTTGTCAGCACTTCACGGGTGAACTGCGGGATCATGGCCTGGATTTCGCCCTGCGGGCCAATCACGGCGGTGATGCCGTTATTAGTGCTACGCAGCAGCGGACGCGCCAGCTCCAGAGAACGCATTCGCGCCATCTGGAAGTGCTGCCACGGGCCAATCGATTTACCGAACCAGGCATCGTTTGAGATGGTCAGCAAATAGTCGGTGTCCGGGCGGAAGTTATCGCGCACCTGCTCGCCGAGGATAATCTCGTAGCAAATGGCGGCCGTCAGGGCAAAACCGTGCGCGTGAAGCTGCGGCTGAACGTACGGGCCGCGGCTGAATGAGGACATCGGCAAATCAAAGAACGGTGCCAGCGGGCGCAGAATCGACTCCAGCGGAACAAACTCGCCAAACGGTACAAGGTGGTTTTTGTTGTAGCGATTGGTGGAGGTATAGCTGTATTCGCTGTCCTTACCGAGCGTAATGATCGCGTTGTAGGTGTCATAGCGGTTCTGCTGGTTCAGACGCGCATCCACAATGCCGGTAATCAGCGTACTGCCGCGGGCGCGCAGCAAATCGTCCATCATCTTCAGGAAGGGTTGCTGATTGATCTCCAGGTCCGGGATCGCAGACTCAGGCCAGATGATGAGCTGTGATTTGCCCATCACCTCTTCGGTGGCGTTGGCGTAGATTTTCAGCGTGTTCAGCAGCTGATTCTCATCCCATTTCAGTGACTGCGGGATATCGCCCTGCACCAGAGAAACCTGCGTGGCGCGCGCGGGCTCCAGCGTGTACCACTGGATATAGCGCAGCGGGAAGGGCAGGGCAAACAGGATCAGCGCGACAGCCAGCGGCTTCCCGTTACGTGTCACCAGGGCCAGCACCAGCAGGCCGCTGACCGCCATTAACAGAAAGTTGATCGCCTCCACGCCCATGACGGGAGCCAGACCTTTCAGCGGGCCGTCTATCTGGCTATAGCCGAACTGCAACCACGGGAAGCCGGTCAGTACCCAGCCGCGCAGAAATTCAGTGATTTGCCAGACAACGGGAGCCGCTATCGCCACGCGCAGCCAGCTGGTTTTAGGCCAAAGACGAGAAAGGACACCCGCGAACAGGCCGGTGTAGAGCGACAGATACGCGGCGAGCAGCACAACCAGGAAGACGTTAACCGGCCCCGGCATTCCGCCAAATTGCGCGATACTGACGTAGACCCAGTTGATGCCAGAGCCGAACAGCCCCAGCCCCCAGAAGTAGCCGATGGCCGCGGCCTGTACCGGGCGACGGTTCAGGGTAAGACCCTGTAGCCCCATCAGGGAGAGAAGAGCGGCTGGCCAGATATCGTAAGGAGAAAAAGCCAGCGTACCGCTGGCTCCGAGTAACAGCGCCAGCAGCAAACGGACGCGCTGGCGTTCTAATAATGGGGCAAATGCCATTTACATTAATCTTCCAGTTTTGGCACCGGTGAGTCGTCCGGCATTCTGACGTGAACCTGAATAATACGTCGGCTGTCAGCCATTGCGACCTTGAACTGGTAACCATCGATGTCAACGGTTTCACCGCGGGCCGGAAGATGGCCGAAGGCCTGCATCACCAGACCGCCAATGGTGTCCACTTCTTCATCGCTGAAGCTGGTGCCGAAGGTGTCGTTGAAGTCTTCAATGGAGGCCAGCGCGCGCACGGTCCAGGTGTGGCGGCTCAGCTGACGGAAGTCGATATCCTCTTCTTCGTCATACTCATCTTCAATTTCGCCCACGATCAGCTCAAGGATGTCTTCGATTGTAACCAGACCGGAAACGCCGCCAAATTCATCAATAACAATCGCCATGTGGTAGCGCTGGGAGCGAAACTCCTTCAGCATCCGATCCACACGTTTACTTTCCGGCACAACGACGGCCGGACGTAACACTTTTTCCATACTGAAGGCTTCGGCATCGCTGCGCATAAACGGCAGCAGATCTTTCGCCATCAAAATCCCTTCGATGTGATCTTTATCTTCGCTGATGACCGGGAAGCGCGAGTGAGCCGATTCGATAATCACATCGAGGCACTCGTCCAGCGTCTGGTTGCGTTTCAGGGTAATCATCTGCGAGCGGGGGATCATGATGTCGCGGACGCGCTGGTCGGCGATGTCCATCACCCCTTCGAGCATTTCGCGCGTATCTTCATCGATAAGATCGTTCTGCCCGGAATCACGAATCAGCTCCAGCAGTTCATCACGGTTTTTGGGTTCGCCGTGGAAAAGCTGGTTCAGAATGAGGGAGAAAAATCCCTTTTTTGTGGTTGTCGTGTCGCTACTGTGTGAATTGTCGTCGCTCATGGCGTTTGTTAAGGGTTCTCTTGTTAGTTCAACGTTAACCGCCGCGCTATGTCCTTGCGCGGCGGAATGGTAGTCAGTGACTGACTATTCTTTCTCGGCAATGTACGGATCCTCATAGCCCAGAGCAAGCATTATCTCTGTCTCGAGGGATTCCATCTCTTCCGCTTCGTCATCTTCAATATGGTCGTAACCCAGAAGATGCAGGCTACCGTGCACCACCATGTGTGCCCAGTGTGCTTCCAGCGGCTTTTGCTGCTCTTTGGCTTCCTGCTCAACCACCTGACGGCAGATGATCAGATCGCCCAGCAGCGGCATCTCAATACCCGGAGGCGCTTCGAACGGGAAAGAGAGCACGTTGGTCGGCTTATCTTTCCCGCGGTAGGTCAGGTTGAGCTCATGGCTTTCCGCTTCATCCACCAGGCGAATCGTGACTTCTGATTCTTCCTGAAACTGAGGGATAACGGCATCCAGCCATTTCTGAAACTGTGCCTCTTCTGGCATGCCGGAATTATCTTCACAGGCCAGCTGTAAATCGAGGATCACCTGACTCATTTCTGTTCATGCTCCTGCGCTTCGCGCTTACGTTCTGCGGCCAGTTCGGCCCTGCGCTTCTGATCGGCCTCTTCCCAGGCCTCATAAGCGTTAACGATACGCGCGACGACCGGATGGCGTACCACATCTTCACTGTGGAAGAAGTTAAAGCTGATTTCGTCTACTTCGGCCAGCACTTCGATGGCGTGACGCAGACCCGATTTGGTGTTGCGCGGCAGGTCAATCTGAGTGACGTCACCGGTGATAACCGCTTTCGAGTTAAAGCCGATACGCGTCAGGAACATCTTCATCTGTTCGATGGTGGTGTTCTGGCTCTCATCCAGAATGATGAACGCGTCGTTAAGCGTACGGCCACGCATGTAGGCCAGCGGGGCGACTTCAATCACGTTACGCTCAATGAGCTTTTCAACTTTCTCGAAGCCGAGCATTTCGAACAGCGCGTCGTACAGCGGGCGCAGATAGGGGTCCACTTTCTGACTCAAATCGCCCGGCAGGAAGCCGAGTTTCTCACCCGCTTCAACGGCAGGACGGGTCAGCAGGATACGGCGGATCTCCTGACGCTCGAGCGCATCTACCGCCGCAGCAACGGCCAGATAGGTTTTACCCGTCCCCGCCGGACCCACGCCGAAGGTGATGTCATGGTCAAGAATGTTGGCGATGTACTGCGCCTGGTTAGGCGTACGCGGCTTGATGACGCCGCGCTTGGTCTTGATATTGATGGCCTTACCGTAGTCCGGCACGCTCTCGGCGCTCTGCTCGAGCACGCGCGCCTCTTTGATGGCAAGGTGGATCTGTTCAGGCTCAATATCCTGAATTTCGCCACGCATCGGGGCGGTATCAACATACAGACTGCGGAGAATATCTGCCGCGGCATTGACGCAGATTGGGCGTCCGGTGAGTTTGAAATGGTTATCGCGACGATTGATTTCGATACCCAGACGTCGCTCCAGTTGTTTGATGTTGTCATCAAACGGCCCGCACAGGCTCAGCAGGCGAGCGTTGTCTGCGGGCTCAAGGCTAATTTCACGCGTATCTATGTTCAAACTGTTCCTCTTTAATTGGTTAACTGACCTGTGGCCACACGCCGTAATAAAACGGTCATTACCGAAATTATTCACGCCATAGAATAAAGGCGCAAGCGTTGCGGTAGATATTGGGGGTGATGAGAGGAAATACAAGGCCTGCCAGGAGGGCAGGCCAGAAGGATTACGGCTGGTAAATACCTACGCCAGAATCGTTGACTTTGCGGGTACGAGAGATGACGGATTCAGGCGTCTGTGCGATGCGCAGACCCATTTCGTCCTCGGTGCGCACCAGCTTCCCGCGCAGGGAATTAGTCAGCACTTCGACAATCTCAACGTCCACAAATTTACCGATCATGTCCGGGGTGCCTTCAAAGTTCACCACGCGGTTATTTTCGGTTCGACCGGACAGTTCCATAATGCTCTTACGGGAAGTGCCTTCCACCAGAATACGCTGGACGGTGCCGAGCATGCGACGGCTCCAAGCGTTGGCCTGCTGGTTAATACGCTCCTGCAAAATATACAGACGCTGTTTTTTCTCTTCTTCCGGCACGTCGTCAACCATATCGGCAGCAGGCGTGCCCGGGCGCGCGGAGAAGATGAAGCTGTAGCTGACGTCGAAATTCACGTCGCCGATAAGCTTCATGGTGCGCTCGAAGTCGTCAGCGGTTTCGCCAGGGAAGCCGACGATGAAGTCGGAGCTAATCTGGATATCCGGGCGCGCTTCACGCAGTTTGCGGATGGTGGATTTATACTCCAGCACCGTGTGTGGACGGCCCATCAGGTTCAGCACGCGGTCAGAGCCGCACTGAATCGGCAGGTGCAGGAAGCTCACCAGCTCCGGCGTATCGCGATAGACGTCAATGATGTCGTCGGTAAATTCCATCGGATGGCTGGTGGTAAAGCGAATGCGGTCGATGCCGTCAATCGCCGCCACCAGTCGCAGCAGTTCAGCAAAGCTGCCCGTGGTGCCGTCGTAGTTCTCACCGCGCCAGGCGTTAACGTTCTGGCCCAGCAGGTTCACTTCGCGTACGCCCTGGGCGGCAAGCTGAGCGATTTCAAACAGAATATCGTCCGCCGGGCGGCTCACTTCTTCACCGCGGGTATAAGGCACCACGCAGTAAGTACAGTATTTATTACAGCCTTCCATGATGGAGACGAAGGCGGTCGGGCCATCCGCGCGCGGCTCTGGCAGACGGTCAAATTTCTCGATCTCCGGGAAGCTCACGTCAACCACCGGGCTGCGATTCCCGCGAACCTGATTGATCATCTCTGGCAGACGGTGCAGGGTCTGAGGGCCAAAGACGATATCCACATAGGGGGCTCTCTGGCGGATCAGCTTACCTTCCTGCGATGCCACGCAGCCACCCACGCCAATGATCAGGTCCGGATTTTTCCGTTTGAGAAGCTTCCAGCGGCCTAACACATGAAAGACTTTTTCCTGTGCTTTTTCACGAATTGAACAGGTGTTCAGCAGCAGCACATCGGCTTCTTTCGCATTTTCAGTCAGCTGGTATCCGTGGGTGGTATCCAGCAGATCGGCCATCTTGGATGAATCGTATTCGTTCATCTGACAGCCCCAGGTTTTTATATGGAGTTTTTTAGTCATCGACTTGCTCAGCTCAGGATTGCAAGCCGCGTATTGTAATGCTTTGGTGCGGTTGTGACCAGTATGAAGGTTGTCAACCTCAGGACCGCAAAAATCCGGTAAACTTAAGGCATTCTCCAATAAGGAATAGTGACCATGACACTCCTGAACACCGAAGTTGCCGTTGTCGGCGGCGGTATGGTCGGCGGCGCACTGGCGCTGGGGCTGGCGCAGCAGGGATTTGATGTAACCGTTATTGAACAGGCGGCTCCGCCGGCATTCGATCCTGCCAGCAAGCCGGACGTGCGTATTTCCGCCATCAGCGCGGCGTCTGTTGATCTGCTTCGCGGGCTGGGCGTCTGGGAGGCGGTGCTGGCGATGCGCGCGCATCCCTACAGTCGTCTTGAAACCTGGGAGTGGGAAAATGCCCACGTGTCGTTTGACGCCGCCGAGCTGAAACTGCCGCGCCTGGGTTATATGGTGGAAAACAATGTGCTCCAGCAGGCGCTCTGGCAGGCGCTGGAGGCGCATCCGAAGGTGACGCTGCGCGTTCCGGCCTCGCTGAAAGCCCTGCATCGTCATGAAAGCGGATATCACCTGACGCTGGACAACGACGACGACGAGTTGGCCGTGAAGCTGGTGGTGGGGGCAGATGGCGCGAACTCACAGGTCAGGCAGATGGCAGGCATTGGGATCCATGCCTGGCAGTATCAGCAGTCCTGCATGCTGATCACCGTTCAGTCAGAAAACGCACCGGGCGAAAGCACCTGGCAGCATTTTACGCCGAACGGCCCGCATGCATTCTTGCCGCTGTTTGATAACTGGGCTTCGCTGGTGTGGTACGACAAACCGGCGCGTATTCGGCAGTTGCAGGGGCTGACAATGGCGCAGTTGCAGCGTGAAATCCAGCAGCACTTCCCGAGCCGTCTGGGGAACGTAACGCCGGTTGCTGCCGGTGCATTCCCGCTGATGCGACGCCACGCGTTGCAGTATGCCCGTGAAGGGCTGGCGCTGGTGGGGGACGCGGCACACACCATTCATCCGCTGGCGGGGCAGGGGGTTAACCTGGGATACCGTGACGTCGATGCGTTACTGGACGTGCTGGGCAACGCACGCGCTCACGCGGAAGTCTGGGCCAGCCATCAGGTACTCAAGCGCTACCAGACGCGCCGGATGGCGGATAACTTCGTCATGCAGTCGGGAATGGATCTGTTCTATGCCGGGTTCAGCAATGACGTGGGTCCGGTGCGGATATTGCGAAATATCGGACTGATGGCGGCGGAGCGCGCCGGTGGCCTGAAGCGTCAGGCCCTGAAATACGCCCTCGGACTCTAATCTTTATTCCCTCTCCCCGTGGGAGAGGGTTAGGGTGAGGGCATCAGGCCGCACTATTCTGAGCAACAAAAACAAAAAAGCCCGCAGAGCGGGCTTGTTTGTTTTAAGTGGCTGGGGTGCAGGGATTCGAACCCCGGAATGCTGGTATCAGAAACCAGAGCCTTACCGCTTGGCGACACCCCAATTGCGTTAAACAAATGGCTTAACGACTTTAAAGTGGCTGGGGTACGAGGATTCGAACCTCGGAATGCCGGAATCAGAATCCGGTGCCTTACCGCTTGGCGATACCCCAACAATGTTCAGTTTACCGAATGGTATTCGATAACGTAAATATGGTGGCTACGACGGGATTCGAACCTGTGACCCCATCATTATGAGTGATGTGCTCTAACCAACTGAGCTACGTAGCCAGTACTGCAATCTTCGATGGCTGGGGTACCTGGATTCGAACCAGGGAATGCCGGTATCAAAAACCGGTGCCTTACCGCTTGGCGATACCCCATCCGTGCAACGCTTACCTGGGAATGGTGCGGGAGGCGAGACTTGAACTCGCACACCTTGCGGCGCCAGAACCTAAATCTGGTGCGTCTACCAATTTCGCCACTCCCGCAAAAAAGATGGTGGCTACGACGGGATTCGAACCTGTGACCCCATCATTATGAGTGATGTGCTCTAACCAACTGAGCTACGTAGCCAGTACTGCAATCTTCGATGGCTGGGGTACCTGGATTCGAACCAGGGAATGCCGGTATCAAAAACCGGTGCCTTACCGCTTGGCGATACCCCATCCGTGCAACGCTTACCTGGGAATGGTGCGGGAGGCGAGACTTGAACTCGCACACCTTGCGGCGCCAGAACCTAAATCTGGTGCGTCTACCAATTTCGCCACTCCCGCAAAAAAGATGGTGGCTACGACGGGATTCGAACCTGTGACCCCATCATTATGAGTGATGTGCTCTAACCAACTGAGCTACGTAGCCATCTTTTTTTCGCGTTACCTTATCGGCGTTGCGGGGCGCATTATGCGTATAGACCCTTGCAGCGTCAACACCTTTTTCAATGAAAATAGCCGGAATGTGACTGTTTGGTTAGGTTGCGAACAGCGAGGCCGAATATTCGACAATTATTGGTTATTAATCGTTTTTATGCGGGGAAAAGAGAGGCAAAAAAATCAGGCCCCGGAGGGCCTGATTATGGTCTGGACATTATTTATAGGCAGACTGGTGAACGCCTACCGCACGTCCTGATGGATCGTTCATGGATTTGAAAGATTCATCCCATTCAATGGCTTTGGCAGACGAGCAGGCGACCGATGGCCCCCCCGGTACGCACTCGGCTGCGCTTGGAACCGGGAACAGTTCTTCGAAGATCTCACGGTACAGGTACGCCTCTTTTGAGCCCGGCGTGTTGTAAGGGAAGCGGAAGCTCGCGGTTTCCAGCTGTTGGTCAGAAACCTGCTTCGCCGCCACCTCTTTCAGGGTGTCGATCCAGCTGTAGCCTACGCCATCGGAGAACTGCTCTTTCTGACGCCACGCCACGCTCGCCGGCAGGTAGGATTCAAAACATTCGCGCAGGATATGTTTTTCCATTTTGCCGTTGCCGCACATTTTATCCTGCGGGTTGATGCGCATTGCCACGTCGAGGAATTTCTTATCGAGGAACGGCACGCGGGCTTCCACGCCCCAGGCGGACATGGCCTTGTTGGCGCGCGCGCAGTCAAACATGTGCAGCGCCTGTAGCTTACGCACCGTCTCTTCATGCAGCTCTTTGGCGTTCGGCGCTTTATGGAAATAGAGGTAACCGCCAAACACTTCGTCAGAACCTTCGCCGGAGAGCACCATCTTGATGCCCATCGCCTTGATCTTACGCGACATCAGGTACATCGGCGTGGAGGCGCGAATGGTGGTCACATCGTAGGTTTCAATGTGATAGATCACGTCGCGGATCGCGTCCAGGCCTTCCTGCACGGTGAAGTGAATTTCGTGATGCACGGTGCCCAGATGGTTCGCCACTTCCTGGGCAGCTTTCAGGTCAGGTGCCCCTTCCAGACCCACGGCAAAGGAGTGCAGCTGCGGCCACCAGGCTTCGGAACGCTCCTGATCTTCCACGCGACGGGCGGCGAATTTTTTGGTGATCGCGGAGATCACGGAGGAGTCCAGGCCGCCGGAGAGCAGAACGCCGTACGGCACGTCAGACATCAGGTGGCTCTTCACGGACTCTTCCAGCGCCTGACGCAGTTCGGCTTTATCCGTCACGTTGTCTTTCACCGCGTCATAGTCAAACCAGTCGCGCTGGTAATAAGGGCGGATCTCGCCGTCTTTACTCCACAGGTAGCTGCCCGCCGGGAACTCTTTAATGGTGCGACAAACCGGTACCAGCGCTTTCATCTCTGAAGCAACGTAGAAGTTGCCGTGTTCATCGTGCCCCATGTACAGCGGGATAATACCGATATGGTCACGGCCAATCAGGTAAGCGTCTTTTTCGCTGTCGTACAGCGCGAAGGCAAACATGCCTTGCAGCTCGTCGAGGAACTCCGGGCCTTTCTCCTGATACAGCGACAGGATCACTTCACAGTCAGAACCGGTCTGAAAGGCGTAGCGGTCGCCGTACTCGGCGCGCAGCGCCTGATGGTTGTAAATTTCACCGTTAACAGCCAGCGCGTGCGTTTTTTTCTCGTTATACAGCGGCTGTGCACCGGCGTTGACGTCAACAATGGAGAGACGTTCGTGAGCCAGGATCGCTTTATCGCTGGCGTAAACGCCTGACCAGTCCGGACCGCGATGGCGCATCAGGCGGGACAATTCGAGTGCTTTTTTACGCAGTTCGCCCGCGTCAGTTTTAATATCCAGTACGCCAAAAATAGAACACATAACCTTCTCCGTTAACCCTGTTGCATTGTGATGTTGCTTGCTTATGAAAATGCCGCAAAAGGGGGAGGGCGCGCAAGCGTTTTACGGGTGAAAACGTAAATAGTGCAACGACGATTGCCGAATCTTAAAAATAGAGCATGCCGAAGGCGATTTTATTGATGATTATTCAGTAAAAGGCGGGTTTCGTTAGATGGCGGTATGTTTTATGAAGCCAGAAATGAAAAACCACGCCCTGGGGCGTGGTTCTGAATCAAATAACGTCGATTTCGTCGACAGAGGGGTAAATCCAGCTTGGCCGGAAGGGCATCGTATCAATGTCATCAAGCTGCGAGACGCCAGAAAGCACCAGAATGGTTTCAAGCCCCGCCTGGAAACCGGCCAGAATATCGGTGCGCAGGTTGTCGCCAACAATGACGGTATCTTCCGAGTGTGCCTGCATCGTATTCAGCGCGGCGCGAATGATCCACGGGCTTGGTTTGCCGACAACAAACGGCTTACGGCCAGAGATTTTTTCGATACCGGCGCACAGCGCACCGCAGGCGGGGTAAAAACCACGACCGTGCGTATCTGGGTTGGTGGCGATAAAACGCGCACCGTTGGCGACAAAGTAGGCTGCTTTATGCATCATCTCCCAGTTAAAGGAGCGCGTTTCACCCACGATAACAAAGTCCGGGTTCACGTCGGTGATGGTAAAGCCCGCTTTATACAGCTCGTGGATCAGCGCGCCTTCGCCGACCACGTAGGCTTTCTTGCCTTCCTGACGCTTCAGGAAATCCGCCGTTGCCATAGCGGAGGTATAAAATACGCTGTCCGGGACATTAACGCCCGCAGTCGCAAAGCGGTTTGCCAGATCCTGACCAGTCTGTGAAGGGTAGTTCGTGAGAAGAACCAGTGGCATTCCTTTGTCGATGATGCGGTGAAGAAACTCCGCAGCACCCGGCACGGCAACGTTGTCGTGCATCAGCACGCCGTCGATATCACAAATTACATTCTTAATGGTCATGGACAATCCGACATCAAAAAAAGAAGGCGTTACTATAAGGTCCGATCAGGATTCCAGCAAATGTTGCAGCAGGATCCCGTTGAGCATGGCACGTTTTACCAGGGCGAATGCGCCAATTGCCGAGCGGTGATCCAGCGTAGAGCGCACTACCGGCAGGTTCTGGCGAAATGCCTTCAGCGCCTGGGTATTGATGCAGCCCTCAATGGCAGGCAGTAACACTTTTTCGGCTTCCACGATCTCCCCGGCAATCACCACTTTTTGCGGATTAAACAGGTTGATGGCAATGGCGATGGTTTTACCCAGGTGCCGTCCTACCTGTTCGATCACTTCGCAGGCCAGCGCATCGCCTTTATTTGCCGCCTTGCAGATGGCGCCGATCTTACAATCGTCCAGCGTGACGCGGCTCTGGTAACCCTGCTCCAGCAGATGGCGAACGCGATGTTCAATGGCGGCATTCGCGGCAACGGTTTCTAAACAGCCAAAGTTACCGCAGTGGCAGCGTTCGCCAAGCGGTTCAACCTGGATATGACCAATCTCGCCCACGTTGCCGTTACGACCGATAAAAATGCGCCCGTTAGAGATGATGCCCGCACCTGTACCCCGGTGAACGCGCACCAGAATAGAGTCTTCACAGTCCTGGCTCGCACCAAAGTAGTGCTCCGCCAGCGCCAGGGAGCGAATATCGTGCCCGACAAAACAGGTTAGCTTAAAGCGCTTTTCCAGCGCTTCAACCAGCCCCCAGTTCTCCACGTTAATATGCGGCATGTAGCGAATAACGCCGCTCTCCGGGTCGACCAGGCCGGGCAGAATGACCGAAATGGCAATCAGCTCGCGGATCTTGCGCTGACAGCTTTCAATAAAGTGCGCGATGGTATTCAGTAAGGCGTGTTCGAGCGTTTCCTGCGTGCGCTCGGGCAGCGGGTAGTGCTCTTCGGCAATGGCTTTGCTGCTCAGATCGTAGAGCGTAAGCGTGGTGTCATGACGGCCTAAGCGGACGCCAATCGCCTGAAAATTGCGGGTTTCAGTGACAATGGAAATCGCGCGGCGGCCTCCGGTGGAGGCCTGCTGATCCACTTCTTTGATCAGACCGCGCTCAATGAGCTGACGCGTGATTTTTGTCACGCTGGCGGGAGCAAGCTGGCTTTGTTCGGCTATCTGAATGCGTGAGATTGGCCCGTGCTGGTCAATCAGGCGATAAACTGCCGCGCTGTTAAGTTGTTTAACGAGATCGACATTACCGATTTGAGCTTGTCCGCCTGGTGTCATACTTTTACTTACTCAGTGACGACCTCGTTACCATTAACGATGGTCTTAATAATTTTATAATCGTGTGTGAACGCCGTCAGGTTTGCAACCATACCTGGCGCAATACCCCCGAGCTGTTTATCGACGCCAATGGCTCGCGCCGGATACAGCGTGGCCATGCGCAGCACTTCCTCAAGCGCAATACCGCAATGCTCAACGAGGTTACGCACCCCTTCGATCATCGTCAGAGAAGAACCGCTCAGCGTGCCGTTCTCATCCACACACAGTCCATTCCGGTAGTATATTGTTTTACCAGCAAAAATGAACTGGTCAATATTTGCCCCTGCCGGAGCGGTGGCATCCGTTACCAGGCAGAGCTTGTCGCCCTTGAGACGCTTGGCGTTGCGGATGTTGGTGTAATCCACATGCAAGCCGTCGGCGATAATGCCGCAGTAGACGTCTGGTTCATCCAGAATGGCACCAACCAGCCCGGGTTCGCGGCCAGTAATATACGGCATCGCGTTATAAAGGTGTGTGGCAAAGGTAATGCCTGCGCGGAAGCCGGCTTTCGCCTCTTTCAGCGTCGCGTTCGAATGGCCCGCAGACACCACAATCCCGGCAGCGGCCAGTTTGCTGATAACGTCCGTGCCGGTCATTTCCGGCGCCAGCGTCACTTTAGCGATCACGTCGGCATTGGCGCACATGTAGTCAACCAGCTCGGCATCCGGCTTGCGCACGTAGTTCGGGTTATGGGTGCCTTTTTTGACCATGTTCAGCCACGGTCCTTCCAGGTGCAGACCCAGCGCCTGGTTCGGGTGTTTTGCCAGGTACTCGCGCATAACGCGGATACCCTGTTTCATCAGGTCATCGCTGCTGGTGATAAGCGTCGGCAGATAGCTGGTGCAGCCCGATTTCTCGTTGGCTTTCTGCATGATTTCCAGCGTTTCAACCGTCACCGCTTCTGCGGTATCGTTAAACTGGACACCGCCGCAGCCGTTAAGCTGTACGTCGATGAAACCGGGGGAGATTACAGCTCCATTGAGTGAGCGCTGTTCGATCTCCGGCGGCAGTTCCGCCAGCGGGCAAACACGTTCAATCAGGCCATTGGCGATAACAATCGCATGGTCATCCAGAATTTCATGGCCGGTATAAATCCGACCGTGGGTTAAAGCGTACATATCGACCCCCGGTTAAAAAAAGCGACCGCCTCTGACAGAAGAGGCGGTTATTCAATTACAGACCTTTGATGTTCTCAGCTTCTAACTCGTTGAAATATTTCAGCGTTTTCACTTTCAGTTCCATGGTGGACGGTTCGTCACATACGACAACCGCTTTTGGATGCAGCTGCAAGCAGCTGATAGTCCACATATGGTTCACGTTACCTTCAACGGCAGCCTGAAGCGCTTGCGCTTTCACGGCACCCAGCACCAGAATCATCACTTCTTCAGCGTCCAGCAGCGTACCCACGCCCACGGTCAGCGCGTATTTAGGCACCTGATTGACGTCGCCATCAAAGAAGCGGGAGTTAGCCACACGCGTGTCATGAGTCAGCGTTTTAATACGGGTGCGGGAAGCCAGTGAAGATGCCGGTTCGTTGAACGCGATGTGGCCATCGTTGCCCACGCCGCCCATAAACAGGTGGATTTTACCGTAGGAACGGATTTTTTCTTCATACTGACGGCATTCTGCGTCAATATCAGGCGCGTTTCCATTCAGCAGGTTAATATTTTCAGCCGGAATATCAACGTGATCAAAGAAATTACGGTGCATAAAGCTGTGGTAACTTTCCGGATGTTCCTTTGGCAGGCCGACATATTCGTCCATGTTGAAGGTCACAACGTGCTTGAAGCTAACCTGGCCCGCTTTATGCATTTCAACCAGCGCTTTATACGCGGTCAGTGGCGTGCCGCCGGTTGGAAGACCGAGAACGAAAGGACGATCGGCTGTTGGTTTGAACGCGTTGATGCGGTTAACGATATGACGAGCAGCCCATTTTCCGACTTGTTCAGCTGTTGCCAGGGGAATCAGTCTCATTATTCACCTCTAAAGTTTAAGTAAAAGTGGGCGGATGATTAGTGCAACCTGAACTAAGCGTAACCTGGAACCTTTCAGGCCGGATCAATCCGTCTTGATTTTTTGAATGATAAAATAAGTTTTCGTCGTTAGCCAGTGAAAGGGAGGGTTTAATACGATATTTGGTGACAATAATCACAAAAAATAGGTGTTTAATTTGCGATACGAATTAATTTTTCACACACTCACACTGCCAGTGAATCATCAACTGTATCTATCGTTCGTGACACAATAAAAACATAGTTTATGCGCGAGTCTTAACAATGGGTCTCGTAGGGGGAATAGGATGAATATTTTAGGTTTTTTCCAGCGCCTCGGTAGGGCTTTGCAGCTCCCTATCGCCGTGCTACCGGTTGCAGCGTTGCTGCTGCGATTCGGGCAACCCGATCTTCTTAACGTGCCGTTTATTGCCCAGGCAGGCGGCGCCATTTTTGACAACCTTGCGCTGATCTTCGCCATCGGCGTGGCGTCAAGCTGGTCAAAAGACAGCGCCGGTGCTGCGGCACTGGCAGGGGCGGTAGGTTACTTCATCCTCACGAAAGCGATGGTAACCATCAACCCGGAAATCAACATGGGTGTACTGGCGGGTATCATTACCGGTCTGGTCGGTGGCGCCGTGTACAACCGCTGGGCAGGTATCAAACTGCCTGACTTCCTGAGCTTCTTCGGCGGTAAACGTTTTGTGCCGATTGCGACGGGCTTTTTCTGTCTGATCCTGGCAGCCATCTTTGGCTACGTCTGGCCACCGGTGCAGCACGCTATCCATGCGGGCGGCGAGTGGATCGTCTCTGCGGGCGCAATGGGTGCGGGCATCTTCGGTTTCATTAACCGTCTGCTGATCCCAACCGGTCTGCATCAGGTACTGAACACCATCGCCTGGTTCCAGATTGGTGAGTTCACCAACGCGGCCGGCGCGGTATTCCACGGTGATATCAACCGCTTCTACGCAGGCGATGGCACCGCGGGCATGTTCATGTCCGGTTTCTTCCCAATCATGATGTTTGGTCTGCCTGGCGCTGCGCTGGCAATGTACCTGGCCGCGCCAAAAGCGCGTCGCCCGATGGTGGGCGGTATGCTGCTGTCCGTTGCGGTAACGGCTTTCCTGACCGGCGTGACCGAGCCGCTCGAATTCCTGTTCATGTTCCTGGCGCCGCTGCTGTACCTCATGCACGCCATCCTGACCGGTATCAGCCTGTTCGTTGCTACTCTTCTGGGCATCCATGCTGGCTTCTCCTTCTCCGCAGGCGCCATCGACTACGTGCTGATGTACAACCTGCCGGCGGCAAGCAGCAACGTCTGGATGCTGGTGGTGATGGGCCTGATCTTCTTCGTTATCTACTTCGTTCTGTTCAGCGCGGTTATTCGCATGTTTAACCTGAAAACGCCGGGCCGCGAAGACACGAAAGAAGATGTGGTGACCAGTGAAGCCAACAGCAACACCGAAGAAGGTTTAACCCAGCTGGCAACCAGCTACATTGCCGCTGTAGGCGGTACCGATAACCTGAAAGCGATTGATGCCTGTATTACCCGTCTGCGTCTGACCGTGGGCGACTCTGCGCGCGTGAGCGATGCAATGTGTAAACGCCTGGGCGCATCTGGCGTGGTGAAGCTGAACAAACAAACCATCCAGGTTATCGTGGGTGCGAAAGCCGAATCTATCGGCGATGAAATGAAAAAAGTGGTTGCCCGTGGCCCGGTTGCTGCCGCCTCAGCGGACAGCGCGCCAGTGGCCGACGCTCCGGCTGCGAAGCCGCAGGCTGTGCCAAACGCGGTGACCATCGCTGCGCTGGTTTCTCCGGTGACGGGTGACGTGGTTGCGCTTGAGCAGGTGCCTGACGAAGCGTTCGCCAGCAAAGCCGTAGGCGACGGCGTGGCCGTGAAGCCAACGGATAAAACCGTGGTCTCTCCGGCAGCCGGTACTATCGTGAAAATCTTCAATACCAACCACGCGTTCTGCCTGGAAACTGAGAAAGGCGCGGAGATCGTTGTCCATATGGGTATCGATACCGTTGCGCTGAACGGTCAGGGCTTTACTCGCCTGGTGGAAGAGGGCGCTGAGGTGGCAGCAGGCCAGCCGATCCTGGAAATGGATCTGGACTTCCTGAACGCCAACGCGCGCTCCATGATAAGCCCTGTGGTGTGCAGCAACATCGACGACTTCAGCGGTCTGGTACTCCAGGCGCAGGGTCAGGTAGTTGCGGGCCAGACACCGCTGTATGAGATTAAAGGCAAGTAATCGCTCCTGAGTAGAGTTATGCCTTTAGCGGCGGGGGGAAATCCTCCGCCGCTTTTTTTTGCAGCAAATGCCCCCATTATTTTCTTCTGGAACGTTTTAAGGGTTGTCACTACGTCCGGCTTATAAGATCATATGCCGTTATACGTTGTTTACGCTTTGAGGAATCCACGATGAGTGAGGCAGAAGCCCGCCCGAGTAACTTTATTCGTCAGATCATCGATGAAGATCTGGCCAGTGGTAAGCACACCACGGTGCACACGCGTTTCCCGCCGGAGCCAAACGGCTACCTGCATATTGGTCACGCTAAATCGATCTGCCTGAACTTTGGTATCGCGCAAGACTACCAGGGGCAGTGCAACCTGCGTTTCGATGATACCAACCCGGTTAAAGAAGACATCGAATACGTTGAGTCGATTAAAAACGACGTGCAATGGCTGGGCTTCAACTGGTCTGGCGATATCTGCTACTCCTCAGACTATTTCGATCAGCTGTATGCCTATGCGGTTGAACTGATCAATAAAGGTCTGGCTTACGTTGACGAGCTGTCTGCTGACGAAATCCGTGAATACCGCGGTACGCTGACTCAGCCCGGCAAAAACAGCCCGTTCCGCGATCGCAGCGTGGAAGAGAACCTGGCGCTGTTTGAAAAAATGCGTGCCGGCGGCTTCGAAGAAGGCAAAGCGTGCCTGCGTGCCAAAATCGACATGGCGTCTCCGTTCATCGTGATGCGCGACCCGGTGCTGTACCGCATTAAGTTCGCTGAACACCACCAGACCGGTAACAAGTGGTGCATCTACCCGATGTACGACTTCACCCACTGCATCAGCGATGCGCTGGAAGGTATTACGCACTCGCTGTGTACGCTGGAGTTCCAGGACAACCGTCGTCTTTACGACTGGGTGCTGGATAACATCACCATTCCCGTGCATCCGCGTCAGTACGAGTTCTCTCGTCTGAACCTGGAATACACCGTGATGTCCAAGCGTAAGCTCAACCTGCTGGTTACCGACAAGCACGTTGAAGGCTGGGACGACCCGCGCATGCCGACCATTTCTGGCCTGCGTCGTCGTGGCTACACCTCCGCGTCCATTCGTGAGTTCTGCAAACGTATCGGCGTCACCAAGCAGGACAACACCATTGAGATGGCCTCACTGGAATCCTGCATCCGTGAAGATCTGAACGAAAACGCGCCGCGCGCGATGGCGGTGATCGACCCGGTTAAGCTGGTTATCGAAAACTATCCGCAGGGCGAAAGCGAGCTGGTCTCTATGCCTAACCATCCGAACAAACCGGAAATGGGCACCCGCGACGTGCCGTTCAGCGGTGAAATCTGGATCGATCGTGCTGACTTCCGTGAAGAAGCGAACAAGCAGTACAAGCGTCTGGTGATGGGTAAAGAAGTGCGTCTGCGTAACGCCTATGTCATCAAAGCCGAGCGCGTAGAAAAAGATGCGGAAGGTAACATCACGACCATCTTCTGTACGTACGACGCAGAGACGCTGAGCAAAGATCCGGCGGATGGCCGTAAAGTGAAAGGCGTAATCCACTGGGTGAGCGCCCAGCACGCGCTGCCTGTTGAGATCCGCCTGTACGATCGCCTGTTCAGCGTGCCGAATCCAGGTGCGGCGGAAGACTTCCTCGCAACCATTAACCCGGAATCGCTGGTCATTAAGCAAGGCTATGCTGAGCCGTCCCTGAAGGCCGCTGAGGCCGGCAAGGCGTTTCAGTTTGAGCGTGAAGGTTACTTCTGCCTGGACAGCCGCTACAGCACGGCAGAAAAACCGGTGTTTAACCGTACCGTGGGTCTGCGTGATACCTGGACTAAGATCGGCGAATAATAACGCTGCTCTGGTCAATGAGAAACAAACGCCGCGTAATGCGGCGTTTTTTTATTTAACGATCATATCGTTAAGCGCAGGCGAAATTATTATAAGCCAGCAGAACGGGTCAATGAGGTGCTACTTATTTTTCTAAAAAAAGTTTGTTTATTTACGAAAAACGAAAAGGGATAAAAATAGATAAATATTAATGGCGTTACTTACTGAAAATCCACCGGTTCCCCGCCAGCACTCGGCTCCTGCTAATTGTTACAAAGCACTACGAAATATGTGCTCTTCGTCATAATCCTGACTTTTGCCTGATTAAAAGCATTGATAATTCGCGTCGCGAAAAATAACCTAAAGACGGTAGTTAATTCGAGGGTATTTCTGACTACCCCTGACCTTTTGGTCTTTTCTGTTTTTCGCCGTTTAAGGCGTTTTAATTCGTCAAAGAGGAATAATCTATGCGTACGTTCAGTGGCAAACGTAGTGCGCTGGCGCTGGCTATCGCCGGTGTGACAGCAATGTCGGGCCTGGTGATTGCGCCAGAGGCAAAAGCAGCAGGCTTCATTGAAGATTCCACCCTCACGGGCGGTATTTATTACTGGCAGCGTGAGCGTGACCGTAAAGACGTCACTGAAAATAAATACAAAACCAACCTTTCTCACTCGACCTGGAACGCCAACCTGGATTTCCAGTCGGGTTATGCCGCCGATATGTTCGGGATTGATATTGCTGCTTTCACCGCAATTGAAATGGCCGAAAATGGCGACAGTGGCCATCCGAACGAAATTGCATTCTCCTCCAGCAATAAAGCCTACGACGAAGACTGGTCCGGCGATAAAAGCGGTATCAGCCTCTATAAAGCGGCGGCAAAATTCAAATATGGCCCGGTCTGGGCGCGCGGGGGGTATATCCAGCCAACAGGACAAACGCTGTTAGCGCCGCACTGGAGCTTTATGCCAGGTACCTATCAGGGGGCGGAAGCCGGGGCTAATTTTGACTACGGCGATGCGGGGGCGTTGAGCTTCTCCTATATGTGGACCAACGAGTACAAAGCGCCGTGGCACATTGAGATGGACAAGTTCTACCAGAACGATAAAAAAACCAAAGTCGAGTATCTCCACTCTCTTGGCGCGAAGTATGACTTTAAAAATGATTTGGTGCTGGAAGCGGCGTTCGGTCAGGCTGAAGGCTATATCGATCAGTACTTTGCTAAAGCCAGCTATAAATTTGATATCGCAGGTAGCCCGCTGAGTACCAGCTATCAGTTCTACGGCACGCGCGATAAGGTCAGCGATGGCAGCGTAAATGATATCTATGACGGTACCGCATGGTTGCAGGCGCTGACCTTCGGCTACAAGGTCGGCCAGGTTGATTTGCGCCTGGAAGGGACGTGGGTTAAGGCTGAAGGGCAGCAGGGTTACTTCCTGCAACGTATGACGCCTACCTACGCCTCCTCTAACGGTCGTCTGGATATCTGGTGGGATAACCGCTCTGACTTTAACGCCGACGGCGAAAAGGCGGTCTTCTTTGGTGCAATGTATGACCTGAAAAACTGGAACCTGCCCGGCTGGGCAGTGGGAGCATCCTACGCGTACGCCTGGGATGCGAAGCCCGGGGATATGGCAACGCCAGACGCGTACTACGATCCAAACTACCGTCTGAAAGAGTCTTCATACAGCCTGGATGCGATCTACACCCTTCAGGAGGGCCGTGCGAAAGGCACGATGTTCAAACTGCACTTCACCCAGTATGACAACCACTCCGATATCCCGAGCTACGCGGGCGGCTACGGCAACATCTTCCAGGATGAACGTGACGTGAAATTCATGGTCATTGCGCCATTTACCATCTTCTGATGAATGCTGCGGCGGGCGGTGTCCCGCCGTTATGGAGACTGAACATGATGAATAAAAGGGTAATCGTTGCGTTGCTGGCCTTCGGGCTGGTGGCATGCGTGCAGGATCAGGCGCCGAAAGAGGACTCCCGTCTGAAAGAGGCCTACAGCGCGTGCATCAATACCGCACAGGGTTCACCTGAGAAGATTGAGGCCTGTCAAAGCGTGCTGAACGTGCTGAAAAAAGACAAAGCCCATGAGCAATTCGCCACGCAGGAAAACGTTCGCGTGATGGATTACCAGGCCTGCATTCAGGCGCGTAAAACCGGTAACGATCAGGAAGTGGCGAAGCGTTGCGATAAGATCTGGAACGAGATACGCAATAACAATAAATAAGTTGCTTTACGCCCGGTAGCGCTGCGCTTACCGGGCTTTTTTCAGGCAAAAAAAAGCCAACCTCACGGCTGGCTCAGAGTATGAACACTCACTTATTTTGCGTCGTGCGCATGTTCATTTTCGCGGCAATCCCCTTCAGCGCAGTGACCATACAGGTACAGGCTGTGGTTAGTCAGGCGGATGCCATGACGGGCGGCGATTTCACGCTGGCGTGATTCAATGGAATCATCGCTAAATTCAATGACCTTGCCACAGTCGAGGCAGATCAGGTGATCGTGGTGGTGCTGCTGAGTCAGTTCGAACACGGACTTGCCGCCTTCGAAATTATGACGAGTAACAATGCCCGCGTCGTCAAACTGGTTCAGCACACGATAGACGGTTGCCAGCCCAATCTCTTCACCCATATCGATAAGACGCTTGTAAAGGTCTTCCGCACTGACATGGTGATTGTCTGGCCCCTGAAGCACTTCAAGGATTTTTAACCGAGGAAGCGTTACTTTCAGGCCAGCTTTCTTTAATGCGGTATTGTTGTCAGTCATGCGGAATCTGTCCTGTTGCTAAACGATTCACTTCAAAAGAAGAAGTGACAGAAAATGCACTTGGGATAATGCGTCTCATTATAGAACTGCCATGCCTAAATGAAAACTGCAAGTCTCAAGCAAAGTATGCTTATAAAAACGTGGTATCACCAACAAACTTGTTCGATGGCACCCACTTTTTACCAGGGGGATATTGTACAGGTCTGAGCGAAAAAGTTAAAAGTTTGTAGCAATTAATTTAATCGGTTTTACCTAGAAAACGGGCGCAACCGGAGCTGCGCCGCAGGGATATCAGGCGTTAAGGATATCGTCCAGGTTCAGCTCTTCGCGAACCTGCTTAACCCATTTCTCTACGCGCTCAGCGGTCAGCTCTGGCTGGCGGTCTTCGTCAATGGCCAGGCCAACGAAGTGATCGTCATCTGCCAGACCTTTAGAAGCCTCGAAGTGGTAACCCGCCGTTGGCCAGTGACCGACGATCGCCGCGCCGCGTGGCTCAATGATGTCGCGAATGGTGCCCAGCGCATCACAGAAATACTCCGCATAATCTTCCTGATCGCCGCAGCCGAACAGGGCAACCAGCTTGCCGTTGAAGTCAACTTCTTCCAGCGTCGGGAAGAAATCGTCCCAGTCACACTGGGCTTCACCGTAGTACCAGGTCGGGATGCCCAGCAGCAGGATGTCATAGCCCTCGAGATCTTCTTTGCTGCTCTTGGCGATGTCATGCACATCAGCAACGTCTTTACCGAGCTGTTTTTGAATGTTTTTTGCGATATTTTCAGTATTGCCGGTATCACTGCCAAAGAAAATGCCGATGATTGCCATGAGTAAAATAACCTCTTGAAACTTAATGGTATGGTGGCGCAAATTGTCCACGGATAAGGGCAATAATAGCAGAACAGACAACCCTGCGGAAACAGCTATCACGCAGGACTGCACTCTGTGCTACATGAAAAAGGTAATATTGAGGATTTTCTGACTCAAGCCTTGCCGCGTAACGTCTCAAGCTGGGCGATCAGCATCTCTTCGATCAGTTCGCTGCGGCTGATGTTGCGCGCGTCAGCTAACGCGTTAAGCGCATCGACGGCATCGGCATTCAGCTTCAGTTCGACACGCTTAAGCCCACGATTTTTATCGCGTTTAAGCTGGTTGCGTTTATTGATACGCAGCTGTTCATCGCGCGAAAGCGGATTCGTTTTCGGTCGTCCCGGTCGACGCTCATTCGCGAACAGATCTAGTGTCGTACGGTCCGTTTGTTCTTTGGCCATGATTCTGAGACTTCGGGGGATACACGCCGCCCTGCTAATGCCCGGGCGATAAGCGCGCCATCATACATCACCCTAATCCACACGCCAACGACTGGAAGCCCGTCGTCTTCCGGTCGCTGGCTTTTTAATCAATTCGCGGTATCAGTGAGATAGCGGCGAATGGCGCGCAGGACGGCGTCAGGTTTTTCTGCATGTACCCAGTGCCCGGCACCGGCAATGACGTGAGCGCGTGCCTGCGGGAATTGCGCCAGCAGCGCGTCACGGTACGCATCAGTAACGTAAGGAGAGTTGCCGCCACGAATGAAGAGGGTAGGGTGCGGCCAGGCGGGGACGGTTTCCCAGCCCACAATATGCGAATACTGATCCCACAGGACCGGAATGTTAAAGCGCCATTGTCCGTCGACAAATGATTTCAGCAGAAACTGCACCACGCCTTCTTCATCGAGCTGCTCACGCATAACGGCAGCCGCCTGCTGGCGTGTGGAGACGCCTGACGCCGTCACGGCGTTGATGGCAGCGAAAATCTCATCGTGACGGCGAACGTCGTAATTGACGGGCGCAACGTCAATGACCACCAGCCCGGAAATCCGCTCGGGGGCCAGCGCGGTGAGCGCCATCACCGCTTTACCGCCCATTGAATGCCCGATGAGCGTCGCTTTCTGAATATTATTCGCGTCGAGGGTGTCCAGCAGATCCTGCGCCATGGCCGCGTAGGTCATCATTTCCGAGCGCCCGGAAAGACCGTGATTTCGCATGTCAACCTGAAGGATCTCATGATCGGTCACTAAATCGCGCGCCAGCACGCCCAGGTTATCCAGGCTACCAAACAGGCCGTGAACCAGTACGATGGGAGAATTATTGTTCGGCGATTGTGCAGTTTGCGCTCGGGTATTCAATTTCATGGCAAAGTTCTTTTTTTAGGTTTGTCAGGTTAGGGTATCATGTTGACCATTCTGCCGCCCGGGGGCAAGGATCCAGTTTAATCTGACTTTTGCCGCCAACCTGGTTTGACGCTATCCGCTGTTGGGATTTGAACCTATAATCTCAACGACTTGTATTCAGATAAGATATCGCACTGGATTAAGATGAAAACAATCGAAGTTGATGACGAACTCTATCAGTATATTGCCAGCCAGACGCGGCATATTGGGGAGAGCGCGTCCGACATTTTACGGCGCATGCTTAAAATTTCCGCCGCCTCACAGCCCACTCCCGTCACTAAAGATGTCGTGTCTCAGCCGAGCGTTGTTGCACAGGTAAAACCTGCCGTCATGCCGGCAAAAGACAAAGTGCGCGCGATGCGTGAACTGCTGCTGTCCGACGAATATGCCGAGCAGAAAAAGGCGGTTAACCGCTTTATGCTGGTGCTGTCTACACTTTACTCACTGGATCACAATGCCTTTGCTGAAGCGACAGAGTCGCTGCACGGCCGCACCCGCGTTTACTTCGCAGGTGACGAGCAGACGCTGCTGCAAAATGGCAATCAAACCAAGCCCAAACATGTTCCCGGTACGCCATACTGGGTGATCACGAATACCAATACGGGCCGCAAGTGCAGCATGATCGAACATATCATGCAATCCATGCAGTTCCCGGCGGAATTGATCGAAAAGGTTTGCGGTACAATTTAACCCTTGCATCAGAAGGACCAGGCAATGGCAAATCACAGCCGTGCAGGACAACCTGCACAACAACGCGATTTGATTAACGTCGCTCAACTGACCGCGCAGTACTACGTGCTGAAGCCGGTCGTGGGCAACGCAGAACACGCAGTGAAGTTTGGTACATCTGGCCACCGCGGCAGCGCGGCGCGCCACAGCTTTAACGAACCGCACATTCTGGCCATTGCTCAGGCCATCGCGGAAGAGCGCGCGAAAAATGGCGTCACCGGTCCGTGCTATGTTGGGAAAGATACTCACGCCCTGTCTGAACCTGCTTTTATCTCCGTGCTGGAAGTGCTGGCGGCAAACGGCGTAGACGTGATTGTTCAGGAGAACAACGGTTTCACGCCAACGCCTGCGGTGTCTAACGCTATTCTGGTACACAACAAAAAAGGGGGCGCGCAGGCTGACGGCATTGTGATCACCCCGTCCCACAACCCACCGGAAGATGGCGGCATTAAGTACAACCCACCTAACGGTGGCCCGGCAGATACCAACGTCACGAAAGTGGTGGAAGATCGCGCCAACGCATTGCTGGCAAATGGCCTGAACGGCGTGAAGCGTATCTCGCTGGATGAAGCCATGGCCTCCGGTCATGTGAAAGAGCAGGATCTGGTGCAGCCGTTTGTGGAAGGGCTGGCGGATATCGTCGATATGGCCGCGATCCAGAAAGCTGGCCTGAAGCTGGGCGTGGATCCGCTGGGTGGTTCCGGTATCGAATACTGGAAACGCATTGCCGAGCATTACAAGCTGGATCTGACCATCGTGAACGATCATGTCGATCAGACGTTCCGCTTTATGCACCTGGATAAAGACGGCGCGATCCGTATGGACTGCTCCTCAGAATGCGCAATGGCTGGCCTGCTGGCGCTGCGTGACAAGTTCGACCTGGCGTTTGCCAACGACCCGGACTACGACCGTCACGGTATCGTTACCCCGGCAGGGCTGATGAACCCGAACCACTACCTGGCCGTTGCCATCAACTACCTGTTCCAGCACCGTCCGCAGTGGGGCAAAGAGGTCGCGGTTGGTAAAACGCTGGTCTCTTCCGCCATGATTGACCGCGTGGTCGACGCACTGGGCCGTAAGCTGGTGGAAGTGCCGGTGGGCTTCAAGTGGTTTGTTGACGGCCTGCACGACGGCAGCTTTGGCTTTGGCGGTGAAGAGAGCGCGGGTGCGTCCTTCCTGCGCTTTGACGGTACCCCATGGTCAACCGATAAAGACGGCATCATCATGTGCCTGCTGGCGGCGGAAATCACCGCAGTTACCGGTAAGAACCCGCAGGAACATTACAACGAGCTGGCGGAACGTTTTGGCGCGCCAAGCTATAACCGTATTCAGGCGGGCGCCACGTCTGCGCAAAAAGCAGCCCTGTCAAAACTGTCTCCGGAAATGGTCAGCGCCAGCACGCTGGCAGGTGACCCGATCACCGCGCGTCTGACGGCGGCACCGGGCAACGGCGCGGCCATCGGCGGCCTGAAGGTGATGACCGAAAACGGCTGGTTCGCGGCGCGTCCATCCGGTACGGAAGATGCGTACAAAATCTATTGCGAAAGCTTCCTCGGCGCTGAGCACCGTCAGCAGATTGAGAAAGAAGCGGTAGAGATTGTCAGCGAAGTGCTGAAAAACGCGTAAGTGCGGTTTGTGTGCCGGGCGGCACTGCGTTTGCCCGGCCTACAACAGCGATCGTAGGCCCGGTAAGCGCTAGCGCCACCGGGCTTTTTTTAACTATGCTTGTTCTTCAGTTCAAACCGTGGTGAGACCAGACCGTACAGCGTCCAGCCCATAAAGGTCACCATCGCGCCATACAGCATT
This sequence comes from Enterobacter cloacae complex sp. I2, assembly GCF_014896205.1. Classification (NCBI taxonomy): domain Bacteria; kingdom Pseudomonadati; phylum Pseudomonadota; class Gammaproteobacteria; order Enterobacterales; family Enterobacteriaceae; genus Enterobacter; species Enterobacter cloacae complex sp. I2. The sequence goes on from NZ_JADBRA010000008.1 coordinate 153,647, forward strand.
GCTTCCTGGCCGGACGAGTAGAGCGCGTAGAAGCTATAGATCGCGCCAATCAGCGCCACGATATTGGCCGCCCGGGCTTTGCGCGGATCCACCTTCGCCACCTTCTGAATAATCACCAGCGCCGCCATCGACAGGATGTACGGAATGATGTTCGTCACCACCGCCAGGTTGACCAGCACGTTAAACTGGCTGTTCAGTGACGGGCTGATGGTCATGAGCGACAAACCGCTCTGGAAAATCACAATCGCCAGCATGCCCTGTACCGGCGCATCCGCTTTGGTGACGCGGGAGAAGATTTTCGGGAAATACCCTTCGTCAGCTGAAGATTTAAACACCTGAGCGATGGTGAACTGCCAGCCCAGCAGCGAGCCGCAGCAGGACATCACCATCAGCCCCATAATGACTTTCCCCACCTCCGGCGTAAACATCTGCGCAAACGCCAGCCCGAACGGTGCCGTGGAGTTAGCCAGATCGATGTTGGGCACAATCCCCGCAATCACGTTGGTCGAAATGATGTAGATCACCGCCGCGCCCAGCGTTCCGCCGAGAACCGCGATGGGTACGTTCTTCTCCGGGTTTTCCACCACTTCAGCATTCGCACAGGCCGATTCTAGGCCGAGGAAAGCCCACAGCGTCATGGCGATGGACGAGCCCACTGCGGTGAAGAACGGCACGTGGTGCGGGTTCCAGGAGTTGGCGTACAGCGTCGGGCTGAACCAGAACCAGCCGATGATGCACAGACCGACCACCGGGATGATCACGCCCCAGACGGTGATGCTGCTGAGTTGTCCGGTGATGCGCGCGCCGCCAAAGTTGGCGACGGTACAGATCCACAGCACGCCGATGGTTGCCAGCCCAATCTGCACCGGGGTCAGCGTCGCGCCAAACAGCTCCGTGCCGTAACCGACAGCGGAAATGGCTATCGCCACGTTAGCGATCAGCAGCGACACGCCGTAGGTGTAGTTCGCCATAAAGTTACCGGACTTACCGAACGCATATTCGGCATAGCCCCCCATCCCGCCTGACTTGCGGCTGAACATTCCGCACTTGGCAAACGCCCACGCCAGCGCCATCGAGCCCACGGCGGTCACGAGCCAGGAGATAATCGAAATGGTCCCCACTTCGGCGAGCTTGGTAGGCAGCATGATGATCCCGGAACCCATCATGTTCACCATGGTGAGAATAGTGAGTTGCACTACGCCCATCTTGTTGGCTTTACTCATAATTTTTCTCCTTTCAGCAGCGCTGGCTGAGCGGCAGGTTGTTTGATGACGTAGCAGCGCACCTCTTTGCGCCCATCACGCTCCTCGATGTAAACCCCCTGTAACTCCGGCGCAAAGCCCGGCAGCAGGTTGATTCCGTCTTCCAGTGCGGCAAAGTAGCGCAGCACGGAACCGCCCCAGACTTCACCCGGCACCACGCACAGCACCCCCGGTGGGTAAGGCAGCGCACCTTCGGCGGCGATACGGCCTTGTGCATCGCGCAGGGAGACCAGTTCGACCTCACCGCGCAGGTACGCGTAGTTCGCCTCCTGCGGGTTCATCATGACGCGCGGGAAGTGAGACTTACGGAACATCTCTTTTTGCAGTTGTTTCACATTGTGGCGGGCATAAAGGTCATGCATCTCCTGACAAATCTGGCGGAGGGTGTAATCCGCGTAACGATCCGGATGTTGCTTACAAAGAGAGGGCAGAACCTCTTTTAGCGGCACATCGCTCTGGAGCAGTTTTTCGAAGCGCACCAGCTGGGCGACGAGCTGCTGCAATTTGCCCATGTCCTCCGCCGGGGTGAGCAGGAAGAGTATGGAGTTGAGGTCGCATTTTTCCGGCACGATGCCATTTTCACGCAGGAAGTTGGCAAGGATGGTGGCGGGCACGCCGAAATCTTCGTACTCACCGGTACGGGCGTTGATGCCCGGCGTGGTCAGCAGCAGCTTGCACGGATCGATAAAATACTGATGCTCGGCATATCCCTCGAATGCGTGCCAGCGTTCGCCCGGGACGAAATGGAAGAAGCGCAGATCGGTGGCGATTTCCGCCGTATCCCAGCTTTCCCACGGACGGCCGTCCACCGTCTCCGGCACGAACGGGCGAATAAACTGACAGTTCTGAAGGATCAGTTTCCGCGCGTCGATACCCGTCACCACGCAGTCCATCCACATGTTGCGCCCACTTTGCCCCTCGTGCATGCGGGCGTTGATATCCAGGGCGGCAAACAGCGGATAAAACGGGCTGGTGGAGGCGTGCATCATGAAGGCGTTGTTGAGTCGCTTATGCGGGACATAGCGCGGCTGGCCTTTGATATGGCTGTCCTTCTTATGGATTTGCGAGGTTTGCGAGAAACCCGCCTGCTGCTTATGCACCGACTGGGTAACCAGAATGCCCGGATCGTTTTCGTTCAGCTCCAGCAGCAGCGGCGAGCAGTCAGCCATCATCGGGATAAACTGCTCGTAACCGACCCAGGCGGAGTCAAACAGAATGTAGTCACAGAGGTGACCAATCTTATCCACCACCTGACGGGCGTTATAGATGGTGCCGTCGTAGGTGCCCAGCTGGATCACCGCCAGGCGGAACGGACGTTCATCCCGCGCGCGGCCAGGCGCGACCTCTGACACCAGCTCCCGCAGGTAGCTCTCTTCAAAACAGTGCGCGTCAATACCGCCGATAAACCCGTACGGGTTGCGCGCCGTTTCGAGATAAACCGGCGTCGCTCCTGCCTGTAACAGCGCGCCGTGGTGATTAGATTTATGGTTATTGCGATCGAACAGCACCAGATCGCCCGGGGTGAGCAGCGCATTGAGCACCACCTTGTTGGATGAGGAGGTGCCGTTCAGCACGAAGTAGGTTTTATCGGCATTAAAGACCTTTGCCGCATGCTGCTGGGCGATGCAGGGCGCGCCCTCGTGGATCAGCAGATCGCCCATTGCCACATCGGCGTTGCACAGATCGGCGCGGAATAGCGTTTCGCCAAAGAAATCGACAAACTGATTCCCCGCCGGATGGCGACGGAAGAACTGGCCTCCCTGGTGCCCCGGGCAGTCAAACGCGCTGTTACCCTGCTGGACGTAATCGACCAGCGCGCGGAAGAACGGCGGGCGAAGCTGGGTTTCGTACTTCTGCGCCGCCGCCTCAAGCTGGCGTCCGTAGAATTCATTGCTGGTGTCAGAGTACTCAAAAACGCCGTGAATACGGGACAAATATTCAGCCGGAACCCTTTCTTCTTTATGGGTGGCAATAAACACCGGAATACCAAATCCTGTGGCGTCTATTTCTTCTATGGCGCCGGTGAAAATATCGCTGACGGCCAGCACCACGGCTGCCACATCAATATAGTCCGATGCGCTGATATCCACAATTTCACGCGACGTGGTAAAGCATTCAGGACAGGCACGGCTGACGGCAATTTTTAACGTTTTCATCTTTTTCTCTTTATTTCAGGCAATATGGGGCCCTCGACTTCTTGCAATAAAGAAATCGATTATTTCCGGAAAAAAAAGCAAAGCGTGGCCGCTGATACGAAATCAGTTAATTGCTTTTTGCTGAGTAGAATTCAGTCCGCCCGGTTGCGGAGAATCTGAATTGCAGAAAGTAAGCGCAGGTGTTCACAGGCAAGCGCCTGTAAAATAGCAAGTTTCAGGAAGACCTGTAAGCAGATGCGCCAGAAGTCGAAGGACTACCGGGCGTTGAAGAGATGAAAGTCAAAACAGTTACGGTGGGCAAACATCATGATATGTGTTGTCCGCCTTATATGGGGCATTAAACGATTATTGTTTTCCATGTTCAGTTTCCTTTCAGTAATTGAAAGCACGGTCATTTTATCCAGGAAAAAGGGATTAACTGTGAAACAGATCACCATTAACCGATCATTTCAGAAATAATTAGTCGTTTTTGATGAATAATGCAGATCAAAATGCTGTTTTGTTGGTTTGATGTTAAATTGGTGTTTGAATTGTGTTTGGGAAGGACGAATATAGCCATGAAAATAACCTCTGCATTATTTTCATGGCATATTCAGGGGGATGGCTTTCTTTATTTAAGGCCGATTTGAATACTTATTCAGATCATAAACCGATAGCCAATACCGGTTTCTGTTAATAAATGACGCGGACGCGCGGGATCGGCTTCAAGTTTCTGGCGAAGGTGTCCCATATAAATGCGTAAATAGTGACTATGCTCAACAGCATTTGGCCCCCAGACCTGACTTAAGAGCTGTCGCTGCGTTAGCACTTTTCCATGGTTGTTGAGCAGCACGGCCAGCAGACGAAATTCGATGGGCGTGAGGTGAACCTCTTCTTCTCCCCGCACAATGCGGCGGGCAGCAAGATCGACGCGGATATCGCCAAAGGCGTACACCGGATCAGATGGGGTTGTGGCACTGTGACGACGCAGCGCCACACGAAGCCGGGCCTGTAGCTCGCCAATGCCAAACGGTTTGATCAGATAATCATCCGCTCCGGCATCCAGCGCGGCGATTTTATCCGCCTCTTCGATGCGGGCTGAAAGGACCAGAATCGGCATCTGGCTCCACTGACGCACTTCGCGAATAAAATCAATGCCGTCGCCATCCGGGAGCCCCAGATCCAGAATCACCAGGTCCGGCTTGCGGGTCGCGGCTTCGATTAACCCCCGTTGAAGCGTACCGGCTTCATGAACGCGCAAACCGTCGCCTTCCAGCGCGGTACGCAGAAATCGGCTGATAGCGAGCTCATCTTCAACAATCAGAACGTTAATCACATATCCTCTGGTAAATCATCAAGTTCTGGTGGAGTTTCAAGAGGAAGTGTAACACAAAAGCGTGCGCCACCTTCCGGGCGGTTCTCGGCTGAAATGGTGCCGCCATGCACGTCGACAATCGCCTGGCAGATCGCGAGCCCCAGCCCAACGCCCGGAATGGCGGATTCCTTATTGCCGCGCGCAAATTTTTCGAAAATGGCGCGCTCCTGACCCGCCGGAATACCCGGCCCGGTATCCCAGATCTCAAGCCGCAGCGTCTGTGTATCTACCCCGGCGGCGATCCCAATCTGCGCTTTTGCTCCGGCGTATTTAGCCGCGTTTTCCAGAAGATTAATCAGGACGCGCTCAAACAGCGGGCCATCAACATGTATGAGCGTCAGGGGTTCCGGCATGTTCAGCGCAATATGGCGTCCACCCAGACCCGGCTCCAGCATCTTCAGCGCGCTGCCGACAACCTCTTCAAGCGTAAGCCACTCTTTTTTTAGGTTAAAACCGCCGGACTGAATGCGCGCCATGTCCAGCAGGTTATTCACCAGGCGCGTGGTATTCAGCACGTGCTGGCGAATTTCGCTGGCCTGTACCGCGTGCTTCGACCCTTCCGCCGCCAGATCCAGCGTGAGAATTTCGGACTGACCAAACAGCACGGTGAGCGGGGTGCGCAGATCGTGGGAAAGCGCCGCCAGCAGCGAGTTGCGGATGCTTTCACGCTCGTTTGCCAGCCGCGCCTGCTCTTCGCTGGCGGTAAGCGCCAGCCGCTCAAGGGCGCTGGCGACCAGCAGGGTGAAGGTTTCCAGCAGGCGCTGCTGCTCGGGGATCATCAGCTGGCGTTGGTTAGACGGCTCCACGATGACCAGCCCGTGGTTTTTATCCGCGCTGCGCAGCGGCAGGATCTGGTAAGGCACGCCGGGCAGGGTGTCGGTTCCGGCACCGGCGGGTAACCCTTTGTCGAAGCTCCAGCGGGCAATCGCTTCATCCCACGGTGTCATGCCCGAAGGCGAGGTAAGCGGGCGAAGATGTCCGTGCTCGTCGGGGAGTAAAATCAGGTTGCTGGCATGAAACGTTGAGCGGATAAACTGCTCGCTGGTCTGGACGATATCCTGCTGCGTGCGGCCGACCGCCAGCGATTTTGACATTTCGTAAAGATGTCGCGTGCGCTGCTCGCGGTAGCGGGCAATGCGCGCCTGGTAGCGCACGCCCGCCGTCAGGTTCCCGATCACCAGCCCGACGGTAAGCATCACGGCAAAAGTCAGAATGTACTGCACGTCCGAGACGGCAAGCGTCCCGCGTGGCGCAATAAAGAACAGATCGAAGCTGACGACGTTGATCACCGTTGCCAGCACCGACGGCCAGCGGCCGTAAAAGAGGGCGACCACGACGACGCCCAGCAGATAAATCATGACCAGATTGGCGGCGTCGAAGGCGATCAGCCACTGGCTGGCAATCACCGTAATCAGGGCGCAGAGCACCACGGCCACCAGGCAGCCGCGGATCTGCATGCGCCATTTATCGCCAAAGGCGCGGGCGTCCGGCGCGCGGTTGGGCAGGGGAGCGGGCCTGTCATCCAGCGCGACGATGACTAAATCGAGATCCGGCGCGCGGCGGGCCAGCCTGTCGGCGAAAGATTCCCGGCTAAACCAGCGGCGATGCTGGCGACGCCCAATGACAATCTTGCCCAGGTTGTGCTCACGCGCGTAGCGCAGAATGGCTTTATCTTCCTGCGGATCGGAAAGGGTTGCGGTTTCCGCGCCCAGCTCCTGAGCCAGCCGCAGCGCGCTCAGAATGGCGCGGCGCTGATTCTCCGGCAGGGCGTGAAGCTGCGGCGTTTCGACGTATACCGCGTGCCACACGCTGCCAAACTTCGCCGCAAGCCGGGCGGCGGTGCGGACCAGCTTTTCATTGCCGCTGCCGTGGCCAATGCATAACAGAATGGCGTCCCGCGTGTGCCAGACGCGCTCTCGCCCCTGAAGGTCTCGCCAGGCGCGCATCTGATCATCAACGCGATCGGCAGTGCGGCGCAGGGCCAGCTCGCGCAGGGCAATCAGGTTTCCCTTGCGGAAGAAATGTTCGATGGCGCGTTCGGCCTGGCCGGCAATATACACCTTGCCTTCGTGCAGGCGCTGGCGCAGATCGTCCGGCGGCAGGTCAACCAGAACAACCTCATCGGCAGAATCAAAAAACGGATCGGGGACGGTCTCCCGCACCTGAATGCCGGTGACGCCGCTCACCACGTCGTTCAGGCTTTCCAGATGCTGAACATTCACCGTGGTGAAGACGTCGATGCCGGCTTCAAGCAGCTCCTCAACATCCTGCCAGCGCTTCGGATGACGCGAGCCCGGCGCGTTGCTGTGCGCCAGTTCGTCCATCAGAATGAGCGCAGGTCGGCGGGCGAGGGCGGCATCCAGATCGAACTCCGTGACCAGCCGCCCGCGATGGTTAATGCGCTGGGGCGGCTGCGTCGCCAGCCCCGTCAGCAGCGCCGCCGTCTCTTTGCGACCGTGGGTTTCCACCACGCCGATGAGAATATCAAGCCCCTGCGCCCGCAGCCGCTGGGCTTCCGTCAGCATGGCGAAGGTTTTCCCGACGCCCGCACAGGCACCGAAAAAAATTTTTAGCTTGCCGCGATGGGCTTCCGCCGTCTGTTCAAGCAGCCTGTCCGGATCCGGGCGCATGGGCTCGTCGGTCATTTAGTTTTTCCTTAGCGCGTCCAGCGCCAGATTCAGCTCAACAATGTTCACTACCGGCATGCCGATGAAGCTGACCAGCGGCTTTTGCGTGTGCTCTGCGACCAGCTTGCTCACCTGTTCGATGGGCAGCTGGCGGGCGGCGGCCACGCGCGGAATTTGCCATGCCGCCGCGTCCGGCGTCAGGCTGTAGTCCAGCCCGCTGGCCGACGCGGTGACCAGTTCAACCGGCACCTCACGGCTGGCCTGCGGATTGGCGGCGCGCAGGGCGGCAACGCGTTCAGCGATGGCTTTATCCAGCGCGGGATTGCTGCCTGCCAGATTGCTGCCGCCGGACGCCATTGGATTATACGGGCTTTCCGCAGTGGCGGAAGGGCGTCCCTGGAAGTAGCCTGCGCCCGTGAAGTTCTGCCCAATCAGGCGCGAGCCCCGGTTTTCACCGTTCTGGATAATCAGCGAGCCGTTGGCCTGGTCCTTAAACCACCACTGGCCGAGCGCCGTGGTCACCAGCGGGTAAAGCCCGCCGGTAATCAGAGACAGCAGAATAAACAACAGTATAGCGGGACGTAACATCGTCATTTGATTCACCTTTAAACCAGCCCAAACAGCGTTAACAGCACGTCGATAACCTTGATCCCGATAAAGGGCACCACCAGCCCACCCAGGCCGTAAATCCACAGGTTGCGGCGCAGCATGGCGGCGGCGGTCAGCGGCTTATAGCTCACCCCTTTCAGCGCCAGCGGGATGAGGAAGACAATGATCAGGGCGTTGAAAATCACCGCGCTCATGATGGCCGACGCCGGGGAGTGCAGGTGCATCACGTTCAGGGCGTTCAGCTGCGGATAGGTCGCCGCAAACGCTGCCGGGATAATGGCGAAATACTTCGCCACGTCGTTGGCGATACTGAATGTGGTCAGCGAGCCGCGCGTCATCAGCATCTGTTTGCCGATGTGCACCACTTCGATCAGCTTGGTCGGGTTCGAATCGAGGTCGACCATGTTGCCCGCCTCTTTTGCTGCCTGCGTACCGGAGTTCATCGCCACCGCCACGTCGGCCTGCGCCAGCGCCGGGGCGTCGTTAGTGCCGTCGCCGGTCATCGCCACCAGACGGCCTTCCGCCTGATACTGGCGAATGAGTGCCAGCTTGGCTTCCGGCGTCGCTTCGGAGAGAAAATCATCCACGCCCGCTTCGGCAGCAATGGCGGCCGCGGTGAGGCGGTTATCCCCGGTGATCATCACCGTTTTGATGCCCATCTTGCGCATCTGGGCGAAACGCTCCTTGATACCGCCTTTAACGATATCCTTCAGGGCTATCACGCCCAGCACGCTTGCTCCTTCCGCCACCACCAGAGGTGTCGCCCCCTGACGCGCCACGTTTTCAACCAGCTTGTCCACCTCAGGCGGGAAGTGGCCATTGTTTGCCTCAATATGACGACGAATGGCGTCAACGGACCCTTTACGGATCATCCGGTCCTGAATGTTGATCCCACTCATCCTGGTTTGCGCGGTAAACGGTACGAAGGTGGCGTGCAGGCTCTGCACGTCGCGCTGGCGCAGGTTGAAGCGCTGCTTGGCCAGGATCACGATGCTGCGGCCTTCCGGCGTTTCATCGGCCAGAGAGGAGAGTTGCGCCGCATCCGCCAGCGTTTTTTCATCCACGCCGGGGGCGGGTAAAAATTCAGATGCCTGACGATTCCCCAGGGTGATGGTTCCGGTTTTATCCAGCAGCAGCACGTCTACGTCGCCCGCCGCTTCCACGGCGCGTCCGCTGGTGGCGATAACGTTCGCGCCCAGCATGCGGCTCATCCCCGCCACGCCAATTGCGGAAAGCAGGCCGCCGATCGTCGTGGGGATAAGGCACACCAGCAGGGCCACCAGCACGGTAACGCTGACCGCCGTACCGCCGTAGGCGGAGAACGGCCACAGGGTCGCCGTTGCCAGCAGGAAGACGAGGGTAAGCGCCACCAGCAGAATGGTCAGGGCAATTTCGTTCGGCGTTTTACGACGCTGTGCGCCTTCGACCATAGCGATCATCCGGTCGAGGAAAGTTTCGCCCGGGTTAACGCTGCACTGGATCACCAGCCAGTCGGAAAGAATGCGGGTCCCGCCCGTTACGGAGGCGAAGTCGCCGCCGGACTCGCGGATCACCGGGGCGGATTCCCCGGTGATGGCGCTTTCGTCCACCGATGCACCGCCTTCAATGACCTCCCCGTCGCAGGGGATGATGTCGCCGGCTTCCACCAGCACCACGTCACCTTTACGCAGTTCATCCGCCGGAACGTGATCCATCTCCGCGCCATATTTCGGTTCACGTAATTTGCGCGCGAAAGCGGTCTTTTTTACCCCTTTCAGGCTGTTGGCCTGCGCTTTACTGCGGCCTTCTGCCAGCGCTTCGGCGAAGTTGGCGAACAGCACGGTAAACCACAGCCACAGGCTGATGGCGCCCGTAAAGGCTGCATTGCCTGCCAGGTGGCCCGTTCCCATGGCAATCGCCAGCGCGGTGGTGAGTAAGCTCCCCATCCAGACGATAAACATCACCGGGTTGTGCCACTGCACGCGCGGGCTCAGTTTTTTTACCGCATCCATAAGGGCCTGACGAACTAAGGACGGTTCGAGCAGGGCCAGTTGTTTACGACTCATGACAAATTCTCCGCAAAATCAGCGTAAAGAGAGAGTTTCCGCAACCGGGCCTAACGCGAGGGCGGGGATAAAGGTCAGGGCGCCCACCAGCAGGACGGTGCCAATCAGCAGGCCGACGAACAGCGCGCCGTGGGTCGGTAACGTACCGGCGGTGGTCGGCTGGATTTTCTTATTCACCAGTGCTCCAGCGATTGCCATGACGGGAATAATCACGCCGAAACGACCAACGAACATGCAGAACGCCAGCAGACAGTTCCAGAACGGCGAGTTAGCGCTTAGCCCGGCAAAGGCGCTGCCGTTGTTGTTGGCGGCGGACGACACGGCATACAGCACTTCGCTAAAGCCGTGGATGCCCGGGTTAAAGATGCCGCTGCGGCCTGCCTCGGTCATCAGCGCCAGGGCGGTGCCGAGCAGCACAAGGGCGGGGGTGACCAGGATCGCCAGCGCGGTTAACTTCATCTCGCGAACGTCGATTTTTTTACCGAGATACTCCGGCGTGCGGCCAATCATCAGCCCGGCGATAAACACTGCCAGCAGAACGAACAGCAGCATGCCGTACAGCCCCGAGCCGACCCCACCGAAGACCACTTCGCCAATCTGCATCAGCCACATCGGAATCATGCCGCCGAGCGCGGTGAAAGAGTCGTGCATGGCGTTCACCGCCCCGCAGGAGGCCGCCGTGGTGACCACCGCATAAAGGCTGCTGGCAAGAACGCCGAAGCGGCTCTCTTTGCCTTCCAGGTTGATATTGCTGTTGGCCCCCAGCGGCATGAAGTGGCTGTTGCCGTTCCATTCGGCCCACATCACCAGGGCTACGCAGACCACGAAGATGAGCGTCATTGCCCACAGCAGCGTGCGGCCCTGGCGGCGATCGTTAACCACATCACCAAAGGCGAAACAGAGCGCGGTGGGGATCAGGAAGATCGCCAGCATCTGCACAAAATTGGTCAATGCCGTTGGGTTTTCAAACGGATGTGATGAGTTGGCGTTGAAGAAGCCACCGCCGTTGGTGCCCAGCATCTTGATCGCTTCCTGCGATGCCACCGGCCCCATCGGCAGAAGTCCCCCGGTTCCTTCAAGCGAAGTGTAAGGGGTATAAGGCAGCAGGTTTTGCAGGGTGCCTTGCTGAATAAAGAACAGGGCAATAAGCAGCGCAACAGGAACCAGGATCCAAAGGGTAATGCGCGTGACATCAACCCAGGCGTTGCCGAGCGTGCTGACATTCTGGCGGGCAAACGCGCGCGTCAGGGCGAAGATCACCGCGATACCGCTGGCCGCAGACAGAAAGTTTTGCACGGTTAACCCGGCCATCTGGCTGAAGTAGCTGAGCGTCGTTTCACCGGCGTAAGACTGCCAGTTAGTGTTGGTCACAAAGCTGACCGCCGTGTTCAGCGCCAGGTGCCAGGATAAACCCGGTAGCCGTTGCGGGTTCAACGGCAGGCTCCCCTGGAGCATGAGCATCGCAAAAAGGGCAATAAGCCCCATGATATTCAGCAGCAGTATCGCCATCAGATACTGACGCCAGTTCATTTCCCGGTCGTTTATACCTGAAACGCGCCAGAGCACATTTTCAATCGTTCTCGTGCCCGGCAATGGCGCATTGCCGATCAGCCGCGCCAGCGCGGTTCCCAGCGGCCTGGAGAGCACAAACAGCACCAGTAAAAAGCTGGCAATAAGCAAAAACGCCTGAGCAGCCATCAGAATGCCTCCGCATTAATCAGGGCATAAATCAGATAAGCCATTAACAGGAACACCAGCACGATGCCGGCAATCAGACCTGCACTCACACTCCACCTCCGGGTGACATTTGTAATGGTGCTAACGGTAGGATTTACGGCGCAAAGATTTCGCAAAAATCGGGGGGAGGGGTGTAAAAAAAGTATAAAAATGGAAAGCCCACAATTTAACTATTGATAAGTAAATCGTTAACTTTTTTGTAACTTAATTACGGCGTGAGTGTAAATATTCACTAAATGGATGAAAATAAGTGGTCGGATGAGTAGTAAAATTACACGCAAAGCGATATTATTTTATCCAGCTCACAAATTTTGAATTTTCCGGATGACGTTTCCGGCCAACTATAGGGGAGAAAATATGGATCTTTATAAAGAGTATCCGGCTCATATCGTGTTCATGCGTCGCACTTTCGCCGTAGTGGCTGGCGTGCTGGCCCTGCCGGTGATGCTGTTCTGGAAAGATCGCGCGCGTTTTTACAGTTACCTGCACCGCGTCTGGGCGAAAACCAGCGAAAAGCCGGTGTGGATGGATCAGGCCGAGAAAGCAACCTGCGATTTCTACTGATACGACGCGACATCGTAGCCATAAAAAAACCGCCAACGACAATGTGGCGGTTTTTTTGTCCCTCGGGATTCGCGGTCCGTTGGGGGCTTCAGGCCCTCGTCAGAGGTTACAGGCATCTATTTAGCCCTCCCACTTGCCGGGTGACGCTGCGCTTACCCGGCCTACACAGTGCAAAGATATCAATGCATTGCATGTTTCACTGTAGGCCCGTGCAAGCGTAGCGCCGCCGGGCGAAACGCACAACAAGCACTTTGTTAGCAGTCTGTAAGGCCGCCTCGGGCGGCCTTTTTTATTTCATCCCGTCTACACTTCATGGCAAAGTAGTTCAATGCATGCCTTTTTCCTTTTACGGCATGCCCTTACGGACATAATGGACAATTGCCAGGAGTTTTATGCCCACCCATCTGGTTTGGTTTCGCGCGGATTTACGCATTCACGACAACATCGCTCTCGCGGCGGCCTGCCGCGCCAAAGACGCGAATGTGCTGGCCCTGTTTATCGCCACGCCAGAGCAGTGGCAGCAGCATGATATGGCGCCCCGGCAAGCGTCTTTGCTCAGCGCGTATCTGAATGACCTGCAACATTCACTGGCCGAAAAAGGCATCCCGCTTATCTATGAAGAGGTGAACGATTTTGCCGCACAGCTTCAGACGGTGCAGGCAATCTGTAAGCAGCACGCGGTAACGCGTCTTTTTTACAACTACCAGTACGAATTTAACGAGCAGCAGCGCGACCGTCAGCTGGAGAAAACCCTTACGGGCGTGGTTTGTGAAGGCTTTGATGACAGCGTGATGCTCGCGCCGGGCAGCGTGATGACCGGCAATCACGAGATGTATAAAGTTTTCACGCCGTTTAAAAATGCGTTTATCAAGCGCCTGAAAGAGGGGCTACCCGAGTGCGTTCCCGCGCCAGCCGTGAGAGGGGATACGATAACGGATCTGACTGAAATCACAGTGAATTATCCTCAGCAGTCGTTCGATGAAGCGTTATTTCCTGCCAGCGAGAAAGCGGCTATTGCCCAGTTGCGTCAGTTCTGCAAGCAGGGGGCGGCACAATACGAGGCGCGTCGGGATTTTCCAGCGATTGAAGGCACCAGCCGCCTGTCGGCCTGTTTAGCGCTGGGCGTGCTCTCTCCGCGCCAGTGTTTGCATCGGCTGCTGGCGGAACAGCCTCAGGCGCTTGACGGGGGCGCTGGTGCTGTGTGGCTGAACGAACTGATTTGGCGTGAGTTTTACCGTCACCTGATGACGTATCATCCTTATTTATGTAAACATCGCCCCTTCATTCGTTGGACCGAACAGGTACAGTGGCAGTTGGATGATAAGCTGCTTAAGGCATGGCAGCGTGGACTCACCGGCTTCCCGATTGTTGATGCGGCTATGCGGCAGCTCAACGAAACCGGATGGATGCATAACCGTCTGCGAATGATTACCGCCAGCTTCCTGGTGAAGGATCTGCTTATCGACTGGCGAACCGGAGAGCGTTATTTTATGTCTCAGCTGATCGATGGCGATCTGGCGGCGAATAACGGCGGCTGGCAGTGGGCGGCCTCCACCGGAACGGATGCGGCTCCCTATTTTCGGATCTTCAATCCGACCACGCAGGGACAACGATTTGATGCTGACGGCGAGTTTATCCGTCGCTGGCTACCTGAGCTTAAGGATGTCCCCGCCAAAGCCATTCATGAACCCTGGACATGGGCGGATAAACAGCGCGTTACCCTGAACTATCCCCGTCCGATTGTCGACCATAAACAGGCGCGCGTCGCCACGCTGGCGGCGTACGAAGCCGCCCGAAAAGCTTGAGAGAGTGATGATGAAAAACAGTGAACTGGAACGCCTGATTAACGAAAAACTTAACACCGCCTCGTTTAGCGACTACGGCCCGAATGGCTTGCAGGTTGAGGGACGCGACACGGTGCAAAAAATCATCACCGGCGTGACGGCAAGCCAGGCGCTGCTGGATGAGGCGGTGCGTCAGGAAGCCGATGCGGTGATCGTCCATCACGGTTACTTCTGGAAAAACGAATCGCCGATTATTCGCGGCATGAAGCGCAACCGCCTCAAAACGCTGCTGGCGAATGACATCAACCTGTACGGGTACCACCTGCCGCTCGACGCGCATCCTGAACTGGGTAATAACGTCCAGCTTGCGCAGCTGTTGGGGATTACCGTGATGGGGGAAATTGAACCCCTGGTGCCGTGGGGCGAGCTGTCGATGCCGGTACCGGGGCTGGAGCTGGCCTCGTGGATCGAAGCGCGCCTGGGACGTCGTCCGCTGTGGTGCGGCGACACCGGGCCGGATACCGTGAAGCGCGTGGCATGGTGCACCGGCGGCGGTCAGGGCTTTATTGACAGTGCGGCACGCTTCGGTGTCGATGCGTTTATTACCGGCGAAGTTTCCGAGCAGACCATTCATTCCGCGCGTGAACAAGGCCTGCACTTTTACGCGGCAGGCCATCATGCCACCGAGCGCGGCGGCATCCGCGCCCTCAGCGAGTGGCTGACGGAAAATACCGATCTGGATGTGACGTTTATTGATATCCCTAATCCGGCCTGATGAGAGGTAGTTAAGTGCAGCGAGCGCGTTGTTATCTTCTGGGTGAAACCGCGGTAGTTCTGGAGCTTGAGCCTCCGGTGACGCTTGCCACGCAAAAGCGTATCTGGCGCCTGGCTCAGCGGCTGCCCGAGCTACCCGGCGTGGTTGAAGCTATTCCGGGTATGAATAATATCACCGTGGTGCTACGCGATCCGCACACCGGGGCGCTGGATGCCATAGAGCGTCTGCAACGCTGGTGGGAGGAGAGCGAGGCGCTGGAGCCGGAATCGCGGGCGATTGAGATCCCGGTTGTCTATGGCGGCAAAGGTGGCCCTGACCTTGGCGTGGTGGCGGAACACTGTGGATTAACGGAAAAGCAGGTCGTCGAGCTGCACAGCTCAGTCGACTATGTTGTCTGGTTTTTAGGTTTCCAGCCGGGCTTCCCCTATCTTGGCGGGTTATCGCCCCAGCTACACACCCCGCGCCGGGCTGAGCCGCGCCTGAGCGTACCGGCGGGCAGCGTGGCGATTGGTGGCGAACAAACGGGAATTTACCCGCTCGCTTCGCCGGGCGGCTGGCAGCTTATCGGGCACACGTCCACGCCGTTATTTGAACCCGGCCATGATGCGCCAATACTCCTGCGTCCGGGGGATACCCTGCGCTTTATCCCGCAGAAGGAGGGAGTATGTTAACGCTTATCCGTGCAGGGCTTTACACCTCGGTACAGGATGCCGGCCGTTTTGGCCTGCGTCAGTCCGGCGTGAGCTACTGCGGCGCGCTCGATCGTCCTTCGCTGGAGATTGCCAACCTGCTGGTAGGCAACCCAGGCAGCACGGCGGCGTTAGAAATTACGCTGGGTCAGTGCGTTATTGAGTTTGGTGAGGAAACCTGGTTTGCCTTAACCGGCGCGGGCTGTGACGCGACGCTGGACGGCAAAGCGGTGTGGACCGGCTGGCGATTGCGGGCGAAAGCCGGGCAGCGTCTGACGCTTAAGCGTCCTCTGCACGGCGTGCGCAGCTATCTTGCCGTGGCGGGGGGCATCGACGTGCCGGAGGTGTTGGGCTCATCCAGCACTGACCAGAAAGCGGGAATGGGCGGCCATGAAGGACGGCTACTGCGCGACGGCGATCGTCTGGCGATTAAGCCCTCAGCGCGCCATTTCACCACCACGCAGGGCGTCAAGCAGTTGCTGTGGGGGAACGTGATCCGCGCCTTGCCGGGACCGGAATATCAGGAGTTTGATGAAGCCTCAAAAGAGTCTTTCTGGCGCTCGCCGTGGAAGATCAGCCCGCAGAGTAACCGTATGGGTTACCGGCTTCAGGGGCAGCCGCTGACCCGCACGACTGACCGGGAGCTACTGTCCCACGGGCTGCTGCCGGGGGTGATTCAGGTGCCGGGCAACGGGCAGCCCATCGTTCTGATGAACGACGCGCAAACTACCGGCGGCTATCCGCGTATTGCCTGCATTATCGAAGCGGATCGCTACCATCTGGCGCAAATCCCTCTCGGTCAGCCGATTCATTTTGTGCAATGTACGCTGGAGGAGGCGCTGAAGGCCCGGCAGGATCGGCAGCGCTATCTCGAACAGCTGGCGTGGAGGCTTGATGGTAAAGATTGATTTAAACGCCGATCTGGGGGAGGGCAGCAGCGCCGATGCGGCGCTGATGACGCTGGTCTCCTCGGTCAACATCGCCTGCGGTTTTCATGCCGGCGATGCGCAGACTATGCTGGAAAGCGTACGCAATGCTATGAAAAACGGCGTGGCGATTGGCGCTCACCCCAGCTTTCCCGACCGGGAGAACTTTGGCCGTACGGCGATGGATCTCCCGCCGGAGACGGTCTACGCTCAGGTGCTCTACCAGATCGGCGCGCTGGAGGCGATAGTGCGCGCTGAGCATGGCGTGCTGCGTCACGTCAAGCCGCACGGCATGCTCTATAACCAGGCAGCGAAAGATCCGGCGCTGGCGGAGGCGATTGCCCGCGCGGTGCGGGACTGCAATCCTCAGCTGATTCTGGTTGGCCTGGCGGGTAGCGAGCTTATTCGTGCCGGAGAGCGGCTGGGGCTGTCGACGCGGCAGGAAGTCTTTGCCGATCGGGGATACATGCCGGACGGCAGCCTGGTGCCGCGCACGCAGGCCGGTGCGCTGATTACCGACGAAAATAAAGCGCTGGCGCAGACGCTGGAGATGGTGCGCGCTGGGCGGGTGACCGCCGTGGATGGAACATCCGCAAATGTTCAGGCCGATACGGTGTGTTTACACGGCGACGGGGAGCATGCGCTCCAGTTTGCGAGACGCCTGCGGGCGGCGTTCTCTGAAGAGGGCATTCTCGTCAGCGCAGATTGATGATAAAAGGACAATAACATGCCTGAAGGTCCGGAGATCCGCCGCGCGGCGGATAGCCTGGAGGCGGCGATAAAGGGTAAACCTCTGACCGATGTCTGGTTTGCCTTTCCTCAACTAAAACCGTTTGAAACAGCGCTGGTGGGACAGACGGTGACCCACATTGAAACGCGCGGCAAAGCGTTGCTCACGCACTTTTCCCATAACCTGACGTTATATAGCCATAATCAGCTTTACGGCGTCTGGCGCGTGGTGGAGGCGGACGAGCAGCCGCAAACGACGCGCGTGCTGCGCGTCCGGTTACAAACGGCGGATAAGGCGATCCTGCTCTACAGCGCCTCTGATATCGAAATGTTAACGCCGGAGCAGCTGCTGACGCATCCGTTCTTACAGCGCGTCGGGCCGGACGTGCTGGACATGCGCCTGACGGCGAGCGATGTTAAAGCCCGGCTATTGTCTCCCCAGTTCCGCAACCGCCAGTTTTCCGGGCTGTTGCTCGATCAGGCGTTTCTTGCCGGGCTGGGAAACTACCTGCGGGTGGAGATCCTCTGGGAAGTGGGGCTGGCGCCGCAGCGCAAGGCGTCGCAGCTGAGCGATGAAAAGCTGGAGGCGCTGTCGCACGCGCTGCTGGACATTCCGCGGCTGTCGTACAATACGCGCGGCATCGTAGATGAAAACAAGCATCACGGGGCGCTGTTCCGCTTTAAGGTGTTCCATCGGGCGGGGAAAAAGTGCGAGCGGTGCGGCGGAGTGATTGAGAAGGCTACGATCTCTTCCAGACCGTTTTACTGGTGTCCCCGGTGCCAGATGTAAAAAAGCCGGGTGGCGGCCACGCCTTACCCGGCCTACATTTCGCACTTGTAGGCCCGGCAAGCGAAGCGCCGCCGGGCGTGTTTTTTTAGCGATTAATATCAGACTTAAAATCACGCTGCTCGTAGCCGGTGTACAGCTGACGAGGACGGGCGATTTTCATGCCTTCGCTGTGCATTTCGTTCCAGTGCGCAATCCAGCCCACGGTACGCGCCATGGCGAAGATCACGGTGAACATGGAAGACGGAATGCCCATCGCTTTCAGAATAATGCCAGAGTAGAAATCGACGTTCGGGTAGAGTTTCTTCTCGATGAAGTACGGGTCGTTCAGTGCGATGTGTTCCAGCTCCATCGCCACTTCCAGCAGATCGTCTTTGGTGCCCAGCTCTTTCAACACTTCGTGGCAGGTCTCACGCATAACGGTCGCGCGCGGGTCGTAGTTTTTGTAAACACGGTGACCGAAGCCCATCAGGCGGAAGGAGTCATTCTTGTCTTTCGCACGACGTACGAACTCTGGAATGTGCTCCACAGAGCTGATCTCTTCCAGCATCTTCAACGCCGCTTCGTTCGCGCCGCCGTGCGCCGGTCCCCACAGGGAGGCGATGCCCGCAGCGATACAGGCGAACGGGTTCGCGCCTGAAGAGCCTGCGGTACGAACGGTAGACGTTGACGCGTTCTGCTCGTGATCAGCGTGCAGGATCAGAATACGGTCCATCGCGCGTTCCAGCACCGGGTTCACTTCATACTCTTCGCACGGCGTGGAGAACATCATGCGCAGGAAGTTGCCGGCGTAGGAGAGGTCGTTGCGCGGATACACAAACGGCTGGCCGATGGAGTATTTGTAACACATCGCCGCCATCGTAGGCATTTTGGAGAGCAGACGGAACGCCGCGATATCACGATGACGTGGGTTATTCACGTCCAGAGAATCGTGGTAGAACGCCGCCAGCGCACCGGTGATACCGCACATGACCGCCATCGGGTGAGAGTCACGACGGAACGCATGGAACAGACGGGTAATCTGCTCATGGATCATGGTGTGACGGGTCACGGTGGTTTTGAATTCATCGTACTGCGCCTGCGTCGGTTTTTCGCCGTTCAGCAGGATGTAGCACACTTCCAGATAGTTGGATTCGGTGGCTAACTGATCGATGGGGAAACCGCGATGGAGCAGGATACCTTCGTCACCGTCAATGTAGGTGATTTTGGATTCGCAAGATGCGGTGGAGGTGAATCCAGGGTCAAAGGTGAATACCCCTTTGGAACCCAGCGTACGGATATCAATAACATCCTGACCGAGCGTGCCTTTTAGCACATCCAGTTCAATAGCATCATCACCATTTAGGGTGAGTTTTGCCTTTGTATCAGCCATTTACGGTCTCCTTAGCGCCTTATGCTTAAGACTGCTTTTCACCGGATTTGCCTTCAGCTGTTAATCACCGTTACCAGATTGTTATTTGGCTTACCGCTCAGCTCACGAGGAGAAACCAGGGTACAGAGCTATGGCGCCTTGCAGGTAAACGAATGAAATATCAGTGAAACAACAGCAAATCAGCGTTTTTGCAGTCCGAATTATTCAAACCTGTATATCACTAATAACTGTCCTGATAACTTCGGTCAATACCATCACACTGTTACATAACTATTTGTCAGGTGAAAGAGAGACCTCATAACTTTTGCGCATTATATGCCTTTTCTGATGACGTTTGTAACAATATTGTTTAACATTTGTCAAATCAGATGATTAAAATTTAAAAAGATGTTGTTATCGTGACCCCGATCACTGTTCCAGAGAAAACCCAACAAACTGTATGTAGGTTAATTGTAATGATTTTGTGAACGGCCTATACTGCCGCCAGGTCTCCGGAACACCCTGCAATCCCGAGCCACCCAGCGTTGTAACGTGTCGTTTAAGCATTTGGAAGCAATGTTTTGCATGACGCGCAGTTATAGAAAAGGAACGCTGTCTGACCCGCATCGCAGTCCGGAGGAAGGAAACAATAAGAACAGCATGTGGGCGTTATTCATGATAAGAAATGTGAAAAAACAAAGACCTGTCAATCTGGATCTGAAAACGATCCGATTCCCTGTAACAGCAATAGCGTCCATTCTGCACCGCGTTTCTGGTGTGATTACGTTTGTGGCGGTCGGTATTTTGTTGTGGTTACTGGGAACCAGCCTCTCCTCTCCTGAAGGATTCCTCCAGGCCTCGGCCATCATGAACAGCTTCTTCGTGAAATTTATCATGTGGGGCATTCTGACCGCGCTGGCCTATCACGTTGTTGGCGGTGTACGCCACATGCTGATGGACTTTGGCTATCTGGAAGAGACGTTCGAGGCCGGGAAACGTACCGCGAACATTTCATTTGTGATCACTGTCGTGCTTTCACTTCTCGCAGGAGTTCTCGTATGGTAAGCAACGCCTCCGCATTAGGACGCAACGGCGTACATGACTTCATTCTGGTCCGCGCTACCGCCATCGTCCTCACGCTTTACATCATCTATATGATCGGTTTCTTCGCGACCAGCGGGACGCTGACGTGGGAAATCTGGATTGGTTTCTTCGGATCGGCCTTCACCAAAGTGTTCACCCTGCTGGCCCTGTTCTCCATCCTTATTCATGCCTGGATCGGCATGTGGCAGGTGTTGACCGATTACGTTAAACCGCTGGCGATTCGCCTTCCGCTGCAACTGATTATTGTTGTTGCTCTGCTGGTTTACGTCATTTATGGATTTGTTGTGGTGTGGGGTGTGTAATGAAACTGCCAGTCAGAGAATTTGATGCTGTTGTGATTGGTGCGGGTGGCGCAGGTATGCGCGCCGCACTGCAAATTTCCCAGAGCGGCCAGACCTGTGCGCTGCTCTCTAAAGTATTCCCGACCCGTTCCCACACTGTGTCTGCGCAGGGCGGTATCACCGTAGCGCTGGGTAACTCCCATGAAGATAACTGGGAATGGCACATGTACGACACGGTAAAAGGTTCCGATTACATCGGCGACCAGGATGCCATCGAATATATGTGTAAAACCGGCCCGGAAGCGATTCTGGAGCTGGACCATATGGGTCTGCCGTTCTCCCGTCTGGAAAACGGTACCATCTATCAGCGTCCGTTTGGCGGCCAGTCGAAAAACTTCGGCGGCGAGCAGGCGGCACGCACCGCGGCGGCGGCTGACCGTACCGGTCACGCGCTGCTGCACACGCTGTACCAGCAGAACCTGAAAAACCATACCACCATCTTCTCCGAGTGGTATGCGCTGGATCTGGTGAAAAACGCCGATGGCGCCGTGGTGGGGTGTACCGCACTGTGCATCGAAACCGGTGAAGTGGTTTACTTCAAAGCCCGCGCGACCGTGCTGGCGACCGGCGGCGCAGGCCGTATTTATCAGTCCACCACTAACGCCCACATCAACACCGGTGACGGCGTCGGTATGGCTATTCGCGCCGGCGTGCCGGTGCAGGACATGGAGATGTGGCAGTTCCACCCAACCGGTATTGCCGGCGCGGGCGTGCTGGTCACTGAAGGTTGCCGCGGTGAAGGTGGCTACCTGCTGAACAAACACGGCGAGCGCTTCATGGAGCGTTATGCGCCAAACGCGAAAGACCTGGCGGGTCGCGACGTGGTGGCGCGTTCCATCATGATCGAAATCCGTGAAGGCCGCGGCTGCGATGGCCCATGGGGTCCACACGCGAAGCTGAAGCTCGACCATCTGGGTAAAGAGGTGCTGGAATCCCGTCTGCCGGGCATCCTGGAGCTGTCCCGCACCTTCGCCCACGTCGACCCGGTTAAAGAGCCGATTCCGGTTATCCCAACCTGCCACTACATGATGGGCGGTATCCCGACCAAAGTGACCGGTCAGGCGCTGACCGTGAACGAGCAGGGCGAAGACGTGGTCATTCCTGGCCTGTTCGCGGTAGGCGAAATCGCCTGCGTATCCGTTCACGGCGCAAACCGTCTGGGCGGCAACTCCCTGCTGGACCTGGTGGTATTTGGTCGTGCGGTGGGTCTGCATCTTCAGGAGTCCATCGCCGAGCAGGGCGCGCTGCGTGATGCAACCGACGACGAAATCGACGCCTCTCTTGAACGCCTCAACCGCTGGAACGGCAACCGTAACGGCGAAGATCCGGTGGAAATCCGTAAGGCGTTGCAGGAATGTATGCAGCACAACTTCTCGGTATTCCGTGAAGGTGATGCAATGGCCAAAGGGCTTGAGCAGCTGAAAGCGATTCGCGAGCGTCTGAAGAATGCCCGTCTGGACGACACCTCCAGCGAGTTCAACACCCAGCGCGTCGAATGCCTGGAGCTGGATAACCTGATGGAAACCGCCTTCGCGACCGCGATGTCGGCAAACTTCCGTACCGAAAGCCGTGGCGCGCATAGCCGCTTCGACTTCCCGGATCGTGATGACGAAAACTGGCTGTGCCATTCCCTGTATCTGCCAGAGTCGGAAACCATGACGCGCCGTAGCGTTAACATGGAACCGAAACTGCGTCCGGCGTTCCCGCCGAAGATTCGTACTTACTAATGCGGAGACAGGATAATGAAACTCGAATTCTCAGTTTATCGTTATAACCCGGATGTAGACGATGCTCCGCGTATGCAGGATTACACCCTCGAAGCGGAAGAAGGTCGTGACATGATGCTGCTGGATGCGTTAATCCAGCTGAAAGAACAAGATCCTACGCTGTCGTTCCGCCGCTCCTGCCGTGAAGGGGTATGTGGCTCTGACGGTGTGAACATGAACGGCAAAAACGGCCTGGCCTGCATTACGCCAATTTCAGCGCTAAACCGTCGTGGCCAGAAAATTGTTATCCGTCCTCTGCCTGGCCTGCCGGTCGTGCGTGATTTGGTGGTGGACATGGGACAATTCTATGCACAATATGAGAAGATTAAGCCTTACTTATTGAATAATGGGCAAAATCCACCCGCTCGTGAGCATTTACAGTCTCCTGAGCAGCGTGAAAAACTTGATGGATTGTATGAGTGTATTCTCTGTGCATGTTGTTCAACGTCGTGTCCGTCATTCTGGTGGAACCCGGACAAATTTATCGGCCCTGCGGGTCTGCTGGCTGCCTACCGCTTCCTGATCGACAGCCGCGATACCGAAACCGAGAACCGTCTGGAAGGATTAAGTGACGCTTTCAGCGTATTCCGCTGCCATAGCATCATGAACTGCGTCAGTGTGTGTCCTAAGGGGCTGAACCCGACGCGCGCCATCGGCCATATTAAGTCGATGCTGTTGCAACGCAGTGCGTAAGTAACAACGCCGGATGGCGCTGCGCTTATCCGGCCTACGAGACGGTAGGCCCGGTAAGTGCAGCGCCAGCGGACAGATTGCAGAAACCTTTAAAAACTGCCCTGAAGTTTAGACAGTTTCTAAAGGTTCCTTCGCGGGCCAAATGAAAAGAGCTCGCAGGTGAACCCCGGCACGTACACGGTGTGTGCGTGGTAGTTTCTACGGCGAAAGTAAGCATAAAAATGCTTAAGGGATCACGATGCAGAACGGCGCAATGAAAGCCTGGCTGGACTCTTCTTACCTCTCTGGTTCAAACCAGAGCTGGATAGAACAGCTCTATGAAGACTTCTTAACCGATCCTGACTCAGTGGACGCAAACTGGCGTTCCATGTTCCAGCAGTTGCCTGGTACAGGGGTCAAACCGGATCAATTCCATTCAAAAACACGTGATTATTTCCGTCGTCTGGCGAAGGATGCCTCACGTTACTCTTCTGCGATTTCCGACCCTGACACCAATGCGAAGCAGGTTAAAGTCCTGCAACTTATCAACGCTTATCGCTTCCGTGGTCACCAGCATGCGAATCTCGATCCGCTGGGACTGTGGCAGCAGGAACGTGTGGCCGATCTCGATCCGGCCTATCACGATCTGACCGAGGCCGATTTCCAGGAAAGCTTTAACGTAGGTTCTTTTGCTATCGGCAAAGA
The DNA here is from genome assembly GCF_014896205.1 of Enterobacter cloacae complex sp. I2. Lineage (NCBI taxonomy): Bacteria > Pseudomonadati > Pseudomonadota > Gammaproteobacteria > Enterobacterales > Enterobacteriaceae > Enterobacter > Enterobacter cloacae complex sp. I2. Next base: position 177,630 of record NZ_JADBRA010000008.1, read on the forward strand.
CACGATGAAGCTGGGCGATCTGATTGACGCGCTCAAGCAAACCTACTGCGGCTCCATCGGTGCGGAATATATGCACATTACCTCCACCGAAGAGAAACGCTGGATCCAGCAGCGTATCGAATCCGTGGCAGGCCACGCGAATTTCTCAGCAGATGAGAAAAAACGTTTCCTGAACGAACTGACCGCAGCGGAAGGCCTTGAGCGCTATCTGGGCGCGAAATTCCCGGGCGCGAAACGCTTCTCACTGGAAGGCGGCGATGCGTTAGTCCCGATGCTGAAAGAGCTGATTCGTCATGCCGGCAAGAGTGGCACGCGCGAAGTGGTGCTGGGCATGGCGCACCGTGGTCGTCTGAACGTGCTGGTGAACGTGCTGGGTAAAAAACCGCAGGATCTGTTCGACGAGTTCGCGGGTAAACACAAAGAGCACCTCGGCACCGGTGACGTGAAGTACCACATGGGCTTCTCCTCGGATATCGAAACCGAGGGCGGTCAGGTTCACCTGGCGCTGGCGTTTAACCCGTCGCACCTGGAAATCGTCAGCCCGGTGGTTATCGGTTCCGTGCGCGCGCGTCTGGATCGTCTGGACGAGCCGAGCAGCAATAAAGTGCTGCCAATCACCATTCACGGTGATGCGGCGGTCACAGGGCAGGGCGTGGTTCAGGAAACCCTGAACATGTCGAAAGCGCGTGGTTATGAAGTGGGCGGTACCGTTCGCATCGTGATCAACAACCAGGTGGGCTTCACCACCTCTAACCCGCTGGATGCGCGTTCTACCCCGTACTGCACCGACATCGGTAAAATGGTTCAGGCGCCCATCTTCCACGTTAACGCGGATGACCCGGAAGCCGTTGCTTTCGTTACCCGTCTGGCGCTGGACTTCCGTAACACCTTCAAGCGCGATGTGTTCATTGACCTCTTCTGCTACCGCCGTCACGGCCACAACGAAGCGGATGAGCCAAGTGCAACCCAGCCGCTGATGTACCAGAAAATCAAAAAACACCCGACGCCGCGTAAAATCTACGCTGACAAGCTGGAAAGCGAAAAAGTGGCGACGCTGGAAGATGCGACCGAGATGGTCAACCTCTACCGCGACGCGCTGGATGCGGGTGAATGCGTAGTGAAAGAGCTGCGCCCAATGAACATGCACTCCTTCACCTGGTCGCCGTACCTCAACCACGAGTGGGATGAGAGCTACCCGAACAAGGTCGAAATGAAGCGTTTGCAGGAGCTGGCTAAACGCATCAGCACCGTGCCGGAAGCGATCGAGATGCAGTCTCGCGTGGCCAAAATCTACGGCGACCGCCAGGCAATGGCGGCGGGCGAGAAGCTGTTCGACTGGGGCGGCGCGGAAACGCTGGCTTATGCGACGCTGGTAGACGAAGGCATTCCGGTTCGCCTGTCCGGTGAAGATGCGGGCCGCGGCACCTTCTTCCACCGTCACGCGGTGGTGCACAATCAGTCTAACGGTTCAACCTATACCCCGCTTCAGCACGTGCATAACGGTCAGGGCCAGTTCAAGGTCTGGGACTCCGTACTGTCAGAAGAAGCGGTTCTGGCCTTTGAATACGGCTATGCCACCGCAGAACCGCGCACCCTGACCATCTGGGAAGCGCAGTTCGGTGACTTCGCCAACGGCGCACAGGTTGTTATCGACCAGTTCATCTCCTCCGGCGAGCAGAAGTGGGGCCGTATGTGCGGCCTGGTGATGCTGTTGCCGCACGGTTACGAAGGACAAGGACCGGAGCACTCCTCCGCGCGTCTGGAGCGTTATCTGCAACTCTGCGCCGAGCAGAACATGCAGGTTTGCGTGCCGTCCACCCCGGCTCAGGTCTACCACATGCTGCGTCGTCAGGCGCTGCGCGGTATGCGCCGTCCGCTGGTGGTCATGTCACCAAAATCACTGCTGCGCCATCCGCTGGCGGTCTCCAGCCTGGAAGAGCTGGCAAACGGCACCTTCCTGCCGGCCATCGGTGAAATTGACGAGCTCGATCCGCAGGCCGTTAAGCGTGTCGTAATGTGTTCTGGTAAGGTTTATTACGACCTGCTGGAACAGCGCCGTAAGAACGATCAGAAAGATGTCGCCATTGTGCGTATCGAACAGCTTTATCCGTTCCCGCATCAGGCGATGCAGGAAGTGCTGAAACAGTACGCTCACGTTCATGATTTTGTCTGGTGCCAGGAAGAGCCGCTTAACCAGGGCGCATGGTATTGCAGCCAGCATCATTTCCGTGAAGTGATTCCATTTGGGTCTGCTCTGCGTTATGCAGGTCGCCCGGCCTCCGCCTCTCCGGCGGTAGGGTATATGTCCGTTCACCAGAAGCAGCAACAAGATCTGGTCAATGACGCGCTGAACGTCGATTAATTAAAGGATACATAATGAGTAGCGTAGATATTCTTGTTCCCGACCTGCCTGAGTCCGTAGCAGATGCAACCGTCGCCACCTGGCACAAAAAACCAGGCGACGCGGTAACCCGCGACGAAGTGCTGGTAGAAATCGAAACTGACAAAGTGGTACTGGAAGTACCGGCTTCAGCGGATGGCATTCTGGATGCAGTCCTGGAAGATGAAGGTACGACCGTCACCTCTCGTCAGATCCTGGGTCGCCTGCGTGAAGGCAATAGCGCAGGTAAAGCGTCCAGCGCTAAATCTGAAGAGAAAGCGTCTACCCCGGCCCAGCGCCAGCAGGCTTCTCTGGAAGAACAGTCTAACGACGCGCTCAGCCCGGCGATCCGTCGCCTGCTGGCTGAACACAGCCTTGACCCGGCAGCCATCAAAGGCACCGGTGTGGGCGGTCGTCTGACGCGTGAAGACATCGACAAGCATCTGGCTAAAGCGCCTTCTGAGGCGAAAGCCGAAGCCAAAGCGCCTGCGGCAGCGCCAGCGGCACAGCCTCAGCTTGGCGCACGTAGCGAAAAACGCGTGCCGATGACCCGTCTGCGCAAGCGCGTGGCCGAGCGTCTGCTGGAAGCGAAAAACTCCACCGCGATGCTGACCACCTTCAACGAAGTCAACATGAAACCTATCATGGACCTGCGCAAGCAGTACGGTGACGCGTTTGAAAAACGTCACGGTATCCGTCTGGGCTTCATGTCCTTCTACGTGAAGGCGGTGGTTGAAGCGCTGAAACGCTACCCGGAAGTGAACGCGTCTATCGACGGCGATGACGTGGTTTACCACAACTACTTCGACGTCAGCATGGCGGTTTCTACCCCGCGCGGTCTGGTAACGCCAGTTCTGCGTGATGTGGATACCCTGGGCATGGCTGACATCGAGAAGAAAATCAAAGAGCTGGCCGTGAAAGGCCGCGACGGCAAGCTGACCGTAGAAGACCTGACCGGCGGTAACTTCACCATTACCAACGGCGGCGTATTCGGCTCGCTGATGTCTACCCCGATCATCAACCCGCCGCAGAGCGCGATCCTGGGTATGCACGCCATTAAAGATCGTCCGATGGCGGTAGACGGTAAAGTGGAGATCCTGCCGATGATGTACCTGGCTCTCTCTTACGATCACCGCCTGATCGATGGCCGCGAGTCCGTGGGCTTCCTGGTCGCGATTAAAGAGCTGCTGGAAGATCCAACGCGTCTGCTGCTGGACGTTTAGTGACTATTTAGCATCACCTGCCCTGTAGGCCGGATAAGCGTAGCGCTATCCGGCGCACAGACCGCGCCGGTCTGCAGGTTTGAAGATAACGATTACCCTGAAGGATGGATAGAACACATGAACTTACATGAATATCAGGCCAAACAGCTGTTTGCCCGGTATGGCTTACCGGCCCCGGTGGGTTATGCCTGTACTACCCCGCGTGAAGCAGAAGAAGCCGCGTCTAAAATCGGTTCCGGCCCGTGGGTAGTTAAATGTCAGGTTCACGCTGGTGGCCGTGGTAAAGCGGGCGGTGTGAAGGTCGTTAAGAGCAAAGAAGAGATCCGTGCGTTTGCTGAACATTGGCTCGGCAAGCGTCTGGTAACCTACCAGACAGACGCGAACGGCCAGCCGGTTAACCAGATCCTGGTGGAAGCAGCGACCGATATCGCGAAAGAGCTGTACCTGGGCGCAGTCGTAGACCGTAGCTCCCGTCGCGTGGTGTTCATGGCGTCTACCGAAGGCGGCGTGGAAATTGAAAAAGTGGCGGAAGAAACCCCGCACCTGATCCATAAAGTGGCTATCGATCCGCTGGCGGGCCCAATGCCTTACCAGGGTCGCGAGCTGGCGTTCAAGCTGGGTCTGGAAGGTAAGCTGGTTCAGCAGTTCACCAAGATCTTCATGGGTCTGGCAACCATCTTCCTGGAGCGCGATCTGGCGCTGATCGAGATCAACCCGCTGGTGATCACCACCCAGGGCGACCTGATCTGCCTCGACGGCAAGCTGGGCGCTGACGGCAACGCACTGTTCCGCCAGTCCGATCTGCGTGAAATGCGCGACCAGTCTCAGGAAGATCCGCGTGAAGCGCAGGCTGCACAGTGGGAACTGAACTACGTGGCGCTGGATGGCAACATCGGCTGCATGGTTAACGGTGCGGGCCTGGCGATGGGCACCATGGACATTGTTAAGCTGCACGGCGGCGAGCCGGCGAACTTCCTCGACGTGGGCGGTGGCGCAACCAAAGAGCGCGTAACCGAAGCGTTCAAAATCATTCTCTCTGACAGCAACGTTAAAGCCGTTCTGGTTAACATCTTCGGCGGTATCGTCCGTTGCGACCTGATCGCCGACGGTATCATCGGTGCGGTAGAAGAAGTGGGCGTTAACGTTCCGGTTGTTGTCCGTCTGGAAGGAAACAACGCTGAACTCGGCGCGAAAAAACTGGCTGACAGCGGCCTGAATATTATTGCAGCGAAAAGTCTGACGGATGCAGCTCAGCAGGTTGTTGCCGCAGTGGAGGGGAAATAATGTCCGTTTTAATTAATAAAGATACCAAGGTTATCTGCCAGGGCTTCACCGGTAGCCAGGGGACTTTCCACTCCGAACAGGCGATTGCCTACGGCACGCAGATGGTTGGCGGCGTAACGCCAGGTAAAGGTGGCACCACGCACCTGGGCCTGCCGGTGTTCAACACCGTGCGTGAAGCCGTAGAAGCGACCGGCGCAACCGCGACCGTGATCTACGTTCCGGCGCCGTTCTGCAAAGACTCCATTCTGGAAGCGATCGACGCAGGCATCAAACTGATCATCACCATTACCGAAGGTATCCCGACGCTGGATATGCTGACCGTGAAGGTGAAGCTGGATGAAGCGGGCGTGCGCATGATCGGCCCGAACTGCCCAGGCGTGATCACCCCGGGCGAATGCAAAATCGGCATCATGCCGGGCCACATTCACAAGCCGGGTAAAGTGGGCATCGTGTCCCGTTCCGGTACCCTGACCTATGAAGCGGTTAAGCAGACCACCGACTACGGTTTCGGCCAGTCTACCTGTGTAGGCATCGGCGGTGACCCGATCCCGGGCTCAAACTTCATCGACATCCTGAAGCTGTTCCAGGAAGATCCGCAGACCGAAGCGATCGTGATGATCGGCGAGATCGGCGGTAGCGCCGAAGAAGAAGCGGCGGCTTACATCAAAGATCACGTCACCAAGCCGGTAGTGGGTTACATCGCGGGTGTGACCGCGCCGAAAGGCAAGCGTATGGGTCACGCGGGCGCGATCATCGCTGGCGGTAAAGGTACGGCAGATGAGAAGTTTGCCGCGCTGGAAGCCGCAGGCGTGAAGACCGTTCGCAGCCTGGCGGATATCGGCGAAGCGCTGAAATCCATCATTAAGTAAATCCTCTCTGCTCCCCGGATGGGGAGCGTTAAAGTATAAAAATGTCCGTTTCGACATGGTTGGCCGCTGTATAGCGGCCTTTTTTTTACATGACGACGCTGAAACCGGCAAAGAGGGTGAATTTCGGCAGATTGTCCCCGTCGTGCGCAACCGTCCATTGCGGCTCGACAAAGGCGCTGACCACTTTTCCTCCCACTCCCCAGGCGCGCCCGCCGCCAATGCCAACCGGAATGTAATAATCATCCGACTCCCGATCCCAGGTCCAGATGCCCGAGCTGCGCAAGTACCAGCCGCCCTGAAACTTATAGATAAAGATCGGCTGGAACGTCGCGGTCTCTACGTCGTCGCGCGCGTCGTCTCCGGCAAAGCTTTTCTGCCATTGCACCAGCGTGCCCGCCATCCAGCCGGGGGTGGATTTGATCGCAACGGCAGAGAGTCCGCCCTGCCATTTGCCGCTGCCCAGCGCGTCGTCGCTGGCGGAGTCTGCCGTGATGAGCGGCCCCACGCCAATTTTTACCCCTTCCTGTTTGAGCAGGAAAATATCAAATAAGTTGATATCGCCAGGCCCGGTCTTATAGCCCTGCGGCTGTGGGCGGGTTGCCATCGGAACGGTTAAGCGAAGGATCTGCGGCACGGGCACCCAGCTGTTAGCGGCTAACGGAACGGTTGCGCGAAAGAGCGTATCGTTGAGATGCCGATCGCTGTTGTAAAGCTCAGGCGTGTAGTAATCCTGAAGCGCAACGGAGGTCGAAAGGTGTAACGGGTTGGTGGCTTTTTCAATGGCATCCTCTACCGCGGCGTGGCCGAGAGCCGGCATCAGCATCATCAGGCCGGGTAACAGTAAACGGTTTCGCATGTTGTCCTCCTTACCATAGATATTGCAGACGGAATGACCAGGTGGTGACGTCCGGCGAGCCATCCCGCTGATGCGTGGTGTCGGTGTAGGCAATCATCCCCCCAAAACGCGGGCTTAGCATGAAGCCCAGAGAGCCGCCAAGCAGCACGTTCTCCTGCTCGTCGTCCTGCAACGTTCCGTCAACGCGGGTTTCGCCGCCTTTCGTCCAGCTGGAGTCCAGCGAGAGCCAGAGCGCGGGCGAGAGGGTATAGCTCCAGTGGCCCTCGAGGGTGTAGAGCGGGCGCTGTTCCAGACGGCTGTTTTGCTGGTAGTCGTTATTGTCGGTGAAAAAACTGACCCAGCTGTTCAGCTCCAGCCAGGTCGGCCCGAGCGGCACGCCGAACGCCAGCTCGGGCTTAAAGGCCCAGCGGTTCGCGCCGATGTTGATCGCGTTATCGCTGTCATAGTCTCCCGTGGGGAGGGTGAGCCAGAGCGCGCCCGTCAGGAACATCTCCGGCTGCCAGCGCTTAAATTCCTCCACGCTGAGCGCCGGGCCGCCGAACAGGTTATGGGCAAAGACCACCTGGGTATCACCGAGGTTTTCATGATTGAGCGAACCGGTAAGGTAGTTGGCATTATCCAGCGAGGCCGTCAGGCTGGCGTAGGGCTGGATGACCTGTATCGCTGAAACGCGTCCGTCGATATCGAACGAATGCGCGTAGCGTAAAACGTACACGTCCGCGTCCACGCTGGCGCCATCGGCGGGAAGGTTTCCGTCGAGCGAGGTATTGGTATGAACATTGTTGTAATAGCCGAAGATGAGATTGGTGTCCTTCGGCAGGTTTTGCCAGTCGCGGGCGTTATCGGCCCGCACGTACAGCGGCAACAAAACCAGCAGCAGGCCTGCGATCAGAACGATAATGGCCACCACGAGATGACGTTCAGATTTTTGCATAACATTGTCCCGTTATGTTTTTGCAATAAGCGCCCCCGCCCGCGCGGGCAGGGGCGGGCAAGGGTCAGGGGGTGACGATGTTGAACATCTGCGGGAAGGTATCCAGCAGATCCAGCAGCTCCTTCAGCTTCTGGGTGCTGCCGTCGACGCTGAGCTCGCCATCAGCGATACTCTTGTCCAGCGGCTGCTGGTGGTTTATCAAATGGGACATCCCGGCCACGCTGGTCTTCACGCTGAAGTCAGGGTCGCTGAAGGGGAGATCCTTGTGGTACATGATGACGCTGTTGTTAAGCGCGATCCCCCATTTGTCGCCGTCAGGCAACGTCCAGTTGAAGCGCAGCTGTTTGCCGTTGGCCTTCGGCCCGTTAAGCGCCACGCCCATATAATCAAGCAGGGCTTCAGGGGCAATGCTGGCGGTTAAATCGCTGTCCATTGTCGACCCGGCCGGGATAACCGGAACGCCGTCGCGCAGCTCTTTCGCGCCGCTCAGGTACTCATTGCGCCAGAGCGCGTTCTCGCTCTGCCAGCCGAGCTGGGAGAAGACGTCCGCCTGTAGCGCCTTAGCCTGCTTGTTCTCCGGGTTGGCGAAAATCAGATGGTTAAGAAGCTGTGGGGCCCAGCGATAGTCTCCGCTGTTCACCGCCTGCTGCGCCTGCTGGTAGACCTGCTTCTCGCCGCCCATCAGGTGAATATATTTAGGCGCGGCCTCTTTTTCGGGGAGAGGATTCAGGTTAGCGGGGTTACTGTCGTACCAGCCCATGTAATACATATACATGCCTTTGGCATTGTGGCTGACCGTGCCGTAGTAGCCCTGGTTGGCCCAGTTTTTCGCGAGGCTGTCCGGCAGGCGGATGGTCTCGGCGATTTCATCCATGGTATAGCCCTTGTTGATCAGATTAAGCACCTGATCGTTGAGGTATTTATACATGTCGCGCTGGTCGCCCATGTACTTCCTGATGCGGGCGTTGTCCCACATAGGCCAGAGGTGCTGGCTGATGGTGATTTGCGCTTTATCGCCGTAGGTGACGAGCGCTTTGTCCAGCGCTTTCCACCAGTTCACCGCGCTACGCGCCTTGGCGCCCCGCAGGGTATAGAGGTTGTGCATGCTTGGGTTCAGCAGCTCCGTGGTGTCCAGCACGTTGAACTGCGGGAACCACATCATCATCTCGGACGGTGCCTCCGTACCGGGAACCAACAGGAACTCTATATCAATACCGTCTATGTTCACCCGGTCGCCGGATTTATTCACGATATACGTCGGAGCGATTAAGCTGTTTTTGCCGGTTGCCAGCGATTTGCCCATGCCGTTATCCACGTGGCCTTCTGGCCCGGGTTTCAGCATCATGCCGTACATATAGAGCGCCCGGCGGCTCATCGCGTTTCCCGCCAGAAGGTTTTCGCTGGTGGCTTCCTCCATGAATCCATCCGGCGCGTAGATTTTCACCTTGCCGCTCTTCACGTCGCTCTCGGAAACGACGCCCTTCACGCCGCCGAAATGATCGACATGGCTATGCGTATAAATGACGGCAACAATGGGCTTTTTCGGACGGTGCTGATAATAAAGCTCAAGCGCCGCACGGGCGGTATCGGTCGCCACCAGCGGATCGATAATAATAATGCCGCTGTCGCCCTCAACAATGGTCATGTTGGAAATATCCAGCCCTCGTACCTGATACATTTTATCGGTGACTTTAAATAACCCGGAAATATTGTTGAGCTGGGCGTGGCGCCATAAAGAAGGGTTAACCGTTGCCGGGGCATCCCCCTTGAGGAAAGACCAGCCGTCAATATTCATTACGGTTTTGCCGCCGTCGGTTTTAATTACCGGCGCGGTGAGCGTGGCGATAAATCCGCGTTTCGCGTCAGCGATACCCTGCTGGTCGGTGAAGTCCAGCGTTTTATAGACGGCGGCATTGCGCTCTTTCGTATAGGCAGAAGGGCTGGGGGCGCTGTCGTTTGCGCTGGCCTGAAAAGCGAACAGCGTGAAAAGACTAACTGCAATCAGAGTCGGTTTCATATCCTGCATCCTTAGGTGATAAATCTCACGCTAAGAGTGCGGCAAAGCAGATTCGGAAAAGACAAATTATATCCGCAGCTACTCTAAATCGGCGGAAATAAAAACAAAAGTGGCGGTAATTATTGATTATTTGTATGAGACTGGCGAAACAGCCACCACAAGGGATGCGCGCGCTGATTGTGTCGCGCGTCGAAAAACAAATGTGATGCTCTGCACAGAATTCTATTCATGAAATAAATAGCCGGAAAATGCATTTTTACAATAAACCACGAAATGCAATGGCAAATAATTAAATGTCAGCGATATCCTAACGCGAAGCTATTAGGACATCGCCTCTTAATGATGGCGCCGGGCAATTAAGGTGAAGCGATAGTCGTCGCTTTTAAAGCTGTTGCGGCTGTACTCAAACAGCGTCCCGTCATTAAGAAAGCCGCGGGAGATTTTTTCAAGAATCGGGCGGGAAGGATCGATTCCCAGTGCCTCGATGGTTTCTGGCGTAGGGTTTACCGCGACGATCTCCTGCTCGCTCCGGTCAATGACCATCTTCTTTATCTGCTCAATGTAGTGGTACTTAGAGTTTTCCATCACTTCCCAGGTGAGATCGGGGAAAAGCGCCAGCGGCATCCACGTCTCTTCCAGCGTAACCGGCTTTTGCTTGATAAAGCGGACGCGCTTAACGTGCCAGACCTTATCGCCTTCGGCGAGCGCCATCGTTGCCGCCAGCGCCGCATCGGCTTTAATCACTTCGAACACCCGCACGTCGCTGTGGGTTTCCACGCGTCTGTCCGCCAGCTTTTCGTAAAAGCTGGTGAGCTGGTAGATGTCGTAATTAACCCGTTCCTCTTTAACGTAGGTGCCGCTGCCCTGAACGCTCTCCACGATGCCCTGCTCGGTCAACAGCTTCAGGGCCTGCCGGACGGTTACGCGGCTCACGCCGTAGGTGGCCTGGAGCGCGGATTCGGTCGGCAGCGCGTCCCCGGCGGCCAGCACGCCCTGCTGGATCTGATCCCGCAGGGTATCCGCGATCTGACGATATTTCGGTTTTCCGCTCATGCACGCCCGTTGTCTTGTTCGGTTAATACCATTGATGACGATTATGCCTCGGCGGATGAAATTGTAAATAATACAAATTAAATACAAATGATCGCTAAACATGAAAATGATCACATAATCGTCTTATTCGCTCTGCGATACTCTCGCCAGTCTGTTTACGGGAGTAACAATAATGATGAACCTGACGGCGTTAACGCATCCAGATGCGCTCTGCCTGAACGTGCGATTCCGCAGTCGCGATGAGGCCATAGACGCGCTGGCCGGCAGGCTGGCCCGGTGTGGCGCAGTCTCCGATCTGGCGCTTTTTTTGCGTGATGTCCACCAGCGTGAGGCCCAGGGGCCGACGGCGCTGGGAGAGGGGCTTGCCGTTCCGCACGGGAAATCGGTGGCCGTGAACAGGGCTGCGTTTGCCGTGGCGACGCTCGCCGATCCGCTGGAGTGGGAGGGGGTGGATGGCCCCGAACGCGTGGAGCTGATTTTTCTGCTCGCCATTCCGCCAGCCGAAGCGGGATCGACGCATATGCAGCTATTAACCGCGCTCACCACCCGTCTGGCGGACGATGCGCTTCGCGCACGCGTCATGAGCGCCACCACCGCGGACGCGCTGCTTGCTGCCCTTGACGATGCGCCGCAGCCTGAGGAAAGCGCGCTTTTGGCCGACGCCCCGACGGTTGTCTGCGTAACCGCCTGTCCGGCCGGGATCGCCCATACCTATATGGCCGCAGTATATCTCGAAAAAGCGGGACGTAAGCTCGGCGTCAATGTGGTGGTCGAGAAGCAGGGGGCGAACGGCATTGAGGGGCGCATTACCGCTCAGCAGCTGCGGGAAGCCAAAGCGTGTATCTTCGCGGCGGAAGTGGCGATCAAAGAGAGCGAACGCTTTCAGGGGATCCCCGCCATTTCCGTACCCGTGGCAGAACCCTTACGTCATGCGGAAGCGCTCATTGAGCGAGCGCTGGCGCTAGAGCCAGTATCCGATGCGCGCCCTGCGCATGTCGACACAGACACCAAAAAGCGCGTTAAAACCGAACTTAAGCAGGCGCTTCTTAGCGGCATCTCCTTTGCGGTGCCGCTGATTGTCGCTGGCGGCACGGTGCTGGCCGTGTCGGTACTGCTGGCGCAAATCCTGGGCTTGCAGCATCTGTTCGATCAGGAAAACTCGTGGCTGTGGATGTACCGCAAACTGGGCGGCGGGATGCTCGGTATTCTGATGGTTCCTGTACTCGCGGCCTATACCGCTTACTCGCTGGCGGATAAACCTGCGCTTACGCCAGGTTTTGCTGCGGGTCTGGCCGCCAATATGATTGGTTCCGGTTTTCTGGGGGCCATCGTCGGCGGGCTGATTGCGGGTTACCTGATGCGCTGGGTGAAAAACCACATCCGGCTGAACAGCCGCTACAACGGCTTTCTGACCTTTTATCTCTATCCGGTGATGGGCGTGCTGGGTGCAGGCAGCCTGATGCTGTTTGTGATTGGCGAACCGGTGGCCTGGATCAATAACGCCCTGACAGCCTGGCTTAACGGGCTGTCCGGCGCGAATGCGCTGCTTCTGGGCGCGATTCTGGGCTTTATGTGCTCGTTCGATCTGGGCGGCCCGGTCAACAAAGCCTCTTATGCGTTCTGCCTGGGGGCGATGGCCAACGGCGTCTACGGGCCTTATGCGATCTTTGCCTCCGTCAAAATGGTATCGGCCTTTACCGTGACGGCGTCAACGATGCTGGCCCCGAGCCTGTTTAAACAGTTCGAAATTGAGACCGGCAAATCTACCTGGCTGCTGGGGCTGGCGGGCATCACCGAAGGGGCAATTCCGATGGCTATCGAGGATCCGCTGCGGGTCATCGGCTCATTCGTTCTGGGATCAATGGCGACTGGCGCGATTGTCGGGGCGATGGGCATTGGGCTTTCCACCCCGGGAGCGGGCATTTTCTCGCTCTTCTTACTGCATGATGCCGGGCTGGGTGGCGTGATGGCCGCTGCGGGCTGGTTTGGCGCCGCGCTGGTTGGCGCCGCCATTTCTACGCTCATGTTACTGCTCTGGCGACGTCACGCCGTGAAGAGCGGCACCTACGTGACTGAAGACATTACATCCTAAACACGCACCGACAGGAAACGAAGATGAAAGCTGTATCTCGCGTTCATATCACGCCACATATGCACTGGGACCGTGAGTGGTACTTCACCACCGAAGCGTCACGTATTCTTCTGGTCAATAATATGGAAGAGATCCTCACCCGTCTTGAACAGGATGCAGAGTACAAATACTACGTCCTCGACGGCCAGACGGCGGTGCTGGAAGATTATTTTGCCGTGAAGCCGGAAAGCAGACCACGCGTGAAAGCGCTGGTGGAGGCCGGGAAGCTGATCGTGGGTCCGTGGTATACCCAGACGGATACCACCCTTGTCTCCGGCGAGTCGATTGTCCGCAATCTGATGTACGGCATGCGCGACTGCATGGCCTTTGGCGAGCCGATGAAAATTGGCTATCTGCCGGACTCCTTCGGCATGTCTTCCCAGCTGCCGCACATTTATAACGGTTTTGGCATCACGCGCACCATGTTCTGGCGCGGGTGCTCCGAGCGGCACGGTACCGATAAAACCGAATTTCTCTGGCAAAGCCAGGACGGCAGCGAAGTGACGGCACAGGTGCTGCCCTTGGGCTACGCGATTGGTAAGTACTTACCGGAGGATGAAGACGGGCTGCGGAAACGGCTCGACGCCTGGTTAGAGGTGCTCGAAAAAGCCTCCGTGACGAAAGAAATTTTGCTGCCTAACGGCCACGACCAGATGCCGCTTCAGCAGAACATCTTTGCGGTGATGGATAAGCTTCGCGAAATCTATCCGCAGCGTCAGTTTGTGATGAGCCGCTTCGAGGAGGTATTTGACCACATCGACGCGCACCGCGATGAACTGGCAACCCTGAAAGGGGAGTTTATTGACGGTAAATACATGCGGGTGCACCGGACCATCGGCTCCACGCGGATGGACATCAAAATCGCCCACGCCCGGATAGAAAACAAAATCGTCAACGTTCTTGAGCCGCTGGCCACGCTTGCCTGGACGCTGGGCTTTGAGTATCACCACGGCCTGCTGGAAAAAATGTGGAAAGAGATCCTCAAGAATCACGCCCACGACAGTATCGGCTGCTGCTGTAGTGACAAAGTGCATCGCGAGGTGATGTCCCGCTTCGAGCTGGCGGAAGACATGGCCGATAACCTGACATGCTTCTATATGCGCAAGATTGTCGACAACATGCCGCAAAGCGATGAAGACAAACTGGTGATGTTTAACCTGACGCCCTGGCCGCGCGAGGAAGTGATTAACACCACGATACGTCTGCGCGCCAGCCAGTTCCGCCTGCTGGACGATAAGGGGAATGACATTCCTTATTACCTCCGCAGCGCGCGCGAGATCGACCCCGGGCTGATTGATCGGCAGATTGTGCATTACGGCAACTATGAGCCCTTTATGGAGTTCGACATCCAGCTCAACCAGATCCTGCCATCAATGGGTTACCGCACGCTGTTTATCGAACCGCACGTGGCCGGCAAGCTGCTGGCGCCAGAAAATGCGTCGGCGGCGCTGCTGGAAAATGCGTTCTGGGAAATTACGTTAAATGATGACGGGTCGCTGCGCCTGCGCGACAAAGAGTCCGGGCTGATTTATGACCGCGCGCTGGAAATAGAAGAGAGCTCGGATGATGGCGACGAGTACGACTACTCGCCCTCTCGGGAAGAGTGGCGGCTCACTTCCGCGCAGGGCGAGCACGACGTTGAGATGATCCACGAGGCCTGGCAGAGCAGGGCGGTGATCCGCCATCGCATGGCCGTGCCGGCGAATCTCAACGAACGTTCTGCGCGTCAGCAGACGGGGATGCTTGAGGCAGAACTGACGGTCACGCTCGGCCATAACAGCCGGCGTATCGACGTTGAGGCGCGTCTCGGCAATCACGCGGATGACCATCGCGTGCGGGTGCTGATCCCGACGCCGTTCACCACGGAGGCTGTGCTGGCCGATACCCAGTTCGGTTCGCTGACGCGCCCCGTACGGGATGAAGCGATGGCGAACTGGCAGGAGGAAGGATGGAAGGAAGCGCCGCTGCCGGTGTGGAACCTGCTCAACTACGCGGTGCTCCAGGAACGGCGTAACGGGATGGCGCTGTTCACCGAAGGGTTGCGCGAATTTGAGGTGACCGGCGAGCGTCAAAAAACATTTGCCCTGACGTTGCTTCGCGGCGTGGGGCTGCTTGGAAAAGAGGATTTACTTTTGCGTCCGGGCAGGCCGTCCGGGATCAAAATGCCGGTGCCGGATTCGCAGGTGCGGGGCCAGCTACGCTGTCGCTTCAGCCTGTTCACGTTTACCGGCACGCCCGTGAGTGCCGGCGTTGCGCAGCAGGCGAAGTCGTGGTTAACGCCGGTGCACTGTTACAACAAAATCCCCTGGGATGCGATGAAGCTTAACCGCACCGCCTTCACCACGCCCGGCAGCTACAGTCTGCTAACGCTTTCGCCAAACGGATGCGTGCTCAGCGCGCTGAAGAAAGCAGAAGATCGTGACGAGATGATAGTGCGTCTCTACAACCCGTCCGAGACGCAATCCTGCGACGTTGCCCTGCCAGTGAACCGCGTGGTGCTGGCCTGTTGCGAAACGAACATGAATGAGATGCCCGACGCGGCAGGGGAGGAGAGTGCGGGCATTTCTGGTCCATTCCGTCCGTGCCAGTCCCGAACCTTTAGCGTCAGGATAGAGAGGTAATACCAGGCATAACAAAAGGCCGCGGGGGATGCGGCCTTTTTTTCATTAAAAAGTCACACAGGGGTGTTAATTTTAATGCCGCTAAAGGTGAATAAAATGTAATCATTTATTCTGATGGCAAAGTAATAAAAAAATACTGTGAAGCGGATAACAGAATATGTTTCGTCGTCCACAAAATTCGATTTTCCTGTCGCGTTAATAAAAATCACAACTGTTTATATTCTCTCCTGCCTTTTATAACGCCGCGCGCTCAAAAATATACATGTCATTAACAAGGTCTTTACTATGCATACCACAAAGAAACATCGTTAACAGATGCCAGCGTTTTTGATTTAAATCAATGTTTAATGCTTGGAAAAAGGCTCCAAAAGGCGTTAAATTGTTCCCGATCAAAATGGCCGAAAAGTGGTAATTTTGCTATAAATTGATCGCCGTCGAAAAACGTAAATCTGTTCGAATAAAAACCTGTTTATTGTAAGGGTTTTGCAGCGTATTATATTTACGGGATCAATTTGGTTTTTTCTTAACGTATTTGTAACCTTTCATCGTTGCTTTTTCCCCCCTCCGGAGAATAAGCAACGAAGAAGGGACGCAGATAACTTTGTATTGGGGCATGCGTGTGGATCCTTATCTAACGGGGTTCACTCTCGGAGTCTTCATGCGATGAGCAAGGAGTCATAATGTTAGACGTAGTCGAACTGTCGCGCTTACAGTTTGCCTTGACCGCGATGTACCACTTCCTGTTTGTGCCGCTGACGCTGGGTATGGCGTTCCTGCTGGCGATCATGGAAACGGTTTACGTCCTCTCCGGCAAACAGATTTATAAAGATATGACCAAGTTCTGGGGCAAGTTGTTTGGCATCAACTTTGCGCTGGGCGTGGCAACCGGTCTGACCATGGAGTTCCAGTTCGGGACTAACTGGTCTTACTATTCCCACTACGTTGGGGATATTTTTGGTGCGCCGCTGGCCATTGAAGGTCTGATGGCCTTCTTCCTCGAATCCACCTTTGTAGGTCTGTTCTTCTTCGGTTGGGACCGTCTGGGTAAAGTCCAGCATATGGCGGTAACCTGGCTGGTGGCATTAGGCTCCAACCTGTCCGCGCTGTGGATCCTGGTGGCGAACGGCTGGATGCAAAACCCCATCGCGTCTGATTTCAACTTCGAAACCATGCGTATGGAGATGGTCAGCTTCGCTGAACTCGTCCTGAACCCGGTTGCACAGGTGAAATTCGTCCACACCGTGGCGTCTGGCTACGTCTGCGGCGCGATGTTCGTGCTGGGCATCAGCTCCTACTATATGCTGCGCGGTCGTGACTTCGCGTTTGCGAAACGCTCCTTTGCTATCGCAGCAAGCTTCGGCATGGCGGCGATTCTGTCCGTTATTGTTCTGGGTGATGAATCCGGTTACGAAATGGGCGACGTGCAGAAAACCAAGCTGGCCGCGATTGAAGCGGAATGGGAAACCCAGCCGGCGCCTGCCGCGTTTACCCTGTTCGGCGTGCCTGACCAGGATGCGCAAGAAAACCGCTTCGCCATTCAAATTCCTTACGCTCTGGGTATTATCGCCACGCGCTCCGTCGACAAACAGGTTACTGGCCTGAAAGATCTGATGGTGCAGCATGAAGAGCGTATTCGTAACGGGATGAAAGCCTACTCGCTGCTGGAACAGCTGCGCGCCGGTTCTACCGACCAGGCCGTTCGCGATCGCTTTAACGACGTGAAAAAAGACCTGGGCTACGGCCTGCTGCTGAAACGCTATACCCCGAACGTCTCCGACGCGACGGAAGAGCAGATTCAGATGGCAACCAAAGACTCCATTCCACGCGTTGCGCCGCTGTACTTTGCGTTCCGCATCATGGTCGGTTGCGGCATTATTATGCTGCTGATCATCGCGGCCTCGTTCTGGTCCGTCATTCGTAACCGCATCGGCGAGAAAAAATGGCTGCTGCGCACCGCGCTGTACGGTATTCCACTGCCGTGGATCGCGATTGAATCCGGCTGGTTTGTCGCGGAGTATGGCCGTCAGCCGTGGGCAATTGGTGAGGTGCTGCCAACCGCGGTAGCGAACTCCTCCCTGACCGCAGGCGACCTGATCTTCTCCATGCTGCTCATTTGCGGTCTGTACACCCTGTTCCTGGTGGCTGAACTGTTCCTGATGTTCAAGTTCGCGCGCCTTGGCCCAAGCAGCCTGAAAACCGGTCGCTACCACTACGAGCAGTCTGCTGTGACGACTCAGCCGGCACGCTAAGACAGGAGTCATCAAATGATCGATTATGAAGTATTGCGTTTTGTCTGGTGGCTGCTGATCGGCGTTCTGCTGATTGGATTTGCGGTCACCGATGGTTTCGACATGGGCGTGGGCATGCTCACCCGTTTCCTCGGTCGTAATGACACCGAGCGTCGAATCATGATTAACTCCATCGCCCCGCACTGGGACGGTAACCAGGTGTGGCTGATCACCGCAGGCGGCGCGCTGTTCGCTGCCTGGCCGATGGTCTACGCGGCTGCGTTCTCCGGCTTCTATGTGGCGATGATTCTGGTGCTGGCTTCTTTATTCTTCCGTCCGGTGGGTTTTGACTACCGTTCCAAGATTGAAGACACCCGCTGGCGTAACATGTGGGACTGGGGCATCTTCATTGGTAGCTTCGTTCCACCGCTGGTCATTGGTGTGGCGTTCGGTAACCTGTTGCAGGGCGTACCGTTCCACGTCGACGAATATATGCGTCTGTTCTACACCGGTAACTTCTTCCAGCTGCTGAATCCGTTTGGTCTGCTGGCGGGCGTGGTGAGCGTGGCGATGATTATCACCCAGGGCGCAACCTACCTTCAGATGCGTACCGTGGGTGAACTGCACCTGCGTTCCCGCGCAACCGCGCAGGTTGCAGCGCTGGTGACGCTGGTCTGCTTCGCTCTGGCAGGCGTGTGGGTGGTGTACGGTATTGATGGTTACGTGGTGACCTCCGCGATCAACCATACTGCACCGTCTAACCCGCTGACCAAAGAAGTGGCGCGTCAGGCCGGTGCATGGCTGGTGAACTTCAACACGACCCCTGCGCTGTGGGCTATCCCGGCTTTGGGTGTGCTGCTGCCGCTGCTGACCGTGCTGACGTCTCGTCTGGAGAAAGGCGCTCTGGCGTTCGTGTTCTCCTCCCTGACGCTGGCGTGCATCATCCTGACCGCGGGTATTGCGATGTTCCCATTCGTGATGCCGTCCAGCACCATGATGAATGCTAGCCTGACCATGTGGGATGCAACCTCCAGCCAGCTGACGCTGAACCTGATGACGTATGTTGCTTGCGTATTCGTACCGATTATCCTGCTCTACACCAGCTGGTGTTACTGGAAAATGTTCGGTCGTATTACCAAAGAACATATCGAAAGCAACACCCACTCTATGTACTAAGTAAGGAGCTGAATATGTGGTATTTCGCATGGATTTTAGGGACGCTTCTTGCCTGTGCATTTGGTGTCATCACTGCCCTGGCGCTTGAGCATGTTGAAGCGTCCAAAGCAGGTGAAGAAAAGCACTAATGAACATTATCGCAACGTTATATGCGGTAATGGATAAGCGCCCCCTGAGGGCGCTTTCCCTCATTATGGCATTACTGCTGGCGGGCTGTATTTTCTGGGACCCGTCGCGCTTCGCGGCAAAAACCAGCGAGCTTGAGATCTGGCACGGCTTCCTGATTATGTGGGCGGTGTGTGCAGGGGTCATTCACGGCGTTGGCTTTCGTCCGAAAGCGCTTCACTGGCAGGGCATCTTCTGCCCGCTGATTGCCGATCTGGTACTCCTCGCCGGTTTGATTTTCTTCTTCTTCTGAATAAGAAATGTCCGTTAACGATATGGGCTTACCCGAGCCCATAAAAATTTACTCTCCGTTTACTTTCCCCCATTCCAAACCATCATTCCCGCGCGTATAGTAGCGAAGTTTGAAAGCTCCAACTTTTCTTGTATTACCGGGATGTAAAGTGAATACAACGCTGTTTCGATGGCCGGTACGTGTCTACTACGAAGATACCGATGCCGGTGGTGTGGTCTACCACGCCAGCTACGTTGCTTTTTATGAACGGGCACGCACAGAGATGCTGCGCCATCATCACTTTAGTCAACAGGTGCTGTTGGCTGAGCGAGTTGCCTTCGTGGTACGCAAGATGACGCTTGAGTATTTTGCGCCTGCCAGACTCGACGATATGCTCGAAGTCCAAACAGAAATTACATCAATGCGCGGAACTTCACTGGTTTTCACGCAGCGGATAGTCAATGCAGAGAACACGGTACTGAACTCAGCTGAAGTCCTGATTGTCTGTGTTGATCCAACCATAATGAAGCCTCGTGCGCTTCCTAAGTCTATTGTCGCGGAGTTTAAGCAGTGACTGACATGAATATCCTTGATTTGTTCCTGAAGGCAAGCCTTCTGGTTAAACTTATCATGTTGATTTTGATTGGTTTTTCAATCGCATCCTGGGCCATCATCATCCAGAGAACGCGTATCCTCAATGCCGCTGGCCGCGAAGCCGAAGCGTTTGAAGATAAGTTCTGGTCGGGTATCGAGCTTTCTCGTCTGTACCAGGAAAGCCAGGGACGCCGTGATAGCCTTTCAGGCTCCGAACAAATTTTCTATAGTGGTTTCAAAGAGTTCGCTCGCTTACACCGTGCTAACAGCCATGCGCCGGAAGCCGTAGTAGAAGGTGCGTCGCGTGCGATGCGCATCTCCATGAACCGCGAACTGGAAAATCTTGAAACGCATATTCCGTTCCTCGGCACCGTGGGTTCCATCAGCCCGTATATCGGCCTGTTTGGTACGGTGTGGGGGATCATGCACGCCTTTATCGCGCTGGGCGCGGTGAAGCAGGCGACGTTGCAGATGGTTGCACCGGGTATCGCAGAAGCACTGATCGCGACCGCAATCGGTCTGTTCGCCGCAATTCCGGCGGTGATGGCGTACAACCGTCTGAACCAGCGCGTGAACAAACTGGAACTGAACTACGACAACTTTATGGAAGAGTTCACCGCGATTCTGCATCGTCAGGCGTTTACCAGCACCGAGAGCAACAAGGGGTAAACCATGGCCAGATCGCGTGGACGAGGTCGTCGCGAGCTCAAGTCCGAAATCAATATCGTTCCGTTACTGGACGTGCTGCTGGTGCTGCTGCTGATCTTTATGGCGACAGCGCCCATCATCACCCAGAGCGTGGAAGTTGATCTGCCGGATGCGACAGAATCACAGGCGGTAAGCACCAATGACGATCCTCCGGTTATCATTGAGGTTTCCGGCGTAGGGCAGTACAGCGTGGTGGTGGAGAAAGATCGTATGGATCAGCTTCCCCCTGAGCAGGTTATTGCTGAAGCGCAACGACGCCTGGAGTCAAATCCGAAGACGGTCTTCTTAATCGGTGGTGCGAAAGACGTACCATATGATGAAATTATCAAAGCGCTGAACTTGCTACATAGCGCGGGCGTTAAGTCAGTTGGCTTAATGACTCAGCCTATTTGATCATCTGCGTAGTTTTTGGGAACCGATAGTGTCAAAGGCAACCGAACAGAACGACAAGCTTAAGCGAGCGATAATCGTCTCCGCAGTGCTGCACGTGATTCTTTTTGCAGCGCTGATCTGGAGTTCGTTCGATGAGCACATTGATGCATCGGGCGGTGGTGGAGGTTCATCCATCGACGCCGTCATGGTAGATCCCGGTGCGGTAGTGCAGAACTATAATCGTCAGCAACAGCAGCAGGCGAGCGCAAAGCGTGCGGAAGAACAGCGTGAAAAACAGGCGCAACAGCAGGCGGAAGAGCTGCGTGAAAAGCAGGCCGCCGAGCAGGAACGTCTGAAGCAGCTTGAGAAAGAACGTTTGCAGGCGCAGGAAGCGGCGAAAGAGCAGGCGGAGCAGCAGAAACAGGCTGAAGCCGCAGCGAAGCAAGCCCAGGAACAGCAGAAGCAGGCGGAAGAGGCGGCAGCCAAAGCCGCAGCAGACGCGAAGGCGAAGGCAGATGCTCAGGCTAAGTTAGCCGCAGAAGCCGCGAAGAAAGCGGCTGCTGATGCTCAGAAGAAAGCGGAAGCGGAAGCGGCGAAGAAAGCGGCTGCTGACGCGAAGAAGAAAGCGGAAGCGGAAGCGGCGAAAAAAGCGGCTGCCGACGCACAGAACAAAGCCGAAGCGGAAGCCGCGAAGAAAGCTGCCCAGGAAGCCGAGAAGAAAGCGGCTGCTGATGCTGCGAAAAAAGCGGCCGCCGCCGAGAAAGCTGCGGCAGAAAAAGCCGCCGCTGCGGAAAAAGCTGCCGCTGACAAAAAAGCAGCCGCTGAGAAAGCCGCTGCCGATAAAAAAGCGGCTGCCGAAAAAGCCGCGGCTAAAAAGGCCGCAGCCGCTGAGAAAGCTGCTGCTGCCGCCGGTGTAGACGACCTGCTGGGTGACCTGAGCTCCGGTAAGAATGCACCGAAAACGGGCGGTGGGGCCAAAGGAAATGGACAGCCGTCAAAAGACAGCGGTACCTCCGGAGCCAACGGTGGGGCAACAGGTGCAGATATCAGCGCTTATGCCAAGCAGATCCAGGTTGCGATTCAGAGCCGACTCTTTGATGCAGGCCTGTATCAGGGCAAGCAGTGCGTACTGCACATCAATCTTGCGCCAGACGGCAGGTTGAAAAGCGTGACGTCTGAAGGGGGCGATCCTGCGCTCTGTCAGGCTGCGTTGGCCGCAGCCAGATCGGCGAACATTCCTAAACCGCCTAGCGAGGCTGTTTATGAAAAGATAAAAGATGCCAAACTGGACTTTAAGCTGTAATCAACTCTTCTAACGGAAGTCTGAAAAACAGTCTATGGTCGTAAACAGGATAAGTAGTTTTGTCTATTTGGGTTTGTTAACATTCTGCTAAATTATCGTGGGTAAGGTTACCCAGATAAGGGAGATATGATGAAGCAGGCATTACGTGTAGCAGTTAGTTTTTTAATGCTGTGGGCAGCTGTACTGCACGCAGAAGTACGCATTGAGATCACCCAGGGGGTGGACTCAGCGCGTCCAATCGGTGTCGTTCCGTTCCAGTGGGCAGGCCCGGGCGCTGCGCCTGAAGATATTGGCGGCATTGTTGCAGCTGACCTGCGTAACAGCGGTAAATTTAACCCGTTAGATCGTTCTCGTCTGCCGCAGCAGCCGGGTACCGCGCAGGACGTTCAGCCTGCTGCATGGTCTGCGCTGGGTATTGATGCGGTGGTTGTCGGCCAGGTTACCCCTGCACCAGACGGCGGCTATAACGTTGCGTATCAGCTGGTGGATACCGGCGGTGCGCCGGGTACCGTTCTGGCTCAAAACACCTATAAAGTGAACAAGCAGTGGCTGCGTTATGCAGGCCACACGGCGAGTGACGAAGTGTTTGAGAAGCTGACCGGGATTAAAGGTGCGTTCCGTACCCGTATCGCGTACGTTGTGCAGACCAACGGCGGCCAGTTCCCTTATGAGCTGCGCGTCTCTGACTACGATGGTTACAACCAGTTCACCGTACACCGTTCTCCGCAGCCGCTGATGTCTCCGGCATGGTCTCCAGACGGCTCCAAGCTGGCGTACGTGACCTTCGAGAGCGGCCGTTCCGCGCTGGTTATCCAGACGCTGTCTAACGGTGCCGTGCGTCAGGTTGCGTCCTTCCCGCGTCACAACGGTGCGCCTGCGTTCTCTCCGGACGGGACTAAACTGGCGTTTGCCCTGTCTAAAACCGGTAGCCTGAACCTGTATGTAATGGACATTGGCTCTGGCCAGATCCGCCAGGTAACCGATGGTCGTAGCAACAATACTGAACCAACCTGGTTCCCGGACAGCCAGAATCTGGCCTTCACGTCTGACCAGGCGGGTCGTCCACAAGTTTATAAAATGAATATCAACGGCGGAGCAGCGCAGCGCATTACCTGGGAAGGTTCTCAGAACCAGGATGCTGACGTCAGTGCCGATGGTAAAACAATGGTAATGGTCAGCACTGCGGGTGGTCAGCAGCACATTGCCAAACAAGATCTGGTAACGGGAGGCGTACAAATACTGTCGTCAACGTTCCTGGATGAAACGCCAAGTCTGGCACCTAACGGCACCATGGTAATCTACAGCTCTTCTCAGGGGATGGGATCCGTGCTGAATCTGGTTTCTACAGATGGGCGTTTCAAAGCGCGTCTTCCGGCAACTGATGGACAGGTAAAATCACCTGCCTGGTCGCCGTATCTGTAATAATAATTAATTGATTACTAAAGGAATCTTAGAAATGCAACTGAACAAAGTGCTGAAGGGGCTGATGATCGCTCTGCCTGTAATGGCAATCGCAGCGTGTTCTTCTAACAAGAACGCAAGCAATGACCAGAGCGGCGAAGGCATGATGGGTGCCGGCACCGGTATGGACGCTAACGGCAATGGCAATATGTCTTCTGAAGAGCAAGCGCGTCTTCAGATGCAGCAGTTACAGCAGAACAACATCGTTTACTTCGACCTGGATAAATACGACATCCGTTCTGACTTCGCTGCAATGCTGGATGCGCACGCAAACTTCCTGCGTAGCAACCCGTCTTACAAAGTCACCGTAGAAGGTCATGCGGACGAACGTGGTACCCCAGAGTACAACATCTCCCTGGGTGAACGTCGTGCAAACGCTGTTAAAATGTACCTCCAGGGTAAAGGCGTTTCTGCTGACCAGATCTCCATCGTTTCTTACGGTAAAGAAAAACCAGCAGTACTGGGTCACGACGAAGCGGCTTACTCCAAAAACCGTCGTGCCGTACTCGTTTACTAAGAGAATTGCATGAGCAGTAACTTCAGACATCATCTGATGAGTCTGTCGTTACTGGTTGGAATAGCGGCCCCCTGGGCCGCTTTTGCTCAGGCACCAATCAGTAGTGTCGGCTCAGGCTCGGTAGAAGACCGGGTCACTCAGCTCGAGCGTATTTCTAACGCTCACAGTCAGCTTTTAACTCAACTCCAGCAGCAACTTTCCGACAACCAGAACGATATCGATTCCCTTCGCGGTCAGATCCAGGAGAGTCAGTATCAGCTTAATCAGGTTGTGGAGCGCCAGAAGCAAATTTTGTCGCAGATGGATAGCCTGAGCAGCGGCGGTGCGGCTGCACAGCCCGCAGCAGGCGATCAAAGCGGTGCGGCGACGCCTGCTCCAGCGGCAGATGCCTCAGCGTCGTCTGGAGCGCCTGTACAGAGCGGTGACGCGAATACGGACTATAACGCGGCCATTGCCCTGGTGCAGGACAAATCGCGCCAGGACGATGCTATCGTTGCATTTCAGAACTTCGTGAAGAAGTACCCTGATTCCACTTACCAGCCCAATGCGAACTACTGGCTGGGTCAGTTGAATTACAACAAGGGTAAAAAGGATGATGCGGCGTTTTATTTTGCCTCTGTGGTGAAAAATTACCCGAAATCACCGAAAGCGCCGGATGCGATGTTTAAAGTTGGCGTGATCATGCAGGACAAAGGCGACACGGCTAAAGCCAAAGCGGTTTATCAGCAGGTGGTTGCTAAATTCCCGGGCACCGACGGCGCCAAACAAGCGCAAAAACGTTTAAGTTCGATGGGTTGATTACCGCATGACCAGAAATCGCGTTATTTCTGGTCGTGCAGCATGATTCCTAAGCAGTTAAGTGATCTTCATCGAAATTTTTGTTGCGCAGAATTCTTAAATCAGTAATATATGCCGCCGTTGCCACGGGATATCAAACAACGTGAAAGCAGCGCAAAAGTGGGTCGTTAGCTCAGTTGGTAGAGCAGTTGACTTTTAATCAATTGGTCGCAGGTTCGAATCCTGCACGACCCACC
>NZ_JADBRA010000009.1:0-190874 GCF_014896205.1 Enterobacter cloacae complex sp. I2
TGCCGAACTATAGCCATTAACTGGCAGTACCATTTTCATCATCTGTCCCTGGATTTACTATGGTTATTTGCTCATGCTACACCGCTTATGACATAACCCAAACTTTCAAAAGTGGACAAATTTGTTACAAAATGAAGCCTCAAAGCCTAAGGCGTTCCATCGTATTAATGCTCCGCTGAAAATCATCAGGAGTATCTCTCCCGTCTTGTTTTGCCATCTATGAAAAATATCAATAACGCAATGTCAGATTGGTCAGGCAGTTTTTACCCGTTAGTAATAGTTGCTCTTAATGTTTACCAAATATCAGTAGGGGTGAGGGCGTCATCGTCTAAGTGGTATCAACAATTGTTCGTTTTGTGATGCCAGTGAAGCTTTTGTCAAGGTGGCGTAAACATAGTCGTAATCGGCGCCGACTATGATCTCATCAGGGTGAAATTAAAAATTTTTTTATGTCTCCCCCTTGATGGATGACGTTGCGACCCCATCTTGTAAGCAACCGCAGTGTGTGGACCTGAAAAAAATCAAATCTGGGCAGTTGAAAAAGCACGTTCTGCCCTTATTACAGGTACACAACCACATGTTGACTGAATTTTTAGTGGAGACGTTTAGATGGGTAAAATTATTGGTATCGACCTGGGTACTACCAACTCTTGTGTAGCGATTATGGATGGCACTACTGCACGCGTGCTGGAGAACGCCGAGGGCGATCGCACCACGCCTTCTATCATTGCTTATACCCAGGATGGTGAAACTCTGGTTGGTCAGCCGGCTAAACGTCAGGCAGTGACAAACCCGCAAAACACCCTGTTTGCGATCAAACGCCTGATTGGCCGCCGCTTCCAGGACGAAGAAGTTCAGCGTGACGTTTCCATCATGCCTTACAAAATCATCGCAGCCGATAACGGCGATGCATGGCTTGATGTGAAAGGCACCAAAACTGCACCTCCGCAGATCTCTGCTGAAGTGCTGAAGAAAATGAAGAAAACCGCAGAAGATTACCTGGGCGAACCGGTAACTGAAGCTGTTATCACCGTACCTGCTTACTTCAACGATGCTCAGCGTCAGGCAACCAAAGATGCTGGCCGTATCGCAGGTCTGGAAGTAAAACGTATCATCAACGAACCAACCGCAGCGGCGCTGGCTTACGGTCTGGATAAAGAAGTCGGCAACCGTACTATCGCGGTGTACGACCTGGGTGGTGGTACTTTCGATATTTCTATTATCGAAATCGACGACGTTGACGGCGAAAAAACCTTCGAAGTTCTGGCAACCAACGGTGATACCCACCTGGGTGGTGAAGACTTCGATACTCGTCTGATCAACTACCTCGTTGACGAGTTCAAGAAAGATCAGGGCATTGACCTGCGTAACGACCCGCTGGCGATGCAGCGCCTGAAAGAAGCCGCTGAGAAAGCGAAGATCGAACTGTCTTCCGCTCAGCAGACCGACGTGAACCTGCCGTACATCACCGCAGACGCGACCGGTCCTAAACACATGAACATCAAAGTGACCCGTGCGAAACTGGAAAGCCTGGTAGAAGACCTGGTGAACCGTTCTATCGAGCCACTGAAAGTTGCATTGCAGGACGCTGGCCTGTCCGTGTCTGACATTCAGGACGTTATCCTGGTAGGTGGTCAGACGCGTATGCCAATGGTTCAGAAGAAAGTGGCTGAATTCTTTGGTAAAGAGCCACGTAAAGACGTGAACCCGGACGAAGCGGTAGCTATTGGTGCTGCGGTTCAGGGTGGTGTACTAACCGGTGAAGTGAAAGACGTACTGCTGCTGGACGTTACCCCGCTGTCTCTGGGTATCGAAACCATGGGTGGCGTAATGACTCCGCTCATCAACAAAAACACCACTATCCCGACGAAACACAGCCAGGTGTTCTCTACCGCTGAAGACAACCAGTCTGCGGTAACCATCCATGTGATTCAGGGTGAGCGTAAGCGTGCGGCAGATAACAAATCTCTGGGTCAGTTCAACCTGGACGGTATCAGCCCGGCGCCACGCGGTATGCCACAGATCGAAGTCACCTTCGACATCGATGCTGACGGTATCCTGCACGTGTCTGCGAAAGACAAAAACAGCGGTAAAGAGCAGAAGATCACCATCAAGGCATCTTCTGGCCTGAACGAAGCGGAAATCGAAAAAATGGTTCGTGATGCCGAAGCTAACGCGGAATCCGACCGTAAGTTCGAAGAGCTGGTTCAGACCCGTAACCAGGGTGACCATCTGCTGCACAGCACCCGTAAGCAGGTTGAAGAAGCGGGCGATAAACTGCCAGCGGAAGACAAAACTGCGATCGAAACTGCACTGAGCGCGCTGGAAACGTCTCTGAAAGGCGAAGACAAAGCGGACATCGAAGCGAAGATGCAGGAGCTGGCACAGGTTTCTCAGAAACTGATGGAAATCGCTCAGCAGCAGCACGCACAGCAGCAGGCGGGCGCTGATGCTTCGGCGAACAACGCGAAAGACGACGACGTTGTCGACGCTGAGTTCGAAGAAGTGAAAGATAAAAAATAATCGCCCTGATGCAGGGTAATTAATCGGCACGGGCGTAGGAGAATTCTCCACGCCCGTGCTCGCATGTTAAGGGGCTTAAAAAAACCAATGGCAAAGCAAGACTATTACGAGATTTTAGGCGTTCCGAAAACTGCGGAAGAGCGTGAAATCAAAAAGGCGTATAAGCGCCTGGCCATGAAATATCATCCAGACCGCAATCAGGGTGATAAAGAGGCTGAAGCCAAATTTAAAGAGATTAAAGAAGCCTACGAAGTCCTGACCGACGCGCAAAAACGCGCGGCTTATGACCAGTATGGTCACGCGGCCTTTGAACAGGGCGGCATGGGCGGCGGTGGATTTGGTGGCGGCGGCTTCGGCGGCGGCGCTGATTTCAGCGATATCTTTGGTGATGTATTCGGCGATATCTTCGGCGGCGGTCGTGGCCGCCAGCGCGCGGCGCGCGGCGCAGACCTGCGCTACAACATGGAGCTGACGCTGGAGGAAGCGGTTCGCGGCGTCACCAAAGAGATCCGTATTCCGACGCTGGAAGAGTGTGACGTTTGCCACGGCAGCGGCGCGAAAGCGGGGACTCAGCCACAGACCTGTCCAACCTGTCACGGTTCCGGTCAGGTGCAGATGCGCCAGGGCTTCTTCGCGGTGCAGCAGGCGTGTCCGCACTGTCACGGTCGCGGTACGCTGATCAAAGATCCGTGCAACAAGTGTCACGGCCACGGTCGCGTTGAGAAAACCAAAACCCTGTCCGTTAAGATCCCGGCAGGCGTCGATACGGGCGACCGTATCCGTCTGGCAGGCGAAGGCGAAGCGGGCGAGCACGGCGCACCGGCAGGCGATCTGTACGTTCAGGTTCAGGTGAAGCAGCACGCCATTTTCGAGCGTGAAGGCAACAACCTGTACTGCGAAGTGCCGATCAACTTCGCGATGGCGGCGCTGGGCGGCGAAATTGAAGTGCCGACGCTGGACGGTCGCGTGAACCTGAAGGTGCCGGGCGAAACACAGACCGGCAAGCTGTTCCGCATGCGTGGCAAAGGCGTTAAATCCGTTCGCGGTGGCGCGCAGGGCGACCTGCTATGCCGCGTGGTAGTCGAAACGCCAGTTGGCCTGAACGACAAGCAGAAACAGCTGCTGAAAGAGCTTCAGGAAAGTTTTGGCGGCCCTACGGGTGAGAAAAATAGCCCGCGCTCCAAAAGCTTCTTCGATGGCGTCAAAAAATTCTTCGATGATTTAACCCGCTAACCCGTCAGCTGGTTACTATCCTTTAAAGCCCGGAAGCGATTCCGGGCTTTTTCTTTACAGCGTTATTGCTCGGTTAAACTGAATCCATACCCAATATTAATCTGTTTTTACCGATCTGTTTGCGCTGATATTATGGTTTTACCGAGGTATTGTTGTAAAAGAGATAATTAACGTGAAATTACTACACCGTTTCTTTAGCAGTGAGGCATCCGGCGGCGTCATCCTGATTATTGCAGCCGCGGCCGCCATGCTGCTCGCCAATATGGGTATGACGCGCGATCTCTATCACGCATTTCTGGAAACGCCCGTCGAGCTGAAGGTCGGAGCGCTGGAAATCAACAAAAACATGCTGCTGTGGATCAACGATGCGCTGATGGCGGTATTTTTCCTGCTGGTGGGCCTGGAGGTCAAACGTGAGCTGGTGAGCGGCTCGCTTGCCAGCCGTCAGCGCGCGGCGTTCCCTGCGATCGCGGCGATTGGCGGGATGATCGTGCCGGCGCTGCTCTTCCTCGCGTTCACGTGGCAGGATCCGGTTGCGCGCGACGGCTGGGCGATCCCGGCCGCAACGGATATCGCGTTTGCGCTCGGGGTATTAGCCTTGCTCGGTAGCCGCGTCCCGGTAGCACTGAAAATTTTCCTGATGGCGCTGGCGATTATTGATGACCTGGGCGCTATCGTGATTATCGCGCTGTTCTACACCAGCGATCTGTCCGTTCTGTCGCTGAGCGTGGCGGCCGTGGCTATCGCGGTGCTGGCGTTGCTGAACGTCTTCAACGTCCGACGCACGGGCATTTATATCCTGGTGGGAATGGTGCTGTGGACGGCAGTGTTGAAATCCGGCGTGCACGCCACGCTGGCGGGCGTCATCGTTGGTTTCTTCATCCCACTGAAGGAGCAGAACGGCAAATCGCCTGCCAGACAGTTAGAGCACGTGCTTCACCCGTGGGTAGGCTTTATGATCCTGCCGCTGTTTGCGTTTGCCAACGCGGGCGTTTCCCTGGCAGGGGTGACTTTGGACGGCCTCACCTCCGTGCTGCCGCTGGGTATTATCGCCGGTCTGTTTATCGGTAAGCCGCTGGGCATCAGCCTGTTCTGCTGGCTGGCGCTGAAGCTTAAGCTGGCGTCATTGCCAAACGGGACCACCTTTAGTCAGATTATGGCCGTCGGGGTGCTGTGCGGTATTGGATTCACCATGTCGATCTTTATCTCGACGCTGGCGTTTGGCGCAAGCGCGCCTGAGCTTATCGTCTGGGCGAAACTCGGCATTCTTATCGGGTCGCTCCTGGCCGCGGTTATCGGCTATACCTTGTTGAAGGTGAAGTTGTCCGGACAGGCTGTCCAGGCATAACGGGAAACCGGGAGGAGGGAAGCCTTCTCCCGATAAACTATCAGGGAGTGAAAACGTGATGTCTCATTTGAACTACAACCATCTCTATTACTTCTGGCATGTCTACAAGCAGGGCTCGGTCGTGGGAGCCGCTGAGGCGCTCTACCTGACGCCACAGACCATTACCGGGCAAATCAAAGCCCTGGAAGAGCGCTTGCAGGGCAAGCTTTTTAAGCGGAAAGGGCGTGGCATT
This sequence comes from Enterobacter cloacae complex sp. I2, assembly GCF_014896205.1. NCBI lineage: Bacteria > Pseudomonadati > Pseudomonadota > Gammaproteobacteria > Enterobacterales > Enterobacteriaceae > Enterobacter > Enterobacter cloacae complex sp. I2. The sequence continues at coordinate 5,337 of NZ_JADBRA010000009.1, forward strand.
GAGCCGAGCGAGCTGGGTGAGCTGGTGTTCCGTTACGCGGACAAGATGTTCACCCTGAGCCAGGAGATGCTGGATATCGTTAACTATCGCAAAGAGTCTAACCTGCTCTTTGACGTGGGCGTGGCGGATGCGCTATCCAAACGGCTGGTAAGCGGCGTGCTGGATGCGGCGGTGGTGGAAGATGAACAGATTCATTTACGCTGCTTTGAGTCCACCCACGAGATGCTGCTGGAACAGCTGAGCCAGCATAAGCTGGATATGATTATCTCGGATTGCCCCATCGACTCCACCCAGCAGGAAGGCTTGTTCTCGGTGAAAATTGGCGAATGCGGCGTCAGCTTCTGGTGCATCAATCCGCCACCGGAAAAACCGTTTCCGGCCTGCCTGGAAGAGCGCCGTTTGCTGGTGCCGGGAAGACGGTCAATGCTCGGACGTAAGCTGCTGAACTGGTTTAACTCCCAGGGGCTGAACGTGGAAATCCTCGGTGAGTTTGACGATGCCGCGCTGATGAAAGCCTTTGGCGAAGCGCATAATGCGATCTTCGTTGCCCCGACGCTGTACGCGCACGATCTCTATTCAGACGACAAGATTACGGAGATTGGCAGGGTGGAAAACGTGATGGAAGAGTATCACGCCATATTCGCCGAAAGGATGATTCAGCACCCCGCGGTGCAGCGTATCTGCAACCGGGACTACTCGGCGCTGTTTACGCCACCGGCAATCTGAAGGCATAAAAAAACCCGCGTTAAGCGGGTTCTTTCAAACAAGCAACAACAAGTGGCGATTAAGCCAGTTTGTTGATCTGCGCGGTCAGGTTTGCTTTATGACGCGCTGCTTTGTTTTTGTGGATCAGACCTTTAGCAGCCTGACGATCCACGATTGGTTGCATTTCGTTAAATGCGTTCTGCGCTGCAGCTTTGTCGCCAGCTTCGATTGCTGCGTATACTTTCTTGATGAAAGTACGCATCATAGAGCGACGGCTTGCATTGTGCTTACGAGCCTTTTCAGACTGAACGGCACGTTTCTTAGCTGATTTGATATTAGCCAAGGTCCAACTCCCAAATATGATCTATGTGGACAATTCAAAGGCCGAGGAATATGCCCTCTATACCTTCTTTTGTCAATGGATTTGTGCAAATAAGCGCCGTTAATGTGGCGACGCTACGTTACGTAGTGATGGCGCAGGATTCTACCAGCTTGTCGTTCGTGAATACAGCTTTTCGGCGTAAAAAACGCTGTTCGCGGGCAGATTTTTTTGCTGTGAAAGGTCAGCGTGATGAAATCATACGGCTTTCTGTTTCGCGTGAACAATCGCCGGTTAACGTTAACCGCTGTACAAGGTATACTTTGGCGATTTTCACTGTTTTGAGCCAGTCATGAAGCTGATACGCGGCATACATAATCTCAGTCAAGCCCCGCGCGGGTGCGTGCTGACCATTGGTAATTTCGACGGCGTGCATCGTGGGCATCAGGCGCTGTTGCAGGGATTGCGTAAAGAAGGCGAGGCGCGAGGCCTGCCCGTCGTGGTGATGATTTTCGAGCCTCAGCCGCTGGAGCTGTTTGCGGGTGAGAAATCCCCCGCACGGCTGACCCGCCTGCGCGAGAAGTTACGCTATCTGGCGGAGTCCGGCGTGGACTACGTCCTGTGCGTACGTTTCGACCGTCGATTTGCCGCGCTGACCGCACAAAACTTTGTCAGCGATCTGCTGGTCAGGCAGCTTGGCGTGCAGTTCCTCGCGGTGGGGGATGATTTCCGCTTTGGCGCTGGTCGTCAGGGCGATTTCTTGTTATTACAGAAGGCTGGTCTGGAGTACGGGTTTGACGTCACCAGTACGATGACCTTCTGCGAGGGCGGCGTACGCGTCAGCAGCACGGCGGTACGCCAGGCGCTGGCGAACGATGATCTGGACACGGCAGAAACGCTGCTGGGCCACCCGTTCACGATTTCAGGTCGCGTGGTCCATGGCGATGCGCTGGGCCGCACGATAGGTTTCCCGACGGCGAACATACCGCTGCGTCGTCAGGTCTCCCCGGTTAAAGGGGTATATGCGGTGGAAGTGGCAGGACTGGGCGAGAAGCCTTTCTACGGCGTCGCCAACATTGGCACGCGTCCAACGGTTGCCGGTGTGCGTCAACAGTTAGAAGTACACCTGCTGGACGTTGTAATGGACCTCTACGGTCGCCATATAGATGTGATACTGCGTAAAAAAATACGCAATGAACAGCGATTCGCTTCGCTGGATGAACTTAAGGCGCAAATCGCGCGAGATGAATTGACGGCCCGCGAGTTTTTTGGGCTTTAGAACCGGCTTAACTGCCTACGTGATAAATACGGAACCGAGAATCTGATGAGTGACTATAAATCAACCCTGAATTTGCCGGAAACAGGGTTCCCGATGCGCGGCGATCTCGCCAAGCGCGAACCGGGAATGCTGGCGCGTTGGACCGATGATGACCTGTACGGCATCATTCGTGCAGCCAAAAAAGGCAAAAAAACCTTCATTCTGCACGATGGCCCTCCATATGCGAATGGCAGCATTCATATTGGTCACTCTGTAAACAAGATTCTGAAAGACATTATCGTGAAGTCCAAAGGACTCGCGGGATATGACTCGCCTTACGTTCCGGGCTGGGACTGCCACGGCCTGCCAATCGAGCTGAAAGTTGAGCAAGAGTACGGCAAGCCAGGCGAGAAGTTCACCGCTGCTGAGTTCCGCGCGAAATGCCGCGAATATGCTGCCACCCAGGTTGACGGCCAGCGCGCAGACTTTATCCGTCTGGGCGTGCTGGGCGACTGGTCGCACCCGTACCTGACCATGGACTTCAAAACCGAAGCCAACATCATCCGGGCGCTGGGCAAAATCATCGGTAACGGTCACCTGCACAAAGGCGCTAAGCCGGTGCACTGGTGCGTGGACTGCCGCTCTGCGCTGGCAGAAGCCGAAGTGGAGTATTACGACAAAACGTCTCCTTCTATCGACGTGGCTTTCGAAGCGGTCGATCAGGACGCGATCAAAGCTAAATTCGGTCTGCCTGGCGTAAGCGGCCCGATCTCGCTGGTGATCTGGACCACTACCCCGTGGACGCTGCCAGCCAACCGTGCAATCTCTCTCTCCGGCGAGTTCGAATACGCGCTGGTGCAGGTTGACGGCCGCGCGGTTATCCTGGCGAAAGATCTGGTAGAAAGCGTGCTGAAGCGCGCGAACATCACCGACTACACCGTGCTGGGCACCGTGAAAGGCGACGCGCTGGAGCTGATGCGCTTCAAACACCCGTTCCTGGACTTCGACGTTCCGGCGATCCTGGGCGACCACGTCACGCTGGACGCGGGTACCGGTGCGGTGCATACCGCTGGCGGTCACGGTCCTGACGATTACAACATCAGCCTGAAATACGGTCTGGAAATCGCCAACCCGGTTGGCCCGGACGGGTCTTACCTGCCTGGCACCTACCCGGCGCTGGACGGTATCAACGTCTTTAAAGCCAACGACATCATCGTTGAGATGCTGCGTGAACGCGGTGCGCTGCTGCACGTTGAAAAAATGCAGCACAGCTATCCGTGCTGCTGGCGTCACAAGACGCCGATCATCTTCCGTGCGACGCCACAGTGGTTCGTCAGCATGGATCAGAAAGGCCTGCGCGAGCAGTCCCTGAAAGAGATCAAGGGCGTGCAGTGGATCCCGGACTGGGGCCAGGCGCGTATCGAATCCATGGTGGCTAACCGTCCTGACTGGTGTATCTCCCGTCAGCGTACCTGGGGCGTGCCGATGTCGCTGTTCGTGCACAAAGAGACGCAGGAACTGCATCCGAACACCCTGGAACTGATGGAAGAAGTGGCGAAGCGCGTTGAAGTTGACGGCATTCAGGCGTGGTGGGATCTCGACGCCCGCGACATCCTGGGCGCGGACGCGGATAACTACGAGAAAGTGCCGGATACCCTGGACGTGTGGTTCGACTCCGGTTCAACCCACGCCTCCGTGGTTGACGTGCGCCCTGAGTTCGCTGGTCACGCTGCCGACATGTATCTCGAAGGCTCCGACCAACACCGCGGCTGGTTCATGTCATCGCTGATGATCTCCACCGCCATGAAGGGCAAAGCGCCTTACCGTCAGGTACTGACCCACGGCTTCACCGTGGATGGCCAGGGCCGTAAGATGTCCAAGTCCATCGGTAACACCGTTTCGCCGCAGGACGTAATGAACAAGCTGGGCGCGGACATCCTGCGTCTGTGGGTAGCCTCTACCGACTACACTGGCGAAATGGCGGTGTCTGACGAGATCCTGAAACGTGCTGCCGACAGCTATCGTCGTATCCGTAACACCGCGCGCTTCCTGCTGGCGAACCTCAACGGGTTCGATCCAGTAAAAGACATGGTGAAGCCGGAAGAGATGGTCGTGCTCGATCGCTGGGCGGTAGGCTGCGCGAAAGCGGCGCAGGAAGATATCCTGAAAGCCTATGAGTCTTACGACTTCCACGAAGTGGTGCAGCGCCTGATGCGCTTCTGCTCCATTGAGATGGGCTCGTTCTACCTCGACATCATCAAAGACCGTCAGTACACCGCGAAAGCGGACAGCGTGGCGCGCCGCAGCTGTCAGTCTGCGCTGTACCACATCGCAGAAGCGCTGGTGCGCTGGATGGCGCCGATCATGTCCTTCACCGCGGATGAAATCTGGGGTTACCTGCCGGGCGAGCGTGAGAAGTATGTCTTCACCGGCGAGTGGTACGAAGGTCTGTTCGATCTCTCCAGCACCGAAGCGATGAACGATGCCTTCTGGGACGAGCTGCTGAAAGTGCGTGGCGAAGTGAACAAGGTTATCGAGCAGGCGCGTGCTGACAAGAAAGTCGGCGGCTCTCTGGAAGCGGCAGTAACCCTGTACGCCGAACCGGAGCTGGCGGCGAAGCTGACGGCGTTGGGCGATGAATTGCGATTTGTCCTGTTGACCTCCGGTGCGAAAGTTGCGGATTATGCTGACGCGTCTGCTGATGCTCAGCAGAGCGAACTGCTCAAAGGACTGAAGGTCGCACTGAGCAAAGCCGACGGTGAGAAATGCCCGCGTTGCTGGCATTACACTACCGATGTCGGTCAGGTGGCGGAACACGCAGACATCTGCGGACGCTGTGTAAGCAACGTCGCCGGTGACGGCGAAAAACGTAAGTTTGCCTGATGAGTAAAACTCTCTGTTCCACAGGACTGCGCTGGCTGTGGCTGGTGGTGGTGGTGCTGATTATCGATCTGGGCAGCAAGTTCCTGATCCTCCAGAACTTTGCTCTGGGGGATACGGTCCCGCTGTTCCCGTCGCTTAACCTGCACTACGCCCGCAACTACGGCGCGGCGTTTAGTTTCCTGGCCGACAGCGGTGGCTGGCAGCGCTGGTTCTTCGCAGGTATCGCAATGGGTATCTGCGTTGTGCTGGCGGTGCTGATGTACCGCTCGAAAGCAACGCAAAAGCTGAATAACATCGCCTACGCGCTGATCATTGGCGGCGCGCTGGGCAACCTGTTTGACCGCCTGTGGCACGGCTTTGTGGTCGATATGATCGACTTCTACGTCGGCAACTGGCACTTCGCGACCTTTAACCTCGCCGATAGCGCAATTTGCATCGGTGCGGCGTTAATCGTGCTGGAAGGCTTCTTGCCTAAACCGGCGGCGAAAGAGCAGGCGTAACCAAACCAGCCGGGTGACGCGTAGCGATCCCGGTCTACGGTTAATATAGGCCCGGTAAGCGCAGCGCCACCGGGCAAAACAAGCGAGCAATTTGCATGTCTAAATCCGTACAGAGCAACAGCGCGGTACTCGTTCACTTCACGCTGAAGCTGGATGACGGCTCCACGGCTGAATCCACCCGCAATAACGGCAAACCGGCGCTGTTTCGTCTGGGCGATACCTCCTTGTCTGAAGGCCTTGAGCAGCAGCTTCTGGGTCTGAAAGAGGGCGAGACAAAGGCGTTTTCGCTGGAGCCGGATGCGGCATTTGGCGTGCCAAGCCCGGATCTGATCCAGTACTTCTCGCGCCGTGAGTTTATGGATGCGGGCGAGCCGGAAATCGGAGCGATTATGCTCTTTACCGCTATGGACGGCAGCGAAATGCCTGGCGTGATCCGCGAAATCAACGGGGACTCCATCACCGTTGACTTCAACCATCCGCTAGCCGGGCGTACCGTTCATTTTGATGTAGAAGTGCTGGAGATCGATCCGGCACTGGAGGCCTGAAATGCAGATCCTGTTGGCTAACCCGCGCGGTTTTTGCGCCGGTGTAGACCGCGCTATCAGCATTGTTGAAAACGCACTGGAAATTTACGGCGCGCCGATTTACGTGCGTCATGAAGTGGTACATAACCGCTACGTGGTCGACAGCCTGCGCGAGCGCGGGGCGATTTTCATCGAGCAAATCAGCGAAGTGCCGGACGGCGCTATCCTGATCTTCTCCGCGCACGGCGTTTCGCAGGCCGTGCGTAACGAAGCCAAAAGCCGGGATCTGACCGTCTTCGACGCCACCTGTCCGCTGGTCACCAAAGTGCATATGGAAGTGGCGCGCGCCAGCCGTCGCGGTGAAGAGTCGATCCTGATTGGTCACGCCGGTCACCCGGAAGTCGAGGGTACCATGGGCCAGTACAGCAACCCGGAAGGGGGGATGTATCTGGTTGAGTCGCCGGAAGATGTCCTGACGCTGAACGTGAAAAACGAAGCGCGTCTGTCGTTTATGACCCAGACCACGCTCTCCGTAGACGACACCTCAGACGTGATTGACGCCCTGCGCCAGCGCTTTCCGAAAATCGTCGGGCCGCGTAAGGATGATATCTGCTACGCCACCACTAACCGTCAGGAAGCGGTGCGCGCGCTGGCGGAACAGGCGGACGTGGTGCTGGTGGTCGGTTCAAAAAACTCCTCTAACTCTAACCGTCTGGCCGAACTGGCACAGCGAATGGGCAAGGCGGCGTTTTTAATCGACGACGCAACGGACATACAGGAAGCGTGGGTTAAAAACGCGGCCTGCGTCGGCGTCACCGCAGGGGCTTCTGCGCCGGATATCCTCGTGCAAAACGTCATTGCCCGCCTGCAAGAGCTGGGCGGTGGTGAAGCCGTTCCGCTCGAAGGCCGCGAAGAGAATATCGTCTTCGAAGTGCCGAAAGAGCTGCGAATCGACGCCCGCGAAGTGGAATAACTTCTTTTCTGATGAAAGGCCAGCACCTCCTGTGCTGGCCTTTTTTTTGCCCCGGACTTTATCGTGACGACAAAATCATGTCTTTTACTGATATCTGAGTCGGTTTCACGTTAAATTCTAATTATTGGTGTTTTCAGTTGGCAGCCTTTACGAAGGCTGGTTAATCTGAAAACGGTTTACATCATTTTAACGTAAGAGAATAACTATGCATGAAGCACAGATCCGTGTCGCCATTGCGGGCGCGGGTGGACGTATGGGTCGCCAGCTGATTCAGGCGGCAATACAAATGGAAGGCGTGGCACTCGGCGCGGCGCTGGAGCGTGAAGGTTCATCCCTGCTGGGATCCGATGCGGGTGAACTGGCCGGCGCGGGTAAGACAGGCGTTACCGTTCAGAGCAGCCTTGATGCGGTGAAAGATGACTTTGACGTGTTCATCGACTTTACCCGTCCGGAAGGTACCCTGACTCACCTGGCGTTTTGCCGCCAGCACGGTAAAGGAATGGTGATTGGCACCACCGGCTTCGATGATGCGGGTAAACAGGCCATTCAGGATGCAGCCACCGACATTGCGATTGTCTTTGCCGCGAACTTTAGCGTAGGCGTTAACGTCATGCTGAAGCTGCTGGAAAAGGCGGCGAAGGTGATGGGCGACTACACCGACATTGAGATTATTGAAGCGCACCACCGTCATAAAGTTGATGCTCCATCAGGCACGGCGCTGGCGATGGGCGAAGCGATTGCTTATGCAATGGATAAAGATTTAAAAGACATCGCAGTCTATTCCCGTGAAGGGCATACCGGAGAACGCGTGCCGGGCACCATTGGTTTCGCAACCGTCCGGGCGGGCGATATCGTCGGCGAACACACGGCGATGTTCGCCGATATTGGCGAACGTGTTGAGATTACGCACAAAGCGTCAAGCCGCATGACGTTCGCCAATGGCGCAGTACGTTCCGCGTTGTGGCTGAAATCGAAAGAAAAGGGTCTTTTTGATATGCGAGATGTGCTTGATCTCACTAATTTGTAAGCGTTATTACCCATCGTGATGTGGTTATTGCAGTCGTAATGTATTGATTGCATAGGGCAATAATTTATTGCCCTCTTATTTTATATGTTTGAGATGAAATTTGGTTGGTAATGGTCATAAACCTGAGTTTTATGCCATTTTTCTGTGAACTGAACGTAAATTTTGACCATTTGGTCCACTTTTTATCGCTCCCGCCTCTCAAATTCCAAAAAACCAACCGCGCAAGCGTTTTCCAGGATGATTTACCTGATCTTTTTGCCCGTTAAATCCCATTCAGGCCGCCAGTCCTGCAAAAGAATAAACAAAATACCCGTTTTAAGTTGACTTTTACATGCCAAATCCCCAGAATGCCGCCGTTTGCCAAAAATTCGCTGGCAACACATTTGCATTGATTCATGACGTGGTTATGAATTAATATGCAAATAAAGTGAGTGAATATTCTCTGGAGGGTGTTTTGATTAAGTCAGCGCTATTGGTTCTGGAAGACGGAACCCAGTTTATCGGTCGGGCCATAGGGGCAACGGGTTCGGCGGTTGGGGAAGTCGTTTTCAATACTTCAATGACCGGTTATCAAGAAATCCTCACTGATCCTTCCTATTCTCGCCAAATCGTTACTCTTACTTATCCTCATATCGGCAATGTCGGCACCAATGCGGCTGACGAAGAATCCTCTCAGGTACATGCGCAAGGCCTGGTCATTCGTGACCTGCCGCTGATTGCCAGCAACTTCCGCAACACCGAAGACCTCTCTTCTTACCTGAAGCGCCATAACATTGTGGCGATTGCCGATATCGATACCCGCAAGCTGACGCGTCTGCTGCGTGAGAAGGGTGCACAGAACGGCTGCATCATCGCAGGGGATAACCTCGACGCGACGCTGGCGCTGGAAAAAGCGAAAGCCTTCCCGGGCCTGAACGGTATGGACCTGGCGAAAGAAGTGACCACGGCGGAAGCCTACAGCTGGACGCAGGGGAGCTGGACGCTGGAAGGCGACCTGCCGGAAGCGAAAAAAGAGAACGAACTGCCGTTCCACGTGGTGGCCTACGATTTTGGTGCCAAGCGCAACATCCTGCGCATGCTGGTTGACCGCGGCTGCCGCCTGACGGTGGTTCCAGCGCAAACGTCCGCTGAAGAGGTGCTGAAGATGAACCCGGACGGCATCTTCCTTTCTAACGGCCCAGGCGACCCGGCGCCGTGCGATTACGCTATCGACGCCATCAAGTCCTTCCTCGAAACCGATATCCCGGTATTCGGCATCTGCCTCGGCCATCAGCTGCTGGCGCTGGCGAGCGGAGCCAACACCGTGAAGATGAAGTTTGGCCACCACGGTGGGAACCACCCGGTGAAAGACATCGACAATAACACGGTGATGATTACCGCGCAGAACCACGGCTTTGCCGTCGACGAAGCCTCGATGCCCGCTAACCTGCGCGTGACGCACAAATCCCTGTTCGATGGCACCTTGCAGGGTATCCATCGCACCGATAAGCCTGCGTTCAGCTTCCAGGGCCACCCTGAAGCCAGCCCGGGCCCGCACGATGCCGCGCCGCTGTTCGATCACTTCATCGAACTCATCGAGCAATACCGTAAGACCGCTAAATAATCAGGAGCTGAGAAGACCATGCCAAAACGTACAGACATAAAAAGCATCCTGATCCTTGGCGCTGGCCCGATCGTGATCGGCCAGGCCTGTGAATTTGACTACTCCGGCGCGCAGGCGTGTAAAGCCCTGCGCGAAGAGGGTTACCGCGTCATCCTGGTGAACTCTAACCCGGCCACCATCATGACCGACCCGGAAATGGCGGATGCGACCTACATTGAGCCAATTCACTGGGAAGTGGTACGCAAAATCATCGAGAAAGAGCGTCCGGACGCGGTGCTGCCAACCATGGGCGGCCAGACGGCGCTGAACTGCGCGCTTGAGCTGGAGCGTCAGGGCGTGCTGGAAGAGTTCGGCGTGACCATGATCGGTGCAACCGCCGACGCGATTGATAAAGCTGAAGACCGTCGCCGCTTCGACGTGGCGATGAAAAAAATCGGCCTCGACACTGCGCGTTCCGGTATCGCACACAATATGGAAGAAGCGCTGGCCGTTGCGGCTGAAGTGGGGTATCCGTGCATCATCCGTCCTTCCTTCACCATGGGCGGCACCGGCGGCGGTATCGCCTACAACCGCGAAGAGTTTGAAGAGATTTGCGAGCGCGGCCTGGATCTCTCCCCAACCAAAGAGCTGCTGATTGATGAATCGCTGATTGGCTGGAAAGAGTACGAGATGGAAGTGGTGCGTGATAAAAACGACAACTGCATCATCGTCTGCTCCATCGAAAACTTCGATGCGATGGGGATCCACACCGGCGACTCCATCACCGTTGCGCCAGCCCAGACGCTGACCGATAAAGAGTATCAAATCATGCGTAACGCCTCGATGGCGGTACTGCGTGAAATCGGCGTGGAAACTGGCGGCTCTAACGTGCAGTTCTCGGTGAACCCGAAAACCGGTCGTCTGATCGTTATCGAAATGAACCCGCGCGTGTCCCGTTCCTCCGCGCTGGCCTCTAAAGCCACCGGCTTCCCGATTGCGAAAGTGGCAGCGAAGCTGGCGGTGGGTTATACCCTCGACGAACTGATGAACGACATCACCGGTGGCCGCACGCCAGCCTCCTTCGAGCCGTCTATCGACTACGTTGTGACCAAAATCCCACGCTTCAACTTCGAGAAATTCGCCGGCGCTAACGACCGTCTGACAACCCAGATGAAATCTGTGGGTGAAGTGATGGCGATTGGCCGCACGCAGCAGGAATCCCTGCAAAAAGCGCTGCGCGGCCTGGAAGTGGGTGCGACCGGCTTTGACCCGAAAGTGAGCCTGGACGACCCTGAAGCATTGACCAAAATTCGCCGCGAGCTGAAAGACGCGGGTGCAGAGCGTATCTGGTACATCGCCGATGCCTTCCGCGCGGGCCTGTCCGTCGATGGCGTATTCAACCTGACTAACATCGACCGCTGGTTCCTGGTGCAGATTGAAGAGCTGGTGCGTCTGGAAGAGAAAGTGGCGGAGCTGGGCATCAACGGCCTGGACGCAGACTTCCTGCGCATGCTGAAGCGTAAAGGCTTCGCCGATGCGCGTCTGGCTAAACTGGCGGGCGTGCGTGAAGCGGAAATCCGCAAGCTGCGCGACCAGTATGACCTGCACCCGGTTTACAAGCGCGTGGACACCTGTGCGGCAGAGTTCTCGACCGATACCGCGTACATGTACTCCACTTATGAAGACGAGTGCGAGGCGAACCCGTCCGTCGACCGCGACAAGATCATGGTGCTGGGCGGCGGTCCAAACCGTATCGGCCAGGGCATCGAGTTCGATTACTGCTGCGTACACGCCTCGCTGGCGCTGCGCGAAGACGGGTACGAGACCATCATGGTCAACTGTAACCCGGAAACCGTGTCGACCGACTACGACACCTCCGACCGCCTCTACTTCGAGCCGGTAACCCTGGAAGACGTGCTGGAAATCGTGCGCATCGAGAAGCCAAAAGGCGTGATCGTGCAGTACGGCGGCCAGACTCCGCTGAAGCTGGCGCGCGCGCTGGAAGCCGCAGGCGTGCCGGTTATCGGCACCAGCCCGGACGCGATTGACCGCGCGGAAGACCGTGAGCGTTTCCAGCAGGCGGTTGACCGTCTGAAGCTGAAACAGCCGGCGAACGCCACCGTGACCGCCATTGAAATGGCCGTTGAGAAGGCGAAAGAGATTGGCTACCCGCTGGTGGTGCGCCCGTCCTACGTGCTGGGCGGCCGCGCGATGGAAATCGTCTACGACGAAGCCGACCTGCGCCGCTATTTCCAGACAGCGGTAAGCGTTTCCAACGATGCGCCAGTGCTGCTTGACCGCTTCCTCGACGACGCGGTTGAGGTGGACGTGGATGCCATCTGCGACGGCGAAATGGTGCTGATTGGCGGCATCATGGAGCATATCGAGCAGGCAGGCGTGCACTCCGGTGACTCCGCCTGTTCTCTGCCGGCCTACACGCTGAGCCAGGAAATTCAGGACGTGATGCGCCAGCAGGTGCAGAAGCTGGCCTTTGAGTTGCAGGTTCGTGGCCTGATGAACGTTCAGTTCGCGGTGAAAGACAACGAAGTTTATCTGATTGAAGTCAACCCGCGTGCGGCGCGTACCGTACCGTTCGTCTCTAAAGCAACCGGTATTCCGCTGGCGAAAGTGGCGGCGCGCGTGATGGCTGGCCAGACGCTGGCGCAGCAGGGCGTCACCAAAGAAATCATCCCGCCGTATTACTCGGTGAAAGAGGTGGTGCTGCCGTTCAACAAATTCCCGGGCGTTGACCCGCTGTTAGGGCCAGAGATGCGCTCTACCGGGGAAGTGATGGGCGTGGGCCGTACCTTCGCAGAAGCGTTTGCCAAGGCGCAGCTGGGCAGCAGCTCTACCATGAGAAAATCGGGCCGTGCGCTGCTCTCCGTTCGCGAAGGCGATAAAGAGCGCGTGGTTGACCTGGCCGCCAAGCTGCTGAAACAGGGCTTCGAGCTGGACGCAACCCACGGTACGGCGATTGTGCTGGGTGAAGCGGGTATCAACCCGCGTCTGGTGAACAAAGTGCATGAAGGTCGTCCGCACATTCAGGACCGCATCAAGAATGGCGAGTACACCTACATCATTAACACCACCGCAGGTCGCCAGGCGATTGAAGACTCTAAGCTGATTCGCCGCAGCGCGCTCCAGTACAAAGTGCACTACGACACCACCCTGAACGGCGGTTTCGCGACGGCCATGGCGCTGAATGCGGACGCCACCGAGAAGGTGATTTCGGTGCAGGAAATGCACGCTCAGATTAGCAAATAATCTGCGTAGGCCCGGCAAGCGGTAGCGCCGCCGGGCAAATGGCGGGTGGCGCTTCGCTTACCCGCCCTACGGTTTTCTTTACCCATCTTAAGAACCTTCTGGTTTTTCATCCGCTTTCAGTCAGTTAGCCTAAAATAGTTAGGTCGATAACGAAAATTCAACTGAGAGCAGGGGAAAACACCATGCAAAATAAACTACTGATCGCTTCCGTTCTGGCTGCCACCGCAATGTTCACCGTAGCGGGCTGTTCGTCCAATCAGGCCGTAAAAACCACCGATGGCAAAACGATTGTCACCGACGGGAAACCGCAGGTGGATGACGATACCGGACTGGTGTCGTACAAAAACGCCGAAACCGGTCAAACTGAACAGATTAACCGCGACCAGGTGAAATCCATGGGCGAGCTGGATAACTAATTCAGTTTTCTGACGTTAGCCCGTCAATAATATTCACTATTAGCCTGTTGAATTACTGTCTACACTCTTCTGGTAAAAGAAGGCAGTAAAACAACAGGCTACTCAATGATTCTGATAATTTATGCGCACCCTTATCCGCAGCACTCGCACGCGAATAAGCGGATGCTTGAGCAGGCAAGGACGCTCGAAAACGTAGAGATACGTTCCCTCTATCAACTCTATCCCGATTTTAATATCGATATCGCCGCCGAACAGGAGGCGCTCTCTCGTGCCGATCTGATCGTCTGGCAGCATCCGATGCAGTGGTACAGTACGCCACCGCTGCTGAAACTGTGGATCGACAAAGTCTTCTCGCACGGTTGGGCATACGGACACAACGGCAAAGCGCTTCAGGGCAAAAGCCTGATGTGGGCCGTAACCACCGGCGGCGGTGAAAGCCACTTTGAAATTGGCGCTTTCCCGGGATTTGAGGTGCTGGCGCAGCCGCTTCAGGCTACCGCCCTTTACTGTGGCCTGACCTGGCTTCCGCCTTTTGCAATGCACTGTACTTTTGTCTGCGACGATGAAACCTTGCAGGCGCAGGCTCGTCACTACAAACAACGTTTACTCGAGTGGCAGGAGGCGCACAATGGATAGCCATACGCTGATACAGGCGCTGATTTACCTCGGCGCGGCGGCATTAATTGTGCCGGTAGCGGTGCGTCTGGGGCTGGGCTCGGTCCTCGGCTATCTGATTGCCGGATGTGTCATTGGCCCTTGGGGCTTCCGCCTGGTGACGGATGCCGAGTCGATCCTGCATTTTGCAGAGATCGGCGTGGTGCTGATGCTGTTTGTGATTGGTCTGGAGCTGGATCCGCAGCGGCTGTGGAAGCTGCGCGCCTCGGTGTTTGGCGGAGGTGCTATGCAAATGCTGGCCTGCGGCCTGCTGTTGGGCGGATTCTGCATTTTGTTAGGCATGGAGTGGAAAGTCGCGGAGCTGATCGGCATGACGCTGGCGCTCTCCTCGACGGCGATTGCCATGCAGGCAATGAACGAGCGTAACCTGACGGTCTCGCAAATGGGGCGCAGCGCCTTTTCCGTTCTGCTGTTCCAGGATATTGCCGCGATCCCGCTGGTGGCGATGATCCCGCTGCTGGCAACCAGCGGCGCGTCAACGACGCTGGGAGCATTTGCCCTCTCGGCGCTGAAGGTTGTCGGCGCGCTGGCGCTGGTGATCCTGCTGGGCCGCTACGTAACGCGTCCGCTGCTGCGCTTTGTTGCGCGCTCTGGCCTGCGCGAAGTGTTCAGCGCCGTTGCGTTATTCCTGGTATTTGGTTTTGGTTTGCTGCTGGAAGAGGCCGGGCTGTCGATGGCGATGGGTGCCTTCCTCGCGGGCGTTTTACTGGCAAGCTCCGAATACCGGCACGCGCTGGAAAGCGATATCGAGCCGTTTAAAGGGCTGCTGCTGGGGCTGTTTTTCATCGGCGTCGGGATGTCTATCGACTTCGGAACGCTGGTCACCCATCCGCTGCGCATCATTATTCTGCTGGTGGGCTTCCTGGTTATAAAAATGACCATGCTGTGGCTGATTGCCCGTCCGTTAAACGTGCCAAAACCGCAGCGCCGCTGGTTTGCCGTGCTGCTGGGGCAGGGGAGTGAGTTTGCGTTCGTGGTCTTTGGCGCGGCGCAAATGGCCAACGTACTCGATCCGGAATGGGCAAAAGCCCTGACGCTGGCGGTCGCGCTGTCGATGGCCGCAACGCCGATCCTGCTGGTGCTGCTGACGCGTCTGGAAAAAGCGGGAAGCGAACAGGAGCGAGAAGCCGACGAGATCGACGAAGAGCAGCCGCGCGTAATCATCGCTGGCTTTGGCCGCTTCGGGCAAATCACTGGCCGTTTACTGCTCTCCAGCGGTGTGAAAATGGTTATCCTCGATCACGATCCCGACCATGTCGATACGCTGCGTAAATTCGATATGAAGGTGTTTTACGGCGATGCGACCCGGGTTGACCTGCTGGAATCCGCCGGTGCGGCGAAGGCCGAGGTGTTGATTAACGCCATCGACGATCCTGAGACCAGCATGCAGATGGTTGAGCTGGTCAAAGAGCACTTCCCGAACCTGACGATTATCTCGCGTGCGCGCGACGTGGATCACTACATCCAGCTGCGTCAGGCGGGAGTGGCGGCACCGGAGCGTGAAACATTTGAAGGGGCGCTCAAATCGGGCCGTATGGCGCTGGAAAGCCTGGGGCTTGGCGCGTATGAAGCGCGTGAGCGTGCCGATCTGTTCCGTCGTTTTAATCATGAGATGGTGGAAGAGATGGTGGCGATGGCGAGCAGTACGGCAACCGAACGCGCAGCGGTGTTTAAACGCACCAGCACCATGCTGACGGAGATCATCAACGAGGATCGTAATCACCTGTCGCTGGTTCAGCGCCACGGCTGGCAAGGAACGGAAGAGGGCAAGCATACCGGTAATCCGGAAGATGAACCGGAGAGTAAACCCTCCGCGTGAAGTGGAGTTGCCAGCAATATTAAAAAATTTCTAATTCTTTACCCTGCCGCCAGTCGACGAAAGATTAAGCTTTCCGTATAGTGGCGGCAATTTTTTGCATCCGGGAAATTTTCAATGATCAGTCTGATTGCAGCGCTGGCGGTAGACCGCGTTATCGGCATGGAAAACGCCATGCCGTGGAACCTGCCTGCCGATCTCGCATGGTTTAAACGTACGACGTTAAACAAGCCGGTAGTGATGGGCCGTCTGACCTGGGAGTCGATTGGTCGTCCATTGCCAGGGCGTAAGAATATTGTGATCAGTAGCCAGCCGGGCACAGACGATCGCGTTCAGTGGGTTAAGTCCGTTGATGAAGCGATTGCCGCCTGCGGTGATGCCGAAGAGATCATGGTGATCGGCGGCGGTCGTGTTTATGAGCAGTTCCTGCCAAAAGCGCAGAAGCTGTATCTGACCCACATTGATGCGGAAGTGGAAGGGGATACGCATTTCCCGGATTACGATCCGGATGAGTGGGAGTCCGTGTTCAGCGAGTTTCACGATGCGGATGCGCAAAACTCACACAGCTACTGCTTCGAAATTCTGGAACGTCGTTAACGGTTTTATCCTCTCCCGGTGGGAGAGGATAAACATCCTCAGGAAGCGACCGCTTCACCCTCACCTAAGTCCAGCTGTCGGTTGGATGGCTGCACAAAGTAAGCTTTATCTTCCCAGCGTAAGCAGGTTAAATCCCCACCCCAGCAGCATCCGGTATCCAGCGCATAGATATTTTCCGGCGTACCTTTCCCTTCCAGCGAGGCCCAGTGGCCAAATACCACGCTGTATTCATTCGTCACGGGGCCCGGAATGGCAAACCACGGCTTAAGCGGCGCAGGGGCATTTTCCGGCGTATCTTTGCAATACATATCCAGCTGCCCGTTCGGGAAGCAGTAGCGCATCCGCGTAAACGCATTGGTGATAAAACGCAGTCGCGCCAGGCCACTGAGGTCATCACTCCAGTTGTTCGGCATGTCGCCGTACATCGCATCGAGGAAGAACGGATAGGAATCGCTCGCCAGCACCGCTTCCGCGTCGCGCGCGCAGGTTTTTGCCGTCTCAAGATCCCACTGAGGCGTGATGCCGGCATGGGCCATCACCAGTTTTTTCTCTTCGTCAATCTGGAGCAGCGGCTGGCGACGCAGCCAGTTGAGCAACTCGTCGGCGTCCGGTGCTTCCAGCAGAGGGGTAATACGATCTTTCGGCTTATTACGGCTGATCCCGGCGTATACGGCCAGTAAATGCAGATCGTGGTTGCCCAGCACCAGCCGCACGCTGTCGCCCAGAGATTTGACATAGCGGAGGACGTCCAGCGAGCCTGGACCGCGCGCCACTAAGTCGCCTGTGAGCCAGAGCGTGTCCTGCCCGGGAATAAAGTCGACCTGTTTTAATAATGCGATCAGTTCATCGTAGCAACCGTGAACGTCGCCAATCAGATATGTAGACATTAGATTAATGAATAAGTGTAGGTACGGCGAGACGGAATACGGGAATGGCAATGCGGAAGGCATTACCGTCGGCATCGACCATTTCGTAATGGCCCTGCATGGTGCCCAGCGGCGTTTCAATTACCGCGCCGCTGGTGTACTGATACTCTTCGCCAGGGGCGATATGAGGTTGTTCACCGACCACACCTTCACCCTGGACTTCAATTTCGCGGCCATTGCCGTTGGTGATAAGCCAGTAGCGCCCGAGCAGCTGCACGGGCATCCGCCCCAGATTGCGAATGGTTACGGTATAAGCAAAGACAAAACGTTCTTCATCCGGTGTGGATTGGGACTCAATGTAGACGCTTTGAACCTGAACACAGACGCGGGGCGAATCAATCATGGCTTAGCTCTCCTTCGGCGGCGCATTGTCGCTGATGTAATTAGCCAGCTTGCAGTACTGCTCAACGGAAATATTTTCCGCACGCATTGCCGGGTCGATACCCAACTCAGCTAACACGTTAACGGTAAACAGATTGCCAAGGCTGTTACGAATCGTTTTACGACGCTGGTTAAAGGCTTCAGTGGTAATACGGCTCAGCACGCGCAGGTCTTTGACCGGGTACGGCATCGTTTTATGCGGCACCAGGCGTACCACCGCAGAATCCACTTTTGGCGGCGGCGTGAACGCGGTAGGCGGTACTTCTAATACCGGGATCACGTTGCAGTAATATTGCGCCATCACGCTTAAACGACCATACGCCTTACTGTTCGGCCCTGCAACCAGACGGTTAACGACCTCTTTTTGCAGCATGAAGTGCATGTCGGCAATGGCATCAGTATAGCTAAACAGATGGAACATCAGCGGGGTGGAGATGTTGTACGGCAGGTTACCGAACACGCGCAGCGGCTGGCCCATTTTTTCTGACAGTTCGCCGAAGTTCATGGTCATCGCATCTTGCTGATAAATCGTCAGCTTCGGCCCGAGGAACGGATGCGTTTGCAGACGCGCGGCCAGATCGCGGTCAAGTTCGATAACGGTCAGTTCGTCAAGGCGTTCGCCTACCGGCTCGGTCAGCGCGGCAAGACCCGGGCCGATTTCGACCATGGCCTGGCCTTTCTGCGGATTAATGGCAGAGACGATGCTGTCGATCACGAACTGATCGTTGAGAAAGTTTTGCCCGAAGCGTTTACGGGCTAAGTGGCCCTGATGGACTCGATTAGTCATTGAGTATTAACAATCATTTTGATGGCGAGATTAAGCGCCGTAATAAAACTGCCGACATCCGCTTTTCCCTGGCCTGCCAGATCCAGCGCAGTACCGTGGTCAACGGACGTTCGAATAAAGGGTAAACCGAGTGTGATATTCACACCGCGGCCAAAGCCCTGGTATTTTAGCACGGGCAGACCCTGATCGTGGTACATCGCGAGCACGGCGTCAGCATTATCCAGGTATTTGGGCTGGAAAAGGGTGTCGGCAGGCAATGGCCCGCTGAGGTTCATCCCCTTCGCCCGCATCTCCTCAAGTACCGGAATGATGGTGTCGATCTCTTCGGTGCCCATATGTCCGCCCTCACCCGCGTGCGGATTCAGGCCACAAACCAGCACATGCGGCTGCGGAATGCCGAATTTGGTTTGCAGATCGTGATGCAAAATGCCGATGATCTCACGCAGGAGTTCAGGCGTAATGGCATCCGGAATGGCTTTGATGGGCAGGTGAGTCGTGACCAGCGCAACGCGCATTTCTTCGGTTGCCAGCATCATGACCACTTTCGGGCTGTGCGAACGCTCTTCGAAAAATTCGGTATGCCCGGTAAACGGAATGCCCGCGTCGTTGATGACCCCTTTATGCACCGGACCGGTGATCAGGGCGGCAAATTCGCCCTTCAGACATCCGTCACAGGCGCGCGCCAGCGTCTCGACAACGTAGTGGCCGTTTTCAGTGTGTAACTCACCGGGGACAACAGGTGCACGAAGCGGAACAGAGAGCAGGGTGAGGGTGCCAGCCTGCTGCGGTGCGGGCTGTTGGCCTTCAACGTAAGGGATGAGCGTTAAAGGCAGACCGAGCAAGGCTGCCCGGTCTTGTAACAGTGTTGCATCAGCGCAGACAACCAGCTCGACTGGCCAGCTGCGCTGGGCGAGCTGAACCACAAGGTCAGGCCCAATCCCGGCGGGTTCGCCGGGAGTGATCGCAACACGATGCGGCTTCATCAGTTGCTCAGGACCTTCACGTAAGCGCTGGCGCGTTGTTCCTGCATCCAGGTTGCAGCTTCTTCAGAGAACTTACGGTTGAACAGCATACGATACGCTCGGTCTTTCTGTGCCGCGTCGGTTTTATCCACGTTGCGGGTGTCCATCAGCTGGATCAGATGCCAGCCGAAGGAGGAGTGCACGGGTGCGCTCATCTGGCCTTTGTTCAGCTTCATTAACGCATCGCGGAAAGCCGGATCGTAAATATCGGCTGCCGCCCAACCCAGGTCACCGCCCTGGTTAGCAGAGCCAGGATCCTGAGAGAACTCTTTTGCCGCTTTATCAAAGGTGGTTTTACCGCTCTTGATGTCTGCCGCGATCTGTTCCAGCTTCGCACGGGCCTGATCGTCAGTCATGATCGGAGACGGTTTAAGCAGGATATGACGCGCGTGAACTTCGGTGACGGAAATGTTCTGGCTCTGACCGCGCAGATCGTTCACTTTCAGAATGTGGAAGCCCACACCGGAACGGATTGGACCGACGATGTCGCCTTTCTTCGCCGTGCTCAGCGCCTGTGCAAACAGGGATGGCAGCTCCTGAATACGCCCCCAGCCCATCTGGCCGCCTTTCAGCGCCTGCTGATCAGCAGAGTACGTGATGGCCAGCTTGCCGAAGTCATCGCCATTACGCGCCTGCTCAACGATAGCGCGCGCCTGGCTTTCTGCCTCAGCCGCCTGATCGGAGGTTGGGTTTTCCGGCAGTGGGATCAGGATGTGGCTCAGGTTAAGCTCGGTGCTGGCATCATTCTGATTACCCACCTGTTTTGCCAGAGCTTCCACTTCCTGAGGCAGGATGGTGACGCGGCGACGGACTTCATTATTACGCACTTCTGAAATCAGCATCTCTTTACGGATCTGATTACGGTAGGTGGCATAGCTGATGCCGTCATAGGCCAGGCGGCTACGCATCTGATCCGGGGTAATGTTGTTCTGCTTTGCGATGTTGGCGATCGCCTGATCGAGCTGCTCGTCAGAGATCGTCACGCCCATTTTCTGGCCCATTTGCAGGACAATCTGATCCATGATCAGACGTTCCAGGATCTGGTGGCGCAGCGTGGCGTCATCCGGAAGTTGTTGACCTGCTTCGCCCGAGTTGAGCTTTACAGATTTCATCAAACCGTCAACGTCACTTTCAAGCACGACGCCGTTGTTAACCACAGCCGCGACTTTATCGACAACCTGTGGGGCCGCGAAGCTGGTATTCGCAACCATAGCGACACCGAGTAGCAGCGTTTTCCAGTTCTTCATACTTTTTCCATTTCAATTAACCGCAAAGCGGATTACGTTGTAAATCAAGCACATTACAATGAACTACGATACGGCAGAATGTTCGAGCGCAGCATCTGCTGCGTGCCCAGACCGTAGTTAGAACTCAGGCCGCGCAACTCGATATTAAAGCCAATCACGTTATCGTATTTGCCCTGACTGTTTTGCGTATCCCAGCCGTTAAGTTTGCGTTCGTAACCGACACGTATTGCGTAACAGCAGGAGTTATATTGCAGACCTAACATCTGGTCGGCAGGTTTTTGGGCATTCGTGTCATAGTAGTAGGCCCCGACGACTGACCAGCGATCGGCGATCGGCCAGCTCGCGGCAGTACCTACCTGTGAAATACCGTCTTTGTATTGGTCCGTATTCGCATAGTTAGGCAGCGTCGCCTGGATATACTCCGGGCTGGCGTAACGATACGTCAACTGCAACATGCGGTCTTCATCACGACGATACTCAATGGCAGCGCTGCCCGTCGCGATATTGTCCAGTCGTGTATCGTACTGAACACCACCGCGCAGACCCCAACGATCCGTCATGCGCCAGTAGGTGTCGCCTGCCCATACCAGTGAGCCCGTTTTGTTGTCTTTCTCCCAGTTAATGTCGTCATCACCGGTACGAGACTCGGTGAAATAGTAGATTTGACCAACAGAAACGTTAAAACGTTCAACGGCAGCATCATCATAAACGCGCGTTGTGACGCCGGTCGTTAACTGGTTAGCAGACGCAATACGGTCAAGGCCGCCGTAGGTACGGTCACGGAACAGGCCGCTGTAGTCTGATTGCAGGAAGGACGAGTCGTAGTTTTGAATTTTGCTCTGATCGCGATAAGGCACGTAGAGATACTGCATACGTGGCTCAAGCGTCTGGGTGTATCCATCGGCGAGAAGGCCCATATCACGTTCGAAGATCAGCTTCCCGTCCATCTTGAACTGCGGAAGCGTACGGTTTACCGACTCTTCAAAATCGGTGCCATAGCGTTTGTTATACCAGTCCAGATTCTTCTGCTGGTAGTGGGTGGCCATCAACTTGGCTTCGGTGTTCAGGCTCGCCCAGTCGTTTGACCATGGCAGATTGATCGTCGGCTCGATATGCAGACGCGTTGATTCCGGCATATCCGAGTTGGTGTTGACGAAATGAACCGCCTGAGCATAAACGCGCGTGTCGAAAGGACCCACATCGTTCTGATACCAGTTTACGTCCAGCTGCGGCTCTGCACCGTAGGTACTTTTCGATTGCGTATCAAATACCTGGAACTGCTTGGTCGACACGGTGGCGTCGAAGTTCTCAATGGCGTAGCCCACGCTGAATTTCTGCGTGGCGTAACCGTCGGTACTGGACCCGTATTTAGAGTCAAAGTCGTTGAAGTAATACGGATCGCTGACCTTGGTATAGTCGATGTTGAAGCGCCATACCTGATCCAATACCCCGGCGTGCTTCCAGTAGTACATCCAACGGTGCTTATCGCCTTCGGAAGGATGCTCGTCCTGGAACACTTTATCTGATGGCAGATAATCAAATTCCATCAGACCCGCGCCCGCCTTGGTCAGATAGCGGAACTCGTTCTCCCACATGATGTTACCGCGCTTGTGGATATAGTGCGGCGTGATCGTGGCGTCCATGTTGGGCGCAATGTTCCAGTAGTACGGCAGGTAGAACTCAAAGTAGTTCGACGTGCTGTACTTGGCGTTCGGGATCAGGAAGCCCGAACGACGTTTGTCGCCCACCGGCAGTTGCAGGTAAGGACTATAGAAAATTGGCACCGGGCCAAGCTTGAAGCGGGCGTTCCAGATCTCGGCGACCTGTTCTTCACGGTCGTGGATCACTTCACTGCCCACGACGCTCCAGGTATTTGACCCAGGCAAACAGGACGTAAACGTGCCGTTTTCGAGAATGGTGTAGCGGTTTTCGCCGCGCTGCTTCATCAGGTCTGCGGTTCCGCGACCCTGACGGCCCACCATCTGGTAATCACCTTCCCAGACGTTGGTATCTTTCGTATTCAGATTGGACCAGGCTTTCGGACCTTTCAGGATGACCTGATTGTCGTCATAGTGCACATTACCCAGCGCATCCACCGTACGGACAGGCGCCTGGGCACCTTCCGGTTGCTTCTGGTGCAATTGCACTTCGTCAGCCAGCAGGCGGCTGTTTCCCTGGTTAATATCGACATTGCCCGTAAAGGTCGCGTTGTCAGGATAATTACCTTTTGCGCTGTCGGCATTAATGGTGACGGGTAAGTCATTCGTATCGCCTTTCACCAGTGGGCGATTGTAACTTGGGACGCCAAGCATACACTGCGAGGCGAGATCGGCTGCGAGCCCCTGTTGGCTATACAGGGCGGTGCCAATCATTGTGGCCAGAAGGGTGGGGATACGTTTTTTCATACGTTGTATTTTATTGTTCCGTCATCAGTGGCTACGGCTTACAAACGCTCAGAGACTATCTTACTCATCAGCGCAGTACCAGCGTTAATCCTGCCCGTTTGCGCGCCAGAGTGTTAGGCTCGCTATCGAATGACGAGTATGATAATGCAAATTATAGGCGATGTCCCTCAATTGACCGTGGCGCGACCACTGTAATGATGGCGTTGCGTCGGCCAGGAACATGACCATTCGGGGAGTATATGCAGTATTGGGGTAAAATAATCGGCGTTGCGTTCGCAATTATTATGGGTGCCGGATTCTGGGGCGTCATTCTTGGCCTCATTATCGGCCATATGTTTGATAAGGCACGCAGCCGCAAAATGGCCTGGTTTGCCAACCAGCGCGAGCGCCAGTCACTCTTTTTCTCCACCACCTTTGAGGTGATGGGGCATTTAACCAAATCAAAAGGGCGCGTAACGGAAGCCGATATTCAGGTCGCCAGCGTCTTTATGGACCGCATGAATCTGCACGGCGAATCACGCATCGCGGCGCAGAATGCGTTCCGGATTGGTAAATCAGATAACTACCCGCTGCGAGAAAAAATGCGGCAGTTCCGTAGCATCTGTTTCGGGCGCTTTGATTTAATTCGGATGTTTCTGGAAATTCAAATCCAGGCCGCTTTCGCGGATGGCTCTCTGCATCCGAATGAACGGGACGTCTTATACGTAATTGCCGAAGAGCTGGGCATTTCCCGCATGCAGTTCGACCAGTTCCTGCGCATGATGCAGGGCGGTGCGCACTTTGGCGGCGGTTATCAGCAGCAATCGTCCGGCGGCGGCTGGCAGCAGGCGCAGCGTGGCCCTACGCTTGAAGATGCCTGTAACGTCCTCGGCGTGAAGCCGTCTGACGATGTTACGACCATCAAACGCGCGTATCGTAAGCTGATGAGCGAGCACCATCCGGATAAGCTGGTGGCGAAAGGCCTGCCGCCAGAGATGATGGAGATGGCGAAACAGAAAGCGCAGGAAATCCAGAAAGCCTACGAGCTGATTAAAGAGCAGAAAGGTTTTAAATAAAAAAAGGCCCGACACAGCGTCGGGCCTTTTTTTCAGAAGTCCACCGGGGCTTTAAACGTCATGGTGTTGCCGAAAGCAGGGTGGGTGATGGTGAGCGTCTGCGCATGCAGTTGCAGGCGCGGCGCTAACGCCAGCGCTTCCGGCGGCGCATAAAATCTGTCTCCCAGAATGGGGTGACCCATCGCCAGCATATGCACGCGCAGCTGGTGGGAGCGCCCGGTAATCGGCTTCAGCAGGACGCGCGCGGTGTTATCCGGCGCGTACTCCAGCACTTCATACTCGGTTTGCGCGGCCTTGCCGGTTTCATAACACACCTTCTGCTTTGGCCGGTTCGGCCAGTCGCAAATCAGCGGTAAATCCACCAGCCCTTCCGCCTGCGCCGGATGGCCCCACACGCGGGCGACATACTGCTTCTTCGGCTCGCGCTCGCGGAACTGACGCTTAAGCTCGCGCTCCGCGGGTTTATTCAGCGCCACCACAATCACGCCGCTGGTGGCCATATCCAGACGATGGACAGACTCGGCCTGCGGATAATCGCGCTGAATGCGCGTCATCACGCTGTCCTTGTGCTCATCCAGACGGCCCGGCACGGACAACAAGCCGCTTGGCTTGTTGACCACCATAATGTGCTCATCCTGATACAGAACGACCAGCCACGGTTCCATCGGGGGATTGTAGGGCTCCATTACCATCTTGCGCTCCGCTTACTGGTGCGTCACAACGATAAGACGCAGGGCGTCGAGACGCCATCCCGCCTGATTCAGGCTTTCCAGCACCTGCTGACGGTTGCTCTCAATCGCGGCCAGTTCATCGTCACGAATGTTCGGGTTCACCGCTTTCAACGCTTCCAGACGCGACAGTTCAGCTGACAGCTTCTCGTCAGCTTCGCTGCGGGCCACATCGATCAGCTCTCTGGCCGCTTTTTCGGCCTGGGCTTCACCCAGTTGCAGGATGGCATGCACGTCCTGCTGCACCGCATTCACCAGCTTGCTGCCGGTATGGCGGTTGACCGCGCTCAGCTGGCGGTTGAAGCTTTCAAACTCCACCTGGCCGGCCAGGTTCGTACCGTTTTTATCCAGCAGCAGACGCACCGGCGTTGGCGGCAGGAAGCGGTTAAGCTGAAGCTGTTTCGGCGCCTGCGCTTCCACAACGTAGATCAGCTCCACCAGCAGCGTGCCCACGGGCAACGCTTTGTTCTTCAACAGGGAGATGGTGCTGCTGCCGGTATCGCCGGAGAGGATCAGATCCAGACCGTTGCGGATCAGCGGGTGCTCCCAGGTGATGAACTGTGCGTCTTCGCGGGACAGCGCCACATCACGCTCAAAGGTGATGGTGCAGCCATCTTCCGGCAGGCCCGGGAAATCCGGCACCAGCATATGATCGGACGGGGTCAGCACGATCATGTTCTCGCCGCGATCGTCCTGGTTAATACCGACGATGTCGAACAGGTTCATGGAGAAGCTGATCAGGCTGGTGTCGTCGTCCTGTTCTTCAATACTTTCGGCAAGCTGCTGCGCTTTTTCACCGCCGTTGGAGTGGATCTCCAGCAGGCGGTCGCGCCCCTGCTCCAGCTGGGCTTTCAGCGCGTCGTGCTTCTCGCGGCAGGATTTGATCAGCTCATCAAAGCCGTCGGTATTTTCCGGCGCCGCGAGATAACCGATCAGATCGCTATGCACCTGGTCATAAATGGTGCGGCCCGTCGGGCAGGTATGTTCAAACGCATCCAGCCCTTCGTGATACCAGCGAACCAGAACGGACTGAGCGGTTTTCTCCAGATACGGAACGTGGATCTGAATGTCGTGCGCCTGACCGATACGATCCAGACGGCCGATACGCTGCTCCAGCAGATCCGGGTTAAACGGCAGATCAAACATCACCAGATTGCTGGCAAACTGGAAGTTACGGCCTTCAGAACCGATTTCGGAGCACAGCAGAACCTGTGCGCCGCTGTCCTCTTCACCAAACCAGGCCGCAGCGCGGTCGCGCTCAACAATGGACATGCCTTCGTGGAACACGGCGGCGCGAATACCTTCGCGCTCGCGCAGAACCTGTTCCAGCTGAAGCGCGGTGGCGGCTTTGGCGCAGATCACCAGCACCTTCTGGGAACGGTGCGCGGTCAGGTAGCCCATCAGCCACTCCACGCGCGGATCGAAGTTCCACCAGGTGCCGGTGTCGCCTTCAAATTCCTGATAAATCTGCTCCGGGTAGAGCATGTCGCGCGCGCGATCTTCCGCCGATTTACGGGTGCCCATGATGCCGGAGACTTTAATCGCGGTCTGATACTGGGTTGGCAGCGGCAGCTTGATGGTGTGCAGCTCGCGTTTCGGGAACCCCTTCACGCCGTTACGGGTGTTGCGGAACAGCACGCGGCTGGTGCCGTGACGGTCCATCAGCATGTCGATCAGCTCTTTACGCGCGGATCCGGCATTATCGCTGTCGCTGTTCGCGGCCTGAAGCAGCGGCTCGATATCCTGCTCGCCAATCAGATCGCTCAGGGTGTTGAGTTCATCATTAGAGAGACGATTACCTGCCAGCAGCAGCGCGACGGCATCCGCTACCGGACGGTAGTTTTTCTGCTCTTCAACAAACTGCTCGAAATCGTGGAAACGGTTTGGGTCGAGCAGGCGCAGACGGGCGAAGTGGCTCTCAAGACCCAGCTGCTCCGGCGTTGCGGTCAGGAGCAGAACCCCCGGTACGCGCTCCGCAAGCTGCTCGATCGCCATGTATTCGCGGCTTGGCGCATCTTCGCTCCAGACGAGGTGGTGGGCTTCGTCGACGACCATCAGATCCCATTCAGCGTCGCACAGATGCTCCAGGCGCTGCTTGCTGCGGCGCACGAAGTCCAGGGAGCAAATCACCAGCTGTTCGGTTTCAAACGGGTTATCCGCGTCGTGCTGGGCTTCGGCATAACGCTCGTCGTCGAACAGGGAGAAGCGCAGGTTAAAGCGGCGCAGCATCTCGACCAGCCACTGGTGTTGCAGCGTTTCCGGCACCACAATCAGCACGCGCTCGGCAGCGCCAGAGAGCAGCTGCTGGTGCAGGATCATGCCGGCTTCGATGGTTTTACCCAGGCCCACTTCGTCAGCCAGCAGCACGCGAGGCGCATGGCGACGGCCCACGTCATGGGCGATGTTCAGCTGATGGGGGATCAGGCTGGTACGCTGACCGCGCAGGCCGCTCCACGGCATGCGGTACTGTTCACTCTGGAACTTACGCGCGCGGTAGCGCAGGGAGAAGCGATCCATTCGGTCGATTTGCCCGGCAAACAGACGGTCCTGCGGCTTGCTGAACACCAGTTTGCTGTCGAGCAGCACTTCACGCAGGATGACGTTCGTCTCGTCGGTATCAAGGCGCGTTCCGATGTAGGCGAGCAGTCCATTCTCTTCTTTTACGTCTTCAACCTTTAGCTGCCAGCCGTCATGGCTGGTCACGGTATCACCCGGATTGAACATTACGCGGGTAACAGGGGAGTCATTGCGAGCGTACAGGCGGTTTTCACCGGTAGCAGGGAAAAGGAGGGTAACCATGCGCGCATCGACGGCAACGACGGTTCCTAATCCAAGTTCGCTTTCTGTATCGCTGATCCAGCGTTGACCAAGTGTAAAAGGCATAGTTGTTCGGCTCTAATCTTTAATTGCAGGCAATAGTTCGACCCCCGTCAAAAAAGACGGTCATCGAAAAATGGGTCCGGGAATGGAAAGGGCGCTATGGTACTGGATGGCAACGGTTTCGTCACGCGTCAAAATAGCCCAAGTTGTCCTGTCACTAGTGTAGCAAAGTCGTCGTCGATGAACGGTAAAATTCCCTCCGCAACCGGCTGAAGCTGGCGGGTGAGGT
This sequence comes from Enterobacter cloacae complex sp. I2, assembly GCF_014896205.1. Classification (NCBI taxonomy): domain Bacteria; kingdom Pseudomonadati; phylum Pseudomonadota; class Gammaproteobacteria; order Enterobacterales; family Enterobacteriaceae; genus Enterobacter; species Enterobacter cloacae complex sp. I2. The sequence continues at coordinate 33,536 of NZ_JADBRA010000009.1, forward strand.
AGTGATCGTAATCGAGAGGCGACTGTTGATAATCAACGGGTTCCGGTCCGTTCGTCGTCCAGACGTATTTTATCGTCCCCCGGTTCTGATACTGCGGTGCGCGTCCCCGACGAACGTTCTCTTCGTCCGCCAGCCGCGCCGCGCGCACGTGAGGGGGAACGTTACGCTGATACTCTGCCAGCGGGCGGCGCAGGCGTTTGCGATACACCAGCTGGTCATCCAGTTCACCCGCCATCAGGCTGGCGATGGTGTCGCGCACGTAATCCTGATAAGGCTCGTTGCGAAATATTCGCAGGTAGAGCGTCTGCTGGAACTGCTGTGCCAGCGGCGTCCAGTCAGTGCGCACCGTCTCCAGCCCCTTAAACACCATCCGTTGCGCTTCACCTTCCTGAATCAGCCCGGCGTAGCGCTTCTTGCTGCCCTGGTCGGTTCCGCGAATGGTAGGCATTAAAAAGCGGGTGAAATGGGTTTCAAACTCCAGCTCTAACGCGCTGGTTAACCGCTCTTTTTGCAAACTTTCGCGCCACCAGTCGTTCACAAAGGCGACCAGATCTTTGCCGATTTGCGCGGCGTCGTCTTCCGAATGGGCGGCTTTCAGCCAGACAAAGGTGGAGTCGGTATCGCCATAAATGACGTCATAGCCCCGGGATTCAATCAGCGCTTTGGTCTGGCGCATAATCTCGTGCCCGCGCATGGTGATGGACGACGCCAGACGCGGATCAAAGAAGCGGCAGGCGCTGGTACCCAGCACGCCGTAAAAGGCGTTCATAATGATTTTCAGCGCCTGCGAGAGCGGTTTGTTGCCGTGGCGTTTCGCCTCGTCGCGGCCGTGCCAGATGTTTCCCACGATTTCCGGCAGGCAGTGTTTTTCGCGCGAGAAGCGTGCCCCAAGAAAACCTTCGGTGCTGTGTTCATCATCTGGCTGCGCCATTCCCTCCACCAGCCCTACCGGGTCAATGAGGAAGGTGCGGATAATCGACGGGTACAGGCTTTTATAGTCCAGCACCAGAACCGAGTCATACAGCCCGGGCCGAGAATCCATTACGTAGCCGCCGGGGCTGGCCTGCGGCGGCACGTCGCCAAGGTTGGGTGCGACATAGCCCGCGCGGTGCATTCGTGGAAAATAGAGGTGGCTAAAGGCCGCTACCGAGCCGCCGTGCCTGTCGACTGCCAGGCCGTTCACCGTCGCGCGCTCAAGCAGAAAAGGCATAATTTCAGTTTTGTGGAAAATCTGCGTCACCAGCTCGCAGTCTTTCAGGTTATAGGTGGCGAGCGCCGGCTTATCCTGGTTAAAGCGCCGGTCAATCTCGTCCATTCTGTCCCAGGGATTGTCGATGGATTTCCCTTCGCCGAGCAGCTCCCGGGCGACCGCTTCGAGGGAGAATGACGAGAAGTTCCAGAAGGCGGATTTCAGCGCCTCGATGCCGTCGAGAATCAGGCGACCATTGGCCTGGGCAAAGAAAACGCCGTTCTTGAAACCGTGCTCACGCCACTCCAGCTCGCTGTTGCCGCGTCCCAGTATTAAGGGAATGCGGTAACGTTCGGCATGTTTTTGCAGCACGCGCAGGTCAAACTGGACGACGTTCCAGCCTATCAGCACGTCCGGATCGTGCTCGGCAAACCACTGGTTAAGTTTCTCCAGCAGCTGCGGGCGACTGCTGACGTACTCAAGCTGAAAATCCAGCGCGGATGCATCGCCGTTCGGTGGCCCGAGCATATAGACAACCCGCTGTCCGCAGCCTTCCAGGCCAATGCAGTACAGTTCGCCGTGACGGGTGGTTTCGATGTCCAGCGAGACCCACTTGAGCGGCGGGCGATAATTCGGGTTAGGCTTGAGGCGCGCGTTCACGAGACTGCCATTCTGTTCCGCACCATCCACCCAGACGGGCGCGGTAATAAACCGCTCCATCAGAAAACGTTCCGGCGGGCGAATGTCCGCTTCGTAGAGCGTTACGCCCGCTTCGCGCAGCAGCTTTTCGTAGCGCATCAGCTGGCGATGGGCGCGGCAGTAAAGGCCATACACCGGCTGACGGTGGAAATCTTTTAGCTCAAGAGGCGTGAGGCGCCAGCCGTTTTCACCGCGCAGCAGCTGCTTTACCTTCTCGACGTGGCCTTCAGGGATAAACGCCACGGACTCCTGAGGCGGCAGGGTAACGTGCAGCGGGCCGTTATCCGTCGCCAGCCAGAACGCAACCTCGGTGCCCTGAGGGGTATCCCGCCAGTGTCGGGTCAGTAAAAAGCCTTCTTGCGCCTGTGCCACGCTGCGATCCCACAAAACAAAACCAGGCCTGATTATAGCCTGGTTGAGGGGTGTTTGCTGGGGTTTTATACAGTATCTGTTTTGCCGGATGGCGCTGCGCTTATCCGGCCTACAGGATCCGTAGGCCCGGTAAGCGCAGCGCCACCGGGCAATGATTTACTGCCCGTAGTACGCCTTCGCGCCGTGCTTGCGCAGATAATGCTTATCCAGCAGGGTTTGCTGCATATCCGGCAGTTGCGGCGCCAGCTGGCGGCAGAAGATCCCCATGTAGGCGACTTCCTCCAGTACGATCGCGTTATGCACCGCGTCTTCCGCATTTTTCCCCCAGGCAAACGGACCGTGGGAGTGCACCAGTACGCCGGGCATTTGCGCCGCATCGATCCCTTGTTTTTCAAAGGTTTCGACAATCACGTTCCCGGTTTCCCATTCGTACTCACCGTTGATCTCCGCATCGGTCATCAGACGCGTGCAGGGAATGGTGCCGTAAAAGTAGTCTGCGTGGGTGGTGCCGGTGGCCGGAATGGACTGGCCCGCCTGCGCCCAGATGGTCGCGTGACGCGAATGGGTATGCACGATGCCGCCGATGGTCGGGAAGGACTGATACAGCAGGCGATGAGTCGGCGTATCGGATGAGGGCTTTTTGTTGCCTTCGACCACTTCACCCGTTTCGATGCTGACCACGACCATATCCTCTGCGGTCATCAGCGCGTAATCCACGCCCGAAGGCTTGATCACGAATACCCCTTTTTCCCGGTCAACGGCGCTGACGTTGCCCCAGGTCAGGGTCACCAGGTTATGTTTTGGCAGCGCCAGGTTAGCTTCAAGTACCTGACGTTTGAGATCTTCTAACATGGTTGTCTCCAGTGCCGGATGGCGCTTCGCTTATCCGGCCTACAGGATCGTAGGCCCGGTAAACGCAGTGCCAACGGGCATTGCGTACTTAGCGTTTTGAACCGTAATAGACTTCGTTCCAGCGCAGCGCGTCTTTAAAGGCTGGCAGACGGGTGTCGTTATCAATCACGGTCAGCTCGATGTCGTGCAGCTCGGCAAACTGACGCATATCGTTCAGGTCAAGCGCATGGCTGAAGACGGTGTGGTGCGCGCCACCCGCCAGGATCCACGCCTCTGACGCGGTTGGCAGGTCCGGCTGCGCTTTCCACAAGGCATTGGCGACCGGCAGCTTCGGCAGAGAATGCGGGGTTTCAACCGCATCGACGCAGTTCACCAGCAGGCGGAAGCGGTCGCCGAGGTCGATCAGGCTGGCGTTGATGGCCGGGCCGGTACGGGTGTTGAAGATAAGACGGGCCGGATCCGCTTTGCCGCCAATGCCGAGGTACTGCACGTCAAGGATCGGTTTCTCTTCAACCGCGATGGAGGGACAGACTTCCAGCATGTGCGAGCCGAGCACCAGATCGTTGCCGTTCTCGAAGTGGTAGGTGTAGTCCTCCATAAAGGAGGTGCCGCCCTGTAGACCGGTCGACATCACCTTCATGATGCGAAGCAGAGCGGCAGTTTTCCAGTCGCCTTCGCCCGCAAAGCCGTAGCCCTGCTGCATCAGACGTTGTACTGCCAGACCCGGCAGCTGTTTCAGGCCGTGCAGGTCTTCAAATGTAGTGGTAAAGGCGTGGAAGCCGCCCTGTTCCAGAAAACGCTTCATGCCCAGCTCAATGCGTGCGGCATCCAGCACGTTCTGGCGCTTGTCGCCGTTAACTTGCGCCGCAGGCGTCAGGCGGTAGCTGCTTTCATATTCATCTACCAGCGCGTTAACATCACCCTCGCTGATGTCATTCACTACCTGCACCAGGTCGCCCACCGCCCAGGTGTTGACGGAGAAACCAAACTTGATCTGCGCGGCCACTTTGTCACCGTCGGTGACCGCCACTTCGCGCATGTTGTCGCCAAAACGCACCACCTTCAGGTGACGGGTGTCCTGCTTAGAGACCGCCTGACGCATCCAGGAGCCAATGCGTTGTTGTGCCTGGCCGTCCTGCCAGTGGCCGGTTACCACGGCATGCTGCTGGCGCATGCGCGCGCCGATGAAGCCGAACTCGCGGCCGCCGTGCGCGGTCTGGTTCAGGTTCATGAAGTCCATGTCGATGCTGTCCCACGGCAGGGAGGCATTGAACTGAGTGTGGAATTGCAGCAGCGGTTTGTTGAGAATTGCCAGGCCGTTGATCCACATTTTGGCCGGTGAGAAGGTGTGCAGCCACACCACCAGGCCGGCGCATTTGTCGTCGTAGTTGGCATCACGGCAGATGTTGGTGATTTCGTCCGGCGTCGTACCCAGGGGCTTCAGCACCAGTTTGCACGGCAGTTTGGCTTCCGCGTTCAGGGCATTCACAACGTGCTCCGCATGTTTCGTCACCTGCTGCAACGCTTCCGGCCCGTACAAATGCTGGCTGCCAATCACAAACCACACTTCATAATTATTAAAAATGGTCATTATCGTGTCCTTAATGTGTCAGGGTTGCCGTAGTGTCCGCGGTACTTTTGGCCGGGGCGGCGACAGGGAGATAGTGAAGTTCGGCGCTTTTTGCCCATTGCTGGTAGCGCTGATAAAGCTGTTCAAAGCGTTGTGCCTGCTGAGGCTGCGGCTGGAGCGTACTTTCGACGGCGCTCGCCATATGCTGTTGCGCGGTCGGGATATCCGCATGCACGCCTGCGGCCACGGCAGCGAAAATCGCGGCGCCCAGCGCACAGCACTGATCGGAGGCCACTATTTGCAGCGGACGGTTCAGCACGTCGCAGCAGGCCTGCATAATTACCGGGTTTTTACGGGCGATACCGCCCAGCGCCATCACGTTGTTCACGTCGATGCCCTGTTCGGTGAAGCACTCCATAATGGCGCGCGCGCCGAACGCGGTGGCAGCAATCAGGCCGCCGAACAGCGCGGGCGCGTCGGTCGCCAGGTTGAGATCGGTAATCACCCCTTTCAGGCGCTGGTTCGCGAACGGCGTGCGGCGACCGTTGAACCAGTCCAGCACCACCGGAAGGTGATCGAGAGACAGATTTTTTGCCCAGGCTTCAGTGAGCTGCGGCAGGAGCTGTTTTTTGCTCGCGATAATCTGTGTTTTCAGCTCAGGATGCGCGGCAGCCAGCTGATCCAGCGGCCAGCCGAGCACGCGGCCAAACCAGGCGTAGATATCGCCAAACGCGGACTGACCCGCTTCAAGGCCGATAAAGTCCGGCACCACGCTGCCGTCAACCTGGCCGCAGATGCCTTTTACCGCGCGGTCTCCGACGCTGGCCTTATCTGCCGTCAGAATGTCGCAGGTGGAGGTGCCAATCACTTTCACCAGCGTGTTAGGCTGCGCACCCGCGCCCACGGCGCCCATGTGGCAGTCGAACGCGCCGCCGGAAATGGTCACGTTTTGCGGCAGGCCGAGACGCGTCGCCCACTCTTCGCAGAGCGTGCCGACCGGAATATCGGCGGTGAAGGTGTCGGTAAAGAGCGGGTATGTCAGGTTTTTGTTGATGATCGGGTCAAGCTCATCGAAGAACGCTGCCGGAGGAAGACCGCCCCAGCCTTCATGCCACAGGGATTTATGTCCGGCGCTACAGCGTCCGCGGCGGATATCCTGCGGGCGAGTGGTGCCGGAGAGCAGGGCGGGCACCCAGTCGCACAGCTCAATCCATGATGCCGCGGCCTGGGCGACCGAAGCGTCCGCGCGGGTAACGTGCAGGATTTTGGCCCAGAACCACTCGCTGGAGTAAATCCCGCCGATATAGCGTGAGTAGTCGGTCTTGCCTGGCTGATGGCATAAGCGGGTGATGGCTTCCGCCTCTTCCACGGCGGTATGGTCTTTCCACAGCACAAACATGGCGTTCGGGTTGTCGGCAAACTCCGGGCGCAGCGCCAGTACGCGGCCTTCGGCATCGACAGGGGCAGGCGTTGAGCCGGTGCTGTCCACGCCAATCCCCACGACGTCGGCCCGCTGGGCGTCCGACAGTTCAGCCAGCACGGTTTTGATCGCCGCTTCCATCGATTCAATGTAATCGCGCGGGTGGTGACGGAACTGGTTGTTTGGCGCGTCGCAGTAGCGCCCCTCTTGCCAGCGCGGATACCACTCAACGCTGGTTGCTATCTCCTGGCCAGTCGTACAGTCCACTGCCAGCGCGCGAACCGAGTCGCTGCCAAAATCGAGGCCAATTGCAATTGCCATGGTGTTGCTCCATCCGAAACAGGTATGGAAGAACATTAGAGACTGGGGACAAAAATCGTCAGGCAGGATCCGCTAATCTTATGGACTAAATTGCTGTAGCAACGGAAAGTGTGACGCCGTGCAAATATTCAATGTGGACATTTCTGCCGCACTTATAGACACTTTTGTTACTGCTTCTCTGCCCGTGTCGGCAGAAAAATCAGGGGAAAAGGCTGAAACATGGCGGACGTAAAAGAGGCGTGATGCTTTTTGGATCTTTTCGCGGGCCATTTTTATACTGCTTTTAACGATATGGACAAATGGTTTCCTTCAGGACCCTTTGGAGAACTGAATCTATGGCCGAACCGCAAAACGATCCCCTGCTGCCGGGATACTCATTTAACGCCCATCTGGTGGCGGGGCTGACGCCAATTGAGGCCGAGGGGTATCTCGATTTTTACGTCGACCGACCGCTCGGCATGAAAGGGTATATTCTGAACCTGACCGTACGCGGGGAAGGGGTGATCAAAAACGGCGATCGGCAGTTTGTTTGCCGCCCGGGCGATATGCTGCTGTTCCCGCCGGGGGAGATCCACCACTACGGGCGTCACCCGGATGCCAAAGAGTGGTATCACCAGTGGGTCTATTTCCGCCCGCGCGCCTACTGGCAGGAGTGGCTCTCATGGCCGGCTATTTTCGCGCAAACCGGTTTTTATCGGCCGGATGAGGCGCATCTGGCGCAGTTTCGTGAACTGTTCGCACAAATTATTGAGGCGGGGCAGGCGGGAGGGCGCTATGCCGAGCTGCTGGCGATCAACCTGCTTGAGCAGGTGCTGCTGCGCCGCATGGAGGCGATCAACGAATCGCTTAACCCGCCGCTGGACAACCGTGTCCGTGATGCCTGTCAGTACATCAGCGACCATCTGGCCGACAGCCAGTTTGATATCGCCAGCGTTGCCCAGCACGTCTGTCTGTCACCGTCACGGCTCTCACATCTGTTCCGCCAGCAGCTTGGCGTGAGCGTGCTCAGCTGGCGTGAGGATCAGCGCATCAGCCAGGCGAAACTGCTGCTCAGCACCACCCGAATGCCTATCGCCACCGTCGGACGCAACGTGGGCTTTGAAGATCAGCTCTATTTCTCTCGCGTGTTTAAGAAGTGCACCGGCGCCAGCCCCAGTGAATTTCGCGCGGGATGTGAATAATCGGTAAAAAAAGCTAAACATACAGGTGAACTCAGAAAGCACCCTGTAAACTATTCAGACAATTGTTGCCTTGACGCGGTGCAGGGCGCTAAGCAGAATCGCTGATTCGTTTTCTGACCGGAATAGTTATGCAGGCATTGCTGGAACATTTTATTACCCAGTCCGTTATGTATTCGCTCATCGCCGTGGCGCTGGTGGCGTTTCTGGAATCGCTGGCGCTGGTCGGGCTGATCCTGCCCGGCACCGTGATGATGGCGGGGCTTGGGGCGCTTATCGGCAGCGGTGAGGTCAATTTCTGGCAGGCGTGGATGGCCGGGATTATCGGCTGTTTGCTGGGGGACTGGGTCTCCTTCTGGCTGGGTTGGCGCTTTAAGAAGCCGCTGCACCGCTGGTCGTTCATGAAAAAGAACAAAGCGCTGCTGGATAAAACCGAGCATGCGCTGCATCAGCACAGCATGTTCACCATCCTCGTGGGGCGCTTCGTTGGCCCAACGCGTCCGCTGGTGCCGATGGTTGCCGGGATGCTGGACCTGCCCGTCGCGAAATTCGTGGTGCCGAACATCATTGGCTGCGTCTTCTGGCCGCCGTTCTACTTCCTGCCGGGTATTCTGGCAGGCGCGGCCATTGATATTCCTGACGGTATGCAAAGCGGTGAGTTCAAATGGCTGCTGCTGGGAACGGCGGTACTGCTGTGGCTGGCGGTCTGGCTCTGCTGGCGGCTATGGCGCAGCGCGAAAGCCAGCGTCGATCGCCTGACGCGCTATCTCCCGCGCACGCGCCTGCTCTGGCTGGCCCCGCTGACGCTGGGCGTGGCGGTGGTGGCGCTGGTCGCGCTGATTCGTCACCCGCTGATGCCGGTGTATGGTGAGATCCTGTTGAAAGTGGTGAGCCGTTAAACGCCGGGCGGCACTGCGTTTGCCCGGCCTACGGTTTTATACCCAGTAATCCTGACGCGATTTCTTTCCCGCTCATTAAGGCGTCGGTCGTGCCATCCCACAAAATCCGTCCCTCCGCGATCACTACCGATCGCGGCGCGATGCGTGCGGCATCTTCAATGCTGTGCGAAACCATCAGCATCGTGATCTGCTGGCGCTGGCAAACCTCCTCAACCAGCGAAAGCATCTCCTGGCGCAGGGCCGGATCAAGGGCCGAGAAGGGTTCGTCAAGCAGCAGCAGCGGCTGTTCGCGCACCAGACAACGTGCCAGCGCCACGCGCTGACGCTGGCCGCCGGAAAGCTCACCGGGCAGTCTGGTAATCAACGCGGACAGGCCCATTTGTTCGGCAATCGCCGCCAGCTTCTGACGCTGCGCAGCGTTGAGCTTTAACCCCGGATCGATTCCCAGCGCGATGTTCTGCCACACCGTAAGGTGATTAAACAGATTGTTTTCCTGAAACAGCATCGACACCGGGCGCTTAGCCGGCGGAGCGTAGGTATACTCGCCATTATCAATGACTATCGACCCGCTGGCAGGCTGCAAAAAACCGGCAATCAAATTGAGCAGGGTACTTTTTCCGGCCCCGCTTGGGCCAAGCACCGCAATTCGCTCTCCCTGACGAACGGAGAGAGTAAAACGCATGGGCAGGTGCTCGTAAAGCCAGGTTACATCAGTCAGTTTTAACATCACGCCCCGGAAGTTTTTCGATAACGGTAAATAAGGCAAAGCACAGCAGCAGCAGGAGCAGCGCCGTGACGGCACCGTCCTGGCTGCGGTAGGAGCCAATTTGCTGATAAAGCCAGAACGGCAGCGTGCGAAAATCCTCGTTGCCAAAGAGGGCCACCACGCCAAAATCCCCAATCGACAGCACGCAGGCGAAGGCCATCGCCTGGGCGAGCGGCCGTTTCAGGGCGCGTAGTTCGACCACTTTCAGCCGCCGCCAGCCCATAATGCCAAGGGACTGGCACAGGGCGCTGTACCGGCTGTTAACATCCCGCATCGGGTTTTCCAGCACCTTCAGCGCATACGGGATGGCCATTAAGGCGTTGGTAAAAATGACGATGCCGTCGGCGCTTTCCGGCAGGCCGATGGTGCTGTTAAACAGTAAAAAGAAGCCGGTCGCCAGCACGATGCCCGGCATCGCCAGGATCAGCATACCCGTCAGTTCCAGCGCGTGTCCGGCTTTGCGGGCATGGCGCGCGTACAGCTCGCGGCTGCTCCAGAGCAGCATCATGGTCAGGATCACGCACAGGAGCCCGGCTGCCAGCGCGATGCGCAACGAGGTCCACGTGGCCTGCCACAGGACCGGCTGTTGCAGTACCGACACCACATTCCTGTTGAGGCCATCGGCGATCACGGCCAGCAGCGGCGGCAGCAGAAGCAGGAGCGCCAGCGCGATCAGCATCACGTCCGAGATGCGGCTGTGCAGGCTGTCCTGCGGATCGCGCCAGCCGGAAAGGATATTGCTTCCTGCGGGAATCGCTTTGCTCAGCCGCTGGCTAAGTAACACCAGCGCCAGGCAGCACACCATCTGCACGATCGCCAGCAGCGCGGCGCGCCCCGGATCGTAGTCGTAGCTTAACGCCTGATAGATCGCCAGCTCAATGGTGGTGGCCTGCGGCCCGCCGCCGAGCGAAAGGACGGTGGCAAAGCTGGCGAAGCAGAGCATAAAGATCAGCGCGGCAACCGGGGCGATCTGACGTCGCAGCCACGGCCATTCGACAAAACGGAAGAACGACCAGCCGCGCATGCCAAGCTGGGCGGCAATCTGGCGCTGCTCGCCGGGAATGTTCTCCAGCGCCTGTAAAAAGAGGCGCGTCGCCATCGGCATATTGAAAAAAATATGCGCCAGCAGAATGCCCTTCAGGCCGTAAGGGGAGAAGGTCCATTCCAGACCAAGCAGGTTGAAGAGGGAGGCCAGCCAGCCCTGGCGACCGTATACGCTCAGAATCCCGAACACCGCCACCAGTACGGGCAGGATCAGCGTCATGGCACACAGGCGCAGCAGGGCCAGCCTGCCGGGGAAACGTCTGCGATAGAGGGCGCGCGCAAGGAAAATGGCCGGGATGACTGACAGCAGCGCGGAGAGAAATGCCTGCCAGAAGGAGAAACGGATGACGTGCCAGAGATAGCTATCGTGCCAGAGCGCGAGCAGATCGCTCTCTGGCGCGTTAAACCACAGCGCGAGAAACGCGCCCAGACTGACGACCACCATCAGTATGGCGGCAATCAGTCCGGGCACTAACCAGCCGGGGATCAGCGGCTGACGGCGCGTTGCCATTCGCTTATCCATGCGGCGCGCTGAGCGGCAACCTGCTGCGGCGTAAATTCCAGCGCGGTCTGCGGTTTGTTCAGCTTCTCAAAGCCTGCCGGCAGCGCCGCGTCGGTAACAGGGTACATCCAGTTGCCCGTCGGAATGGCGTTCTGGAATGCCGGGGAGACCATAAATTTCAGGAATTTTTCGGCCAGTTCCGGCTGCTTGCTCGCAGCGGTCCGCGCCGCCACTTCCACCTGGAGATAATGCCCTTCGGCAAAGTTCGCGGCGGCGTAGTTATCTTTCTTCTCGGCAATAATGTGGTAGGCCGGAGAGGTGGTGTAACTCAGCACCAGGTCGCTTTCGCCTTTCAGGAACAGGCCATAGGCTTCGCTCCAGCCTTTCGTGACCGTAACGGTTTTCGCAGCCAGCTTCTGCCACGCCTCCGGCGTTTTGTCGCCGTAGACTTTCTGCATCCACAGCAGCAGCCCCAGGCCCGGCGTGCTGGTGCGCGGATCTTCATAAATCACGCGCCATTTCTGGTCGCTTTCGACCAGCTCTTTCAGGCTCTTCGGCGGATTCTTCAGCTTGTTTTTATCGTAGACGAACGCAAAGTAGCCGTAATCGAAGGGAACGAAGGTGTCGTTTTTCCAGCCGCCCGGCACGTTGACGGCATCTGCCGCTACGCCGCTTTTGGCAAACAGTCTGGTTTGCGTGGCGGCTTCCAGCAGGTTGTTATCCAGCCCGAGCACCACGTCGGCCTTGCTGTTTTTGCCTTCCATACGCAGGCGGTTGAGCAGCGACACGCCATCTTCCAGCGCCACGAACTTCAGCTCGCAGTTGCAGTCGGCTTCAAAGGCTTTTTTCACCACCGGGCCAGGGCCCCAGTCGGCGGAGAAGGAGTCGTAGGTATAGATCGTCAGAACAGGCTTAGCAAAAACAGGCAGCGCAAACAGCGCCAGCAGAGGAAGAACGTTTTTTAACACTTTGCACCTCAGGGTTGAGTGGCAAAGGATTTTGAGAAACAGCCTCAAATCCCTTCGCCGGCGTTATCCGGATCAGGTTCGACGGGTATGATCTCAGCGCACATCAGTGATGCAGCACCCCGTTGAGAACGGCGCTATTGTAATGATTTGGTGAATATTACGAAAGCGTTATGGCTCCGGCGGCGCAAACCACGCGGATTTAAAATCAAACCAGCCCAGGGTGTTCATACGCAGGCCGCGCATGCTGCGCTGCCCCTGGATCAGCAGCCAGTGGTGAATTAACGGTACGATCGTCTGCCCGGCCAGCAGCTCCTGGCACCAGGCGGCCAGATCCATCTCTCCTGCCCGCCACCTTGCGGCGTCCTGCTGCCAGTCCCGGCTGATGCAGTGCTGAATGAGAGGCACTTCATACAGGTGTGAAAAGAGTGAGAAATCCAGCGGCAGCGTGAAGTTCGCGCTGTTGAGCCAGATATCGCTGACCACATCCCCACGGTGCCATTCATCATAGTCCACTTCCTGTATCGCCAGCGTCACCCCCTCGGCTGCCAGCAGCTTACTCATGATCCTCGCGATAAACCGGTGCTCAATGTGATCGCGATAGTAGCTGAGGGTGATGGTCTCCAGTCCGGCAGGTTTCTCGCTGCGGACCGGCTGTGCATGGTGCCAGCGCGGAAGCAGGCCATAGGCCGGGAACCACCAGGTCTGGTATTGCTCTTCAGCGTGATAAATCAGGTTCGCGGGGGCCAGAATATGGCTTATCCACTTGCGGACGTCGTGATTCGCCCCGCGATGGCTGCGGCTGTCAAAAAGCAGATAGTAGCAGCCCTCTTCAAGGCGACTCTCGAACGCCTTTTCGCTGGTTGTTGGTCCTTCCAGGGTGAGGCCTGCGCTCAGCTCTTCGTTGAGGTCCGGTAACACCCAGACGTTCACTTCGTCGATCAGCGCCCGATAGCCAAAATAGTCATTAAAGGCGCGGATCTTCAGCTGATTGCTGTTATTGCGCGTAACGGAGTAGGGGCCTGTACCAATCGGCTGGCTGGAAAAATTGTTCAGGGATCGCCACTCGGCAGGCAGGATCATCGAGGGCACGTAGCCCAGAAGCCACGGAAGCCAGTTGTCCGGCTGCGATAGCTCAATATCCAGCGTCCAGGCCGTTGGGGAGTGGATCCGCGTGATATGCGAATAGAGCTGCAGCGTGCGGGCGCGCTCTAAAGAGGCGATGACGTCACGCATCTCCAGCTCGCGTCCATGGTGGAAATGAATGCCCGGGCGTAAAAAGAAACGCCAGTGCAGGGGGGAAAGCTGCTGCCAGTGGTGGGCGATATCCGCTTCCAGTTCCCCGTTTTCCTCATTTATTTTCGTCAGGCCGCTGAATATCTGCCGGGCCATGTGGGTTTCAGAGCGACGCAGCGCCGTACCGGGCAGCAGATTTTTCATTGGGCGGTAGTAAAGCACCCGCAGAATGTGGCGTCCCTGGCGAAAGCTGCGTCCCAGGTGTGAGACCAGCATCTGGCGCACGGCGGCTTTGTCGCCCACCAGCTGGACCAGCTGATCGATGCGGTCCTGCTCCAGCAAATCTTCCGCCCGCTGCTGCTGCAACGCCAGGCCGGTATAAAGGAACGTCAGGCGCGAGCGCTTGCCGCGTCCCGCCTCCGCTTCCCAGCTGAGCCAGCCGTGCTGCTGCATGGTGTTGAGGAGGGTGCGCATATGACGCCGGGAGCAGTTAAGCAGCTCGGCCAGTTCGTTCAGCGTAGTCTCCTGCGACTGCCCCTCGCAGCACTGCCACAGGCGGATGAATTGTTGTTGCAGACGACCGGAAGGCATAAAAGGGGAACTCCTGACAAAAAACCAGCAATTTATTTATCCCTATATTAGGCCAATAATTCTTCCCGATGAAGCGAGGAGGTAAATTATGAAGAGGTCTACCGCACGTCAGTTTTATCAGCACTATTTTTCAGCGACAAAGGGAGTGTCCTGGCTGGCCCGCCAGTGCGCAGAGCAGCGGCTGAGAATCCTGGAAGATCTGATGCAGTGGGACGTTACGAAACCGACCTCTTCTCGCTAACTCGCCTCGATCATGTGTGACTGAGTATTGGTGCTAATCACCCGCCAGCAAAATGTTTTTGCTGGCTTTTTTCGTTTACTATTTCACCCAAATTCGATTCGCTTTCACAAGGACTTGCGCATGCTCTGGTTGATGACGATGGGGCGACGCCTGAACGGCGTGTACGCCGCTTTTATGCTGGTGGCCTTCATGATGGGCGTGGCCGGTGCGCTACAGGCACCGACGCTGAGCCTGTTTCTCAGCCGTGAGGTGGGGGCGCAGCCATTTTGGGTGGGTCTGTTCTATACCGTCAACGCCATTGCCGGGATCCTCGTCAGCCTGTGGCTGGCGAAACGATCCGACAGCCAGGGCGATCGCCGCAAACTGATCCTCTTTTGCTGCGCCATGGCCGTGGGCAACGCGCTGCTGTTTGCCTTCAACCGCCATTACCTGACCCTCATCACCTGCGGCGTGCTGCTGGCTTCTCTGGCAAACACCGCCATGCCGCAGCTGTTCGCTCTGGCCCGGGAGTACGCCGATAACTCGGCGCGGGAAGTGGTGATGTTCAGCTCGGTGATGCGTGCCCAGCTCTCTCTCGCGTGGGTCATCGGCCCTCCGCTGGCGTTCATGCTGGCGCTGAACTACGGTTTCACCGCCATGTTCTCCATCGCCGCGGGGATTTTTGCCATCAGCCTGGCGCTGATTGCCTTTGCGCTGCCGTCGGTGGCGCGCGTGGAGCAGGCGTCGGACAAACCCATCACGCAGGTAAGCGGCTGGCAGGATAAAAACGTTCGCATGTTGTTTATCGCCTCCACGCTGATGTGGACCTGCAACACCATGTACATCATCGACATGCCGCTGTGGATCAGCAGCGATCTGGGGCTGCCGGACAAGCTTGCGGGGATCTTAATGGGTACCGCTGCCGGGCTGGAAATTCCGGCAATGATTCTGGCGGGATATTACGTCAAGCGCTTCGGAAAACGCAAAATGATGGTGGTGGCGGTTGCCGCCGGGGTGATGTTCTATATCGGGCTGATCTTCTTCCACTCGCACGACGCGCTGCTGGCGCTGCAACTGTTTAATGCCGTGTTTATCGGGATTGTCGCCGGGATAGGCATGCTCTGGTTCCAGGATTTAATGCCTGGACGCGCTGGCTCGGCGACCACGCTGTTTACCAACAGTATTTCGACCGGCGTGATCCTGGCGGGTGTAATTCAGGGTGCGCTGGCGCAAAGCTATGGCCATGCATCCGTATACTGGGTGATTGCGGCGATTTCGATTGTCACGCTGGTGTTGACGTGCCGGGTTAAAGACATTTGATTCTGGAAGGCGGCTTCACGAAATGAAACGATTTTCTGACAGGTGCAAAGAAGGCGCATAGAGTGCGTGACGGGTGCTTGAGGCTGTTTGCCTCAGGCTTTCGCAAGAGGCAAACAGTGGAGAGTCCCACATCAAAAAACTGATGGGGAGACCAACTTCACAACCAACATTGCGAGGTTAGTCTCTTCATTGCCGAAAAGCAATAAGGAGGCTGGAATGACAAAACGTACTTGCCTCAACGCACCCTTATCAATGGCCCGCGCCCTGCGGGCCATTGCTTCTACCCCATAAACGCAGGCTGTTTTTTCTCGTAGGCGGAGATAGCCTCTTCGTGTTGCAGCGTCAGGCCAATGCTGTCCAGACCGTTCAGCATGCAGTGGCGACGGAACGCGTCAATGCTGAAGCTGTAGGTTTTATCCCCGGCTTTCACCACTTCCGCTTCCAGATCCACCTCAAACGAAATCCCCGGATTCGCCTGTACCAGCGCAAACAGTTCATCGACCTGCTCGTCGCTAAGCGTCACCGGCAGCAGCTGGTTGTTGAAGCTGTTGCCGTAGAAGATATCCGCAAAGCTCGGGGCGATAACCACCTTAAAGCCGTAGTCGGTCAGCGCCCAGGGCGCGTGTTCACGCGACGATCCGCAGCCAAAGTTTTCCCGCGCCAGCAGAATCGACGCGCCTTTGTATTCCGGAAAGTTCAGGACGAACTCCGGGTTGGGCACTTCGCCTTTGTCATCGAGGAAACGCCAGTCGTTGAACAGGTGCGCGCCAAAGCCCGTGCGCGTCACTTTCTGCAAAAACTGCTTAGGAATGATCGCATCCGTATCAACGTTCGCGGCGTCCAGCGGGACAACACGGCCCGTATGTTGGGTAAATTTCTCTGCCATGATTGTCTCCTTATTTCAGGCTGCGAATATCGGCGAAATGACCGGTGACTGCCGCGGCGGCGGCCATTGCCGGGCTGACAAGGTGGGTGCGTCCACCCCGGCCCTGACGGCCTTCAAAGTTACGGTTGCTGGTGGATGCGCAACGCTCGCCCGGATTCAGGCGGTCGTTGTTCATCGCCAGACACATGGAGCAGCCCGGCAGGCGCCACTCGAAGCCCGCGTCGATAAAGATCTTATCCAGACCTTCCGCTTCCGCCTGGGCTTTCACCGGACCGGAACCCGGCACAACCAGCGCCTGCACACCGGGCGCCACTTTGCGGCCTTTAGCAATCTCAGCCGCCGCGCGTAAATCTTCGATACGGGAGTTGGTGCAGGAGCCGATGAACACCTTATCAATGCTCACGTCAGTCAGCGGTACGCCGGGTTTCAGCCCCATATAGGCCAGCGCTTTTTCCGCACTGGCGCGTTCGACCGGATCGGCGAAGGAAGCCGGGTCAGGAATGCTGTCGTTGACGGAGATGACCTGGCCCGGATTGGTGCCCCAGGTGACCTGGGGGGCGATCTCTTCCGCCTGCAACGTCACCACGGTATCAAAAACTGCCCCCTCATCCGTTTTCAGGGTTTTCCAGTACGCGACCGCGTCGTCAAAATCCTGTGCTTTCGGGGCATGCAGACGCCCCTTCACATAGTTGAAGGTGGTTTCGTCTGGTGCGACCAGCCCTGCCTTGGCACCCATCTCAATGGCCATATTGCACAAGGTCATACGACCTTCCATGCTCAGCGCCTGGATAGCGTCACCGCAGAATTCAACCACGTGACCGGTGCCGCCTGCGCTGCCGGTTTTGCCGATAATCGCCAGCACGATATCTTTCGCGGTGATACCCGGTGCGGCTTTGCCCTTCACCTCAATCTTCATGGTTTTGGCGCGGCCCTGTTTCAGGGTCTGCGTTGCCAGAACGTGTTCAACTTCAGAGGTGCCAATCCCGAACGCCAGCGCGCCAAACGCGCCGTGCGTCGCGGTATGGGAGTCACCGCAGACGATGGTCATGCCCGGCAGCGTAATACCCTGCTCAGGTCCCATCACGTGGACGATCCCCTGATACGGGTGGTTCAGATCGTACAGCTCCACGCCAAATTCGTTGCAGTTCTTGATCAGCTCCTGCATCTGGATGCGCGCCATCTCGCCGGAAGCATTAATGTCTTTGGTCTGGGTGGAGACGTTGTGATCCATCGTGGCGAAGGTTTTACCCGGCTGACGCACCGGGCGCTTGTGCGCACGCAGTCCGTCGAAGGCCTGAGGGGAGGTCACTTCGTGCACCAGATGGCGGTCAATGTACAGCAGCGGGGTTTCGTCTGGCGCCTCGTGGACAACGTGCGCATCAAACAACTTCTCATATAACGTTTTAGCCATGATTACACCCCTTCAGCGACATAGCGGGCAATGATGTCGCCCATTTCATCGGTACTGACTGCCGCCGTGCCGCGTGCTAAATCACCGGTACGGACGCCTTCTTCTAACGCACGGTTAATGGCGTTTTCAATTGCGGTTGCTGCATCGCCTGCATCTAGGCTGTAGCGCAGCAGCAGGGCCAGCGAAAGAATTTGCGCAATCGGGTTGGCAATGTTTTTGCCTGCGATATCCGGCGCGGAGCCGCCCGCCGGCTCGTACAGGCCAAAGCCTTCTTCGTTCAGGCTGGCAGAAGGCAGCATGCCCATCGAGCCGGTAATCATTGCGCACTCGTCCGAGAGAATATCGCCGAACAGGTTGGAACACAGCAGGACGTCAAACTGTGACGGGTCCTTGATCAGCTGCATCGTCGCGTTATCGATGTACATGTGCGACAGCTCAACGTCCGGGTACTGCTTAGCCACTTCGCTGACGATTTCGCGCCACAAAATAGACGACTGGAGTACGTTCGCTTTATCAATGGAGGTCACCTTGCGGCGGCGTTTGCGCGCCGACTCAAAGGCGATATGGGCAATACGTTCAATTTCAAAACGGTGATAGACCTCGGTATCAAACGCTTTTTCATGCTGACCGCTGCCTTCGCGGCCTTTTGGCTGACCGAAGTAGATGCCACCGGTCAGCTCACGCACGCACAGGATGTCGAAACCGTTGGCCGCGATATCCGCACGCAGCGGACAAAACTCTTCCAGCCCCGGGTACAGCTTCGCCGGACGCAGATTGCTGAACAGCTTGAAATGTTTACGCAGCGGCAGCAGCGCGCCGCGCTCAGGCTGCCCGGCCGGCGGCAGGTGTTCCCACTTCGGGCCGCCCACGGAGCCAAACAGCACGGCATCGGCATTTTCACAGCCTTCCACCGTTGCATTTGGCAGTGGCGTACCGTGGTTATCAATCGCAATACCGCCCACATCGTAGTGGCTGGTGGTAATTTTCATCGCAAAACGCGAGCGAACGGCTTCCAGTACTTTCAGCGCCTGTGCCATCACTTCCGGGCCAATACCGTCACCCGGCAACACGGCAATATGGTAATTCTTCGACATCACACGGTTTCCTTGTTGTTCTCTTTATTCTGAGCTTTGCGTTGCAACTCTTTTTCGACTTCAGCGGCGCGCCAGATGTTGTTCAGGACATGCACCATCGCTTTTGCGGAGGATTCGACAATATCTGTCGCCAGACCCACACCGTGGAAGCGGCGACCGTTGTAGTTGACGACGATATCAACCTGACCCAGGGCGTCTTTGCCGTGCCCTTTTGCCGTCAGGTCGTATTTCACCAGCTCTACGTCGTACTCGGTAACGCGGTTAATCGCCTGGTAAATGGCATCCACAGGGCCGTTACCGTTGGCGGCTTCCGCTTTAATTTCCTCGCCGCAGGCCAGCTTGACGGAGGCGGTAGCGATATCGCTTGAGCCTGACTGCACGTTGAAGTAGTCCAGACGGAAATGCTCTGGCTCTTCCTGCTGTTTGTTGATGAATGCCAGCGCTTCCAGGTCGTAATCGAATACCTGGCCTTTCTTGTCGGCCAGCTTCAGGAAGGCGTCGTACAGCTGATCCATGTTGTAATCGCTGTCCTGATAGCCCATTTCTTCCATACGGTGTTTCACCGCCGCGCGGCCAGAGCGTGAGGTCAGGTTCAGCTGAACCTGGTTCAGACCGATGGATTCCGGGGTCATGATTTCGTAGTTTTCACGGTTCTTCAGCACGCCGTCCTGGTGAATACCGGAGGAGTGGGCGAACGCGCCGGTTCCAACAATCGCCTTGTTGGCCGGGATCGGCATGTTGCAAATCTGGCTCACGGTCTGGCTGGTGCGCCAGATTTCGTTGTGATTAATGCGGGTATGCACGTTCATAATGTCTTTGCGCACCTTGATCGCCATGATCACTTCTTCCAGCGAGCAGTTGCCGGCACGTTCCCCAATGCCGTTCATTGCGCCTTCAACCTGACGCGCACCGGCGTGGACGGCGGCGATGGCATTACCCACCGCCAGGCCCAAATCATCGTGGGTGTGCACGGAGATGATGGCTTTATCAATATTTGGCACGCGGTCGTACAGGCCGGTAATGATGTTGGCGAACTCAAACGGCATGGTGTAGCCGACGGTGTCCGGGATGTTGATGGTTCTGGCACCAGCATTGATGGCGGCTTCGACTACGCGGGCCAGATCGTCAATCGGCGTGCGGCCAGCATCTTCACAGGAAAATTCAACGTCATCAGTGTAGTTACGCGCGCGTTTGACCATATAAACCGCGCGTTCGATCACGTCATCCAGCGTACTGCGCAACTTGGTCGCAATGTGCATAGGTGAGGTGGCAATGAACGTATGGATACGGAAGGCTTCTGCAACTTTCAGGGATTCCGCGGCCACATCGATATCTTTCTCAACGCAGCGCGCCAGACCGCACACGCGGCTGTTTTTGATGGTGCGGGCGATGGTCTGCACTGACTCAAAATCACCCGGCGAGGAGACAGGAAAACCGACCTCCATTACGTCTACACCCATGCGTTCCAGGGCCAGCGCAATTTGCAGTTTCTCTTTAACACTCAGGCTCGCCTGTAATGCCTGTTCACCGTCACGTAAAGTAGTATCGAAAATAACGACTTGCTGGCTCATGGGTTAGGTCCTTGTCAGTCTTAGGGCGCCTTGCTACGAGCATAAAAAAACCCGCGCAGTGGCGCGGGTTTTTAGTTTTACTGAAGACGATTCAACGCTGAATTTCGCCCGCCAGTCTACCGCGCACAGTGGATGCGTTTAGTAGTAGTAGACCGGTGAAACGAAGGGTGCGAATCATGAATCGTGCTCCAGGTGAATGCGTTATGCTTTTAGTGGTACTGGATACGCTGACGCATGTCAACCCCTCACAGGCAAAACGGCTATTCAGTACAGGGTAAGTACGTTAGCTAATTGTGCTGGTTTTGGCATGGCTAACCGACTTTATTGTCTATTATTGGACTGAAGATTCATCTCTGGAATAATTTGAATATAATTGGTAGCAATTGAACACAGTATTTTTACCGACATGCTGTGAAAAGAAATCTGTTTCATCTTGTTGATTTATAAGTGGCGTGAATGAGTTGCGGGTGAGTAAATGATCAATATTGATATCAGTTTGTTAATGAAAACGCGGCCTATGCCATTAATAGTTTAATAATACTTAAGTCGTTATTCACGAGGGCGGTGATTGTGTATTTGTCTGGTTTATGGTTTCATGCCTGCATTAAAGTTTAAGATATCATTTGAACGTTTTTAGCGCTTCGTTTTTGGGCGGCATAATGCCACGCCAGAAAAGAGGGCTCTTTATATATTCCGAATTTTAAATAATTCTCTTTCGCTTGTTGTATATGCATGGTAAATCATATTTTTCGAAATTATTACTGTACTTTGGCAAAGGGAATTTAGCGTGACGGTGGAGTCAGAAATGCCAGAAAATAATATTAACCAACCACAGTCTTATGATGGGGTTAAGCCTCAGTTACGCACAGTGGATCTTAACTTGTTAACGGTATTTGATGCAGTGATGCAGGAGCAGAATATTACACGAGCAGCGCAATCTCTGGGAATGTCTCAACCTGCCGTGAGTAATGCCGTAGCCAGACTTAAGGTGATGTTTAACGACGAGTTATTTGTACGTTATGGACGGGGGATACAGCCCACGGCGCGTGCATTCCAGCTATTCGGTTCGATTCGTCAGGCGCTACAGCTGGTTCAAAATGAGCTTCCCGGTTCGGGCTTTGAACCCTTAAGCAGTGAGCGAGTTTTCCATCTCTGTGTTTGCAGTCCGTTAGACAATTATTTGACGTCTGTTATATATAATAAAGTTGAACAGATCGCCCCAAATATTCACCTCGTTTTTAAATCATCATTAAATCAAAACACTGAACACCAGCTTCGTTATCAGGAAACAGAGTTTGTTCTGGGCTATGAAGAGTTCCGCCGTCCAGAATTTGCCTGCGTTCCATTGTTCAAAGATGAAATGGTATTAGTTGCCAGTAAAAAACATCCCCGTATGAATTCGCCGC
Source organism: Enterobacter cloacae complex sp. I2 (assembly GCF_014896205.1). Taxonomy (NCBI): domain Bacteria; kingdom Pseudomonadati; phylum Pseudomonadota; class Gammaproteobacteria; order Enterobacterales; family Enterobacteriaceae; genus Enterobacter; species Enterobacter cloacae complex sp. I2. The sequence goes on from NZ_JADBRA010000009.1 coordinate 55,048, forward strand.
TGCGTGAAAGCGATGTTTACAGCGAGCAGCACGCCGTTGTTGCGCTTGACCGATATGCCTCATTCAGTCAGCCGTGGTATGACACTGCCGATAAACAAGCCAGCGTGGCCTATCAGGGGATGGCCATGGTCAGCGTATTAAACGTCGTTTCTCAGACCCATTTAGTCGCCATCGCACCGCGCTGGCTAGCTGAAGAGTTCTCCGATTCGCTGGACCTGCAAATTTTACCTCTGCCGCTCAAGCTTAATAGCCGTACCTGTTACCTTTCATGGCATGAAGCCGCGGGTCGGGATAAAGGGCATCAGTGGATGGAAGAGCTGCTGATCGCTATTTGTCGTCGCTAAGTTCGGGTGAATAAACCGCATGGCACCGTGCGGTTTATTCTGTGATTTTTCATGCGGGCAAAATTTTGTTCTGCTTTCATTTTTTTCACTCACTCAGACATGCTCAAAAATAGATGATTTCCTGATCCCTCCTCTTTTTAAGAGATGAATTATTATTGTCTCCACGCATTCCAGACGAATACACCATATTCGTATCTGATACCTGTTTATTCTGCTTTTCTTACCCGTTACCGCCACCGGTTTGCTAATTGCCTGCCTCATAACGAGCGGTTAAGGTAGCAATCACTCTGCAAATTATAAGATGGGTTAACCCTGTCAGAAGACGGCGCGGAAATGAATTCTGTAGACCGTCTATAACAAAAGCCTGGAGGCAAAGCATGGAGATGTTGTCTGGCGCGGAAATGGTCGTCCGATCGCTTATCGATCAGGGCGTGAAGCAGGTGTTCGGCTATCCTGGAGGCGCAGTTCTCGATATCTATGACGCGCTGCACACGGTAGGCGGTATCGATCATGTTCTGGTTCGTCATGAGCAGGCCGCTGTGCATATGGCTGACGGTCTGGCCCGCGCCACGGGCGAAGTGGGTGTTGTGCTGGTCACTTCCGGGCCGGGGGCGACCAATGCCATTACCGGCATCGCGACGGCGTATATGGATTCCATTCCGCTGGTCATTCTTTCCGGACAGGTGGCGACGTCACTGATTGGCTATGATGCGTTTCAGGAGTGCGACATGGTGGGGATCTCACGCCCCGTGGTGAAGCACAGCTTTCTGGTTAAGCAAACTGAAGACATCCCGGGCGTACTGAAAAAAGCCTTCTGGCTGGCCGCCAGCGGTCGTCCCGGGCCCGTGGTCGTCGATCTGCCAAAAGATATTCTCAACCCGGCAAATAAACTGCCTTACCTGTGGCCTGAGTCGGTGAGCATGCGTTCGTATAATCCAACGACGCAAGGGCACAAAGGACAGATTAAGCGTGCGCTGCAAACGCTGCTGGCTGCGAAAAAGCCGGTAGTCTATGTGGGCGGCGGCGCCGTCAATGCGGCCTGTGAAACGCAGTTACGCGAACTGATCGAGAAGCTTAATCTTCCTGTCGCGTCATCGCTGATGGGGCTGGGGGCATTCCCGGCTACCCACCGTCAGGCGCTGGGCATGCTGGGTATGCATGGCACCTATGAAGCCAATATGACAATGCACAACGCTGACGTGATTTTTGCCGTCGGCGTGCGTTTTGACGATCGCACCACCAATAACCTGGCGAAATACTGTCCGAATGCGACAGTGCTGCATATTGATATCGATCCTACCTCTATCTCTAAAACGGTGCCGGCGGATGTACCGATCGTGGGTGACGCCCGTCAGGTGCTGGAGCAGATGTTAGATCTGCTGGCGCAGGAATCCGCGTCTCAACCGCTGGACGAGATCCGCGACTGGTGGCAGCAAATCGAGCTATGGCGGAGCCGTCAGTGCCTTAAATACGACACGCACAGTGAGAGCATCAAGCCGCAGGCGGTGATCGAAACGATCTGGCGTCTGACGAACGGCGATGCGTATGTGACGTCTGACGTGGGCCAGCATCAGATGTTCGCTGCGCTGTATTACCCGTTTGATAAACCGCGTCGCTGGATCAACTCAGGCGGGCTGGGCACGATGGGCTTTGGCCTGCCCGCCGCGCTGGGAGTGAAGCTGGCGCTGCCGAACGAAACGGTCATCTGCGTGACGGGTGACGGCAGTATTCAGATGAATATTCAGGAGCTTTCTACCGCGCTGCAATATGAGCTGCCAGTGCTGGTGCTGAACCTGAATAACGGTTACCTCGGGATGGTGAAGCAGTGGCAGGATATGATTTATTCCGGCCGTCACTCTCAGTCTTATATGAGGTCACTTCCGGATTTTGTCCGTCTGGCTGAAGCCTATGGCCATATTGGCATGCGGGTAACCGATCCGTCAGAGCTGGAAGCGAAGCTCGGCGAAGCGCTTGCGCACGTTAAAAACAATCGCCTCGTCTTCATGGACGTGATCGTTGACGGCTCAGAACACGTTTATCCGATGCATATTCGCGGCGGTGGTATGGATGAAATGTGGTTAAGCAAAACGGAGAGAACCTGATATGCGCCGGATATTATCTGTATTACTGGAAAATGAGTCGGGCGCACTGTCGCGCGTCATTGGGCTTTTTGCGCAGCGTGGCTACAACATTGAAAGCCTGACCGTTGCACCGACCGACGATCCCACGCTCTCCCGCATGACGATCCAGACCGTCGGCGATGCGAAAGTGCTTGAGCAGATCGAAAAGCAGCTGCATAAGCTGGTGGACGTGTTGCGCGTCAGCGAGTTGGGGCAGGGGGCTTACGTTGAACGTGAAGTGATGCTGGTGAAAATCCAGGCCAGCGGTTACGGCCGTGAAGAGGTCAAACGCAACACGGATATCTTCCGTGGGCAGATCATCGACGTCACGCCTTCTATATATACTGTGCAGCTTGCCGGAACGAGCGATAAGCTGGACGCATTCCTGGCGTCTGTCAGGGATGTGGCAAAAATAGTTGAAGTTGCGCGCTCTGGCGTTGTTGGCCTCTCGCGCGGCGATAAAATCATGCGTGAGTAGCGCAAAAGGTTCGCCTCTTTCAGCCCGGTAGCCAAAGCCGGGCTTTTTTTTGCGTAATCCGCCGACAACGCAGACAAAAGCGGTTGCCGTGAAGGCTATTCTGCGTTTAGATGTTAAAATATTTAACCATAACCTTGACAGGGCCATGGACTTTTTTCTTTTTTGAGAGGCAATTGTGAAACTGGATGAAATCGCCCGGCTCGCCGGCGTGTCGAGAACCACGGCCAGCTATGTGATTAACGGTAAAGCAAAGCAGTATCGTGTCAGCGATAAGACCGTTGAGAAAGTGATGGCAGTCGTTCGTGAGCATAATTACCATCCGAATGCTGTCGCCGCAGGGTTACGTGCCGGGCGCACCCGCTCGATTGGCCTGGTGATCCCGGACCTGGAAAACACCAGCTACACCCGCATCGCCAACTATCTGGAACGTCAGGCTCGCCAGCGTGGCTATCAGCTGCTGATTGCCTGCTCCGAGGATCAGCCCGACAACGAAATGCGTTGCATTGAGCATCTGCTGCAACGTCAGGTTGACGCCATCATCGTGTCGACCTCTTTACCACCGGAGCATCCTTTCTATCAGCGCTGGGCGAACGATCCGTTCCCTATTGTGGCGCTGGATCGTGCGCTTGACCGTGAGCATTTCACCAGCGTTGTGGGTGCCGATCAGGACGATGCAGAAATGCTGGCTGCCGAGCTGCGTACCTTCCCGGCTGAAACGGTACTGTATCTTGGCGCGTTGCCTGAACTCTCCGTGAGCTTCCTGCGTGAACAAGGGTTCCGTACCGCATGGAAAGACGATCCGCGTGACGTTCACTATCTGTATGCCAACAGCTATGAGCGCGAAGCGGCTGCTCAGCTGTTCGAGAAATGGCTGGAAACGCACCCCATGCCGCAGGCCCTGTTTACCACCTCGTTTGCCCTGTTGCAGGGGGTCATGGACGTCACATTACGTCGCGATGGCAAGCTGCCATCCGATCTGGCGATTGCGACCTTCGGCGATAATGAGCTGCTCGACTTCCTGCAATGTCCGGTGCTGGCCGTGGCCCAGCGTCACCGCGACGTCGCCGAGCGGGTGCTGGAGATCGTTCTTGCAAGCCTGGATGAACCCCGTAAGCCGAAACCCGGGCTGACGCGCATCAAACGTAATCTCTATCGGCGCGGAATTTTGAGCCGTCATTAATATCTCAGCGGGGGAGTGAAAACTGCCCCCTAGCTGTACATTTATTACGTAAATTAAAATCCGGATAAAAATTAAGATTATTCCTTATGAAAGATAGCCCGCTATTTTTCTGAATCTTTTTTGGCTTATAAAAGACCTTTTATTGCTCTATAAAAGAATTTCTTTGTATTGTTTTGTTACAAACAGGCGCCAGCCGATAAATATTCAGCCATTTTTTAAAACGTCTCCAGACCTTACGGCACCTGAAGGGCACCTTATCGCCTTATCGCTCATCTGAGGCTGTCATCACCCGCCAATATGCCTTAAAATGCTGCCCGCGTCGCAAACTGACACTTTATATTTCCCTGCGATGATATTGAGTGAGTCTTAACGCTCGTGTGCATATTCGGTTTTTTTCTTACAAATATTCATAACGTTAATTTTGCCTCGCCAGTTGTGTAGTTATTAGCCAGGTCACTCTTGCTCTGTAAATACGGTGCTTTCGCCCCGGTATAGAGAGAGTCCTGGCTTGACAAGCTTTTCCCTCGCTCCGTAAACTCCTTCAGGTGGGAATTTGTGGGTTAAAGTGGTGAGGAGGGGTGAGGCTGGCATGTTCCGTGGAGCAACGTTAGTCAATCTCGACAGCAAGGGGCGTTTATCGGTACCAACCCGATACCGCGACCAGCTGATTGAGAACGCTTCGGGTCAACTGGTTTGCACCATTGACATCAACTCCCCCTGCCTGCTGCTTTACCCTTTGCCTGAATGGGAAATCATTGAGCAAAAGCTGTCGCGACTGTCGAGCATGAACCCGCAGGAACGCCGCGTGCAGCGGCTGTTATTGGGTCATGCCAGTGAATGTCAGATGGATAGCGCTGGGCGATTATTGATTGCGCCGGTGTTGCGGCAACATGCTGGTCTGACAAAAGAAGTGATGCTGGTCGGGCAGTTCAACAAGTTTGAACTGTGGGACGAAACGACCTGGTATCAACAGGTCAAGGAAGATATCGACGCTGAGCAATCTGATTCCGCAACATTGTCGGAACGGTTGCAGGACTTGTCACTATAAATATGATGGAAAATTATAAACATACAACGGTGCTGCTGGACGAGGCCGTTAACGGCCTGAATATTCGTCCGGACGGCATCTATATCGATGGCACTTTTGGTCGTGGTGGTCACTCGCGTTTGATCCTCTCTCAGCTTGGAGCGGAAGGACGCCTGCTGGCAATTGACCGCGATCCGCAGGCGATTGCCGTTGCGCAAACCATCGATGATCCTCGCTTTTCCATCGTGCATGGACCTTTCTCTGCGCTTGCGGATTATGTTGCCGAGCGCGGCCTGACCGGCAAAATCGACGGGATCCTCCTCGATCTTGGCGTCTCTTCACCTCAGCTTGATGATGCAGAACGCGGCTTCTCCTTTATGCGCGACGGTCCGCTGGATATGCGTATGGACCCCACCCGCGGTCAGTCTGCCGCCGAGTGGTTACAAACCGCCGACGAAGCAGATATCGCCTGGGTGATTAAAACCTTCGGCGAAGAGCGTTTTGGCAAACGTATCGCGCGCGCCATCGTTGAGCGCAACCGTATTGAGCCTATGACTCGCACCAAAGAGCTGGCAGAAGTCATCGCGGCGGCAACGCCGGTGAAGGATAAGCACAAACATCCTGCGACCCGTACCTTCCAGGCGGTTCGCATCTGGGTAAACAGTGAACTGGAGGAAATAGAGCTGGCGCTAAAAAGCTCGCTCGACGTGCTGGCCCCGGGTGGGCGGTTATCCATCATCAGCTTCCATTCGCTGGAAGATCGCATCGTGAAGCGTTTTATGCGTGAACAGAGCCGCGGTCCACAGGTTCCAGCGGGGCTGCCGATGACGGAAGAACAACTCAGTAAACTGGGCGGCCGTCAGTTGCGAGCATTAGGCAAGTTGATGCCGGGCGAAAAAGAGGTGGCAGAGAATCCACGTGCCCGTAGTTCAGTGCTGCGCATTGCAGAGAGGACGAACGCATGATCGGCAGAGTGACAGAGACCCTAAGCAAAGTTAAGGGATCGTTAGGAAGCAACGAGCGCCATGCCTTGCCTGGCGTGATCGGCGACGATCTTTTGCGGTTTGGGAAGCTGCCACTCTGCTTGTTCATTTGCATCATTGTGACGGCAATCATGGTGGTCACTACCGCGCACCATACCCGTTTATTGACTGCGCAGCGCGAGCAGATGGTGCTGGAACGCGATGCGCTGGATATTGAATGGCGAAACCTGATCCTTGAAGAAAATGCGCTCGGCGATCACAGCCGGGTTGAACGGATCGCAACGGAAAAGCTGCAATTGCAGCATGTTGATCCTTCGCAGGAAAATATCGTAGTACAAAAATAAGGGAAAACGCGACGCATGAAAGCAGCGGCAAAAACGCTAAAACCAAAACGTCAGGAAGAACAGGCCAACTTTGTCAGTTGGCGTTTTGCGTTGCTTTGCGGCTGCATTTTACTGGCGCTGGGTTTCCTGCTGGGCCGCGTGGCGTGGCTGCAAATCATCGCCCCCGACATGCTGGTACGTCAGGGTGATATGCGTTCTCTGCGCGTACAGGAAGTCTCTACCTCTCGTGGGATGATCACCGACCGCTCCGGCCGTCCGCTGGCGGTAAGCGTGCCGGTGAAGGCAATCTGGGCCGATCCGAAGGAACTGCACGACGCCGGCGGGATCTCGCTGGATAACCGCTGGAAGGCGCTCGCAGACGCGTTAAAAATGCCGCTGGACCAGCTGGCTTCCCGCGTGAATGCCAACCCGAAAGGGCGCTTTATCTATCTGGCCCGTCAGGTAAACCCTGATATGGCTGACTATATTAAAAAGCTGAAGCTGCCGGGCATTCATCTTCGTGAAGAATCCCGCCGCTACTATCCTTCCGGCGAAGTAACCGCTCACCTCATTGGCTTCACTAACGTCGACAGCCAGGGGATCGAGGGCGTTGAAAAAAGCTTCGATAAATGGCTGACCGGCCAGCCCGGCGAGCGAATCGTACGTAAAGACCGCTATGGCCGCGTCATTGAAGACATTTCCTCAACAGACAGCCAGGCCGCGCACAATCTTGCTCTGAGTATTGATGAGCGCTTGCAGGCGCTGGTCTACCGCGAGCTGAACAACGCCGTGGCGTTTAACAAGGCGGAATCGGGCAGTGCCGTGCTGGTGGATGTTGCGACAGGTGAAGTGCTGGCGATGGCCAGTAGCCCCTCATACAACCCAAATAATTTTGCCGGTACAGCAAAAGATGCGATGCGTAACCGCTCAATCACCGATGTGTTTGAACCCGGCTCGACCGTAAAACCGATGGTGGTGATGACGGCTCTACAGCGAGGCATCGTCAACGAAAATACCGTTCTGAATACCATCCCTTACCGAATTAACGGTCACGAAATCAAAGACGTGGCGCGGTACAGCGAACTGACCCTGACCGGGGTCTTACAGAAGTCGAGTAACGTCGGTGTGTCAAAGCTGGCGTTAGCGATGCCGTCCTCAGCGTTAGTAGATACTTACTCACGTTTTGGGCTGGGAAAGGCGACCAATTTGGGGTTGGTCGGAGAACGCAGTGGCTTATATCCTCAAAAACAACGGTGGTCTGACATAGAGAGGGCCACCTTCTCTTTCGGCTACGGGCTAATGGTAACCCCGTTACAGTTAGCGCGAGTCTACGCAACGATTGGCAGCTATGGCATTTATCGCCCGCTGTCGATCACCAAAGTTGATCCACCGGTTCCGGGTGAGCGTGTTTTCCCTGAATCTATCGTGCGTACCGTTGTGCATATGATGGAAAGCGTTGCGCTGCCGGGCGGTGGCGGCGTGAAGGCCGCGATTAAGGGCTATCGTATCGCCATTAAAACCGGTACGGCTAAAAAAGTGGGGCCGGACGGCCGCTATATCAACAAATACATTGCCTATACCGCAGGCGTAGCGCCTGCAAGCAATCCGCGTTTTGCGCTGGTGGTTGTCATTAACGATCCGCAGGCGGGTAAGTACTACGGCGGCGCCGTCTCCGCGCCTGTATTCGGGGCTATTATGGGCGGCGTGTTGCGCACCATGAACATAGAACCGGATGCGCTGGCGACGGGCGAAAAAAGTGAATTTGTAATTAATCAAGGCGAGGGAACAGGTGGCAGATCGTAATTTGCGCGACCTTCTTGCTCCGTGGGTGCCAATGCTACCTGCGCGAGCACTGCGAGAGATGGTACTGGACAGCCGCGTAGCGGCTGCTGGCGATCTTTTTGTGGCAGTGGTAGGTCATCAGGCGGACGGGCGTCGTTATATCCCGCAGGCGATTGCGCAAGGTGTTGCTGCCGTTATTGCAGAGGCTAAAGATGAGGCAACAGACGGTGAGATCCGTGAAATGCACGGCGTGCCGGTCATCTATCTCAGCCAGCTGAATGAGCGTCTCTCCGCGCTGGCAGGACGTTTTTACCACGAACCTTCCGACCAGTTAAAGCTGGTTGGCGTGACAGGAACCAACGGAAAAACCACCACAACCCAGCTGATGGCGCAGTGGGCGCAGCTGCTGGGCGAAACCGGCGCCGTCATGGGCACGGTGGGGAACGGTCTTCTGGGCAAAGTCAGCCCGACGGAAAACACCACCGGCTCGGCGGTTGACGTGCAGCGTGTGCTGGCGGGCCTTGCAGAGCAGGGGGCGACCTTTGCCGCGATGGAAGTCTCTTCCCATGGTCTGGTACAACATCGCGTGGCGGCGCTGAAATTTGCCGCCTCCGTCTTCACCAACCTGAGCCGCGATCACCTTGATTATCACGGTGATATGGAACACTACGAAGCGGCGAAATGGCTGCTCTATTCCACTCACCACCACGGACAGGCGATCATTAACGCCGACGACGAAGTCGGTCGCCGCTGGCTGGAAAAACTGCCGGATGCGGTAGCGGTGTCGATGGAAGATCATATCAACCCGAACTGCCGTGGCCGCTGGCTGAAGGCGGTCGAGGTGAACTACCACGATAGCGGGGCGACGATCCGCTTTGCTTCCACCTGGGGCGACGGTGAGATTGAAAGCCGCCTGATGGGGGCCTTCAACGTCAGCAACCTGCTGCTGGCGCTGGCGACGCTGCTGGCGCTGGGGTATCCGATGGCGGATCTACTGAAAACGGCTGAGCGTCTGCAACCGGTTTGTGGCCGAATGGAAGTGTTCAGCGCGCCGGGCAAGCCGACGGTGGTGGTGGATTACGCCCACACGCCGGATGCGCTGGAAAAAGCGCTGGAAGCGGCGCGTCTGCACTGCGCAGGCAAGCTCTGGTGCGTATTTGGCTGCGGCGGCGATCGCGACAAGGGCAAACGACCGCTGATGGGCGCGATTGCCGAGCAGTTCGCGGATATTCCGGTGGTGACCGATGACAACCCGCGTACCGAAGAGCCGCGTGCCATTATCAACGACATTCTGGCCGGCATGCTGGATGCGGGCCGCGCGCGCGTGGTCGAAGGCCGTGCGGAGGCCGTGACTAACGCCATTATGCAGGCGCAGGAGAATGATGTGGTTCTGCTGGCCGGTAAGGGTCATGAAGATTATCAGATAGTCGGCAATCGTCGTCTGGATTACTCGGACCGCGTGACGGCAGCGCGTCTGCTGGGAGTGGTGGCATGATTAGCATTACCTTAAGCCAGGCCGCTGCGGTATTGCAGGGGGCATTGCATGGTCAGGATCTGACCATTGAGGCCGTGACCACCGACACCCGTAAAGTGACTGCGGGCTGCCTGTTTGTGGCGCTGAAGGGCGAACGTTTTGACGCCCACGATTTTGCACAGCAGGCCAAAGATAACGGCGCCGGCGCGCTGCTGGTCAGCCGCAAGCTCGATATCGATCTGCCGCAGATTGTGGTGAAAGATACGCGCCTGGCGTTTGGCGAGCTGGCGGCATGGGTTCGCCAGCAGGTGCCGACCCGCGTAGTGGCGCTGACGGGCTCGTCGGGAAAAACCTCCGTTAAGGAGATGACGGCGGCCATCCTCAGCCAGTGCGGCAACACGCTTTACACGGCGGGCAACCTTAATAACGACATCGGCGTGCCGATGACGCTGCTGCGCCTGAGCAAAGAGCATGAATATGCGGTGATTGAGTTAGGGGCTAACCACCAGGGCGAAATCGCCTGGACCGTGAGCCTGACGCGTCCGGAAGCGGCGCTGGTGAATAACCTGGCGGCGGCACATCTTGAAGGTTTTGGTTCGCTGCAAGGCGTGGCGAAAGCGAAAGGTGAAATCTATACCGGCCTGCCGGATGACGGCATCGCCATCATGAATGCCGATAACAACGACTGGCTGAACTGGCAGAACATCATCGGTTCACGCAAGACCTGGCGCTTCTCGCCAAACGCGGCAAACAGCGATTTTTCGGCGACCAACATTCATGTGACGTCACACGGTACTGAGTTCACCCTCTCTACCCCAACGGGCGACATTGACGTGCTGCTCCCGCTGCCGGGTCGTCATAACATCGCCAATGCGCTTGCCGCGGCAGCGCTGTCGATGGCGGTAGGTGCTTCACACGATGCGATCAAAGCAGGTCTGGCAAACTTAAAAGCCGTGCCGGGACGTCTGTTCCCGATTCAGTTGGCTGAAAACAAACTGCTGCTGGATGACTCCTACAACGCCAACGTCGGCTCCATGACGGCGGCCGTGCAGGTACTGTCTGAAATGCCGGGCTATCGGGTGATGGTTGTGGGCGATATGGCCGAGCTGGGTGATGAAAGCGAAGCCTGCCATATTCAGGTTGGCGAAGCGGCGAAAGCGGCAGGACTTGACCGCGTACTGAGCGCCGGCACGCTGAGCAAGGCTATTTCTGATGCCAGTGAAGTTGGCGAACATTTTGCCGATAAATCTGCACTGATTGAACGCCTGAAGGCGCTGATTGCAGAAAAACAAATTGTGACTGTTTTAGTTAAAGGTTCACGTAGTGCCGCCATGGAAGAGGTTGTGCACGCATTACAGGAGAACGGGACATGTTAGTTTGGCTGGCCGAACATTTGGTCAAATATTATTCAGGCTTTAACGTCTTTTCCTATCTGACGTTTCGCGCCATCGTCAGCCTGCTGACTGCGCTGTTCATCTCGCTGTGGATGGGCCCGCGTATGATTGCCCGTCTGCAAAAACTCTCTTTCGGCCAGGTTGTGCGTAACGACGGTCCGGAATCGCATTTCAGCAAGCGCGGTACGCCGACCATGGGTGGGATCATGATCCTGACCGCCATTGTGGTGTCCGTTCTGCTGTGGGCTTATCCGTCTAACCCGTACGTCTGGTGCGTGCTGACGGTCCTGGTTGGCTACGGGATCATCGGCTTCGTGGATGACTACCGCAAAGTCGTGCGTAAAGACACCAAAGGCCTGATCGCCCGCTGGAAGTATTTCTGGATGTCGGTGATTGCGCTGGGCGTGGCGTTCGCGCTGTACCTGGCGGGTAAAGATACCCCGGCCACCGAGCTGGTGGTGCCGTTCTTCAAAGACGTGATGCCGCAGCTGGGGCTGTTCTACATCCTGCTGGCCTATTTTGTCATCGTCGGCACCGGTAACGCCGTCAACCTGACCGATGGTCTGGATGGCCTGGCCATCATGCCAACCGTTTTTGTCGCCGGCGGTTTCGCGCTGGTAGCGTGGGCGACCGGTAACATGAACTTTGCTAACTACCTGCACATTCCGTACCTGCGTCACGCGGGTGAGCTGGTGATCGTCTGTACGGCGATTGTCGGGGCGGGTCTCGGCTTCCTGTGGTTCAACACCTATCCGGCGCAGGTCTTTATGGGCGACGTCGGTTCGCTGGCGCTGGGCGGCGCGCTGGGCATTATCGCCGTGCTGCTGCGTCAGGAGTTCCTGCTGGTGATCATGGGCGGTGTGTTTGTGGTTGAGACCCTGTCGGTGATTTTGCAGGTCGGTTCCTTCAAGCTGCGCGGTCAGCGCATCTTCCGTATGGCACCGATTCACCACCACTATGAACTGAAAGGCTGGCCGGAGCCGCGCGTCATTGTGCGCTTCTGGATTATTTCGCTGATGCTGGTGCTGATTGGCCTGGCAACGCTGAAGGTACGTTAATCATGGCAGATTACCAGGGCAAAAAAGTCGTTATCATCGGGTTGGGCCTGACCGGGCTCTCCTGCGTGGACTTTTTCCTTGCGCGTGGCGTGACGCCGCGCGTGATGGATACGCGTGTCTCTCCGCCGGGTCTGGACAAGCTGCCGGAGCAGGTTGAACGCCACCTGGGTGGTCTGAATGATGAGTGGCTGCTGGCCGCGGATCTGATTGTTGCCAGCCCGGGCATGGCGCTGGCGCACCCTTCGCTGAGCGCCGCGGCGGATGCCGGGGTTGAGATCGTTGGCGATATCGAACTGTTCTGCCGGGAGGCGCAGGCCCCGATCGTTGCCATTACCGGTTCAAACGGTAAAAGCACCGTCACCACGCTGGTGGGTGAGATGGCGAAAGCGGCGGGTAAAAATGTCGGCGTGGGCGGTAACATTGGTCTGCCCGCGTTGATGCTGCTCGATAAAGGCTGTGAGCTGTTTGTACTGGAGCTTTCCAGTTTCCAGCTGGAAACCACCACAAGCCTGCATGCGGCGGCGGCGACGATCCTTAACGTCACCGAAGATCATATGGACCGATACCCGTTCGGCTTGCAGCAGTACCGCGCGGCCAAGCTGCGCGTCTATGAAAATGCCAACGTTTGCGTGGTGAACGCCGATGATGCGCTCACCATGCCGGTGCGCGGCGCGGACGATCGCTGCATTAGCTTCGGTATTAACATGGGTGACTATCACCTCAACCGTCAGCAGGGCGAAACCTGGCTGCGGGTGAAAGGTGAGAAGGTGCTGAACGTGAAAGAGATGATACTTTCCGGCCAGCATAACTACACCAATGCCCTGGCGGCGCTGGCGCTTGCGGATGCCGTTGACCTGCCGCGATCGTCCAGCCTGAAAGCGCTGACCACCTTTACCGGCCTGGCGCACCGTTTCCAGCTGGCGCTGGAGCATAACGGCGTGCGCTGGATTAATGATTCCAAAGCCACCAACGTGGGCAGCACCGAGGCCGCGCTGAACGGCCTGCACGTTGACGGCACGCTGCACCTGCTGCTGGGCGGCGACGGTAAATCGGCCGACTTCTCCTCGCTGAAGCCGTATCTCGGCGGCGATAACGTGCGCCTGTACTGCTTTGGCCGCGACGGTCGCGAGCTGGCGGCGCTGCGTCCTGAGGTTGCCGAGCAAACCGAGACCATGGAGCAGGCGATGCGCCTTATTGCCCCGCGCGTGAAGCCCGGCGATATGGTGCTGCTGTCGCCTGCCTGCGCCAGCCTCGACCAATTTAAGAATTTCGAACAGCGGGGCGATCTCTTTACCCGCCTGGCGAAGGAGTTAGGCTGATGCGTTTTTCACTCCCTCGCCTGAGAATGCCGCGCCTGCCAGGATTTGGCATCCTGGTGTGGCTGTTTGAGGCGCTGAAAGGCTGGGTGATGGCTTCCCGGGATAAAGATTCCGACAGCCTGATCATGTATGACCGTATGCTGTTCTGGCTCACGCTGGGGCTGGCAGCAATCGGCTTTATCATGGTCACCTCGGCGTCAATGCCCGTTGGACAACGTCTGGCAAACGATCCGTTCCTGTTTGCCAAGCGTGACGGGCTGTACATCATTCTGGCGTTCTGCCTGGCGATGATCACCTTACGCCTGCCGATGACGTTCTGGCAGCGGCACAGTACGGCCATGCTGATTGCGTCGATTATTATGCTGCTGATTGTACTGGTAGTCGGGAGCTCCGTTAACGGGGCATCGCGCTGGATCGCCTTTGGTCCACTGCGTATTCAGCCTGCGGAGTTCACCAAGCTTTCGTTGTTCTGCTACCTGGCGAACTACCTGGTGCGTAAAGTTGACGAGGTTCGTAACAACCTGCGCGGCTTCTTAAAACCGATGGGCGTGATTCTGGTGCTCGCGATCCTGCTGCTGGCGCAGCCCGACCTCGGTACGGTAGTCGTACTGTTTGTCACAACGCTGGCGATGCTGTTCCTGGCGGGCGCAAAGCTGTGGCAGTTCATCGCCATTATCGGAATGGGGATCTCGGCGGTTGTGCTGCTGATCCTGGCCGAGCCATACCGTATCCGCCGCGTAACCTCGTTCTGGAACCCGTGGGAAGATCCGTTCGGCAGCGGCTATCAGCTGACGCAGTCGCTGATGGCGTTTGGCCGCGGCGAAGTCTGGGGGCAAGGCCTGGGCAACTCGGTGCAAAAACTGGAGTATTTACCGGAGGCGCACACCGACTTCATCTTCTCCATTATTGGGGAAGAACTGGGTTATATCGGTGTGGTATTGGCGCTATTAATGGTATTCTTCGTCGCTTTCCGCGCCATGTCGATTGGCCGTAAAGCGCTGGAGATCGATCACCGTTTCTCCGGTTTTCTGGCCTGCTCAATTGGTATCTGGTTTAGCTTCCAGGCGCTGGTAAACGTTGGGGCCGCAGCGGGTATGCTGCCAACCAAAGGCCTGACGCTGCCGCTGATCAGTTATGGTGGTTCGAGTCTGTTGATCATGTCGACGGCCATCATGTTTTTGTTACGCATAGATTATGAAACGCGTCTGGAGAAAGCCCAGGCGTTTACACGAGGTTCACGATGAATCAACCGAAGCGGTTAATGGTGATGGCAGGCGGTACCGGCGGACACGTGTTCCCGGGGCTGGCGGTTGCGCACCATTTAATGGATCAGGGCTGGCAGGTACGCTGGCTGGGAACCGCAGACCGCATGGAAGCCGACCTGGTACCGAAGCACGGTATCGAGATCGACTTTATTCGTATTTCCGGCCTTCGTGGCAAAGGGATTAAGGCGCTGCTGCTGGCCCCGGTGCGTATTTTCAACGCCTGGCGTCAGGCGCGCGCCATTATGAAGCGTTTTAAGCCTGACGTCGTACTGGGTATGGGCGGTTACGTTTCCGGCCCTGGCGGACTGGCGGCGTGGTCGCTGGGGATCCCCGTTGTTCTGCACGAGCAGAACGGTATTGCCGGTTTGACCAACAAATGGCTGGCGAAAATTGCCACCAAAGTGATGCAGGCCTTCCCTGGGGCATTCCCGAAAGCAGATGTCGTAGGGAACCCGGTGCGCGTAGACGTGCTGGCGCTGCCGCTGCCGGACGTGCGTCTGGCCGGTCGCGAAGGACCGGTGCGTGTGCTGGTGGTTGGCGGTTCACAGGGCGCACGTATCTTAAACCAGACGATGCCGCAGGTTGCGGCAAAACTGGGTGATGCCGTGACCATCTGGCACCAGAGCGGGAAGGGCGCACAGCAGACCGTTGAGCAGGCCTACGCGTCAGAAGGTCAGCCGCAGCATAAGGTCACTGAATTTATTGATGACATGGCCGCAGCCTATGCCTGGGCCGATGTCGTGGTCTGTCGTTCGGGCGCGCTGACGGTGAGCGAAATCGCTGCCGCCGGCCTGCCTGCGCTGTTCGTGCCGTTCCAGCACAAAGACAGACAGCAGTACTGGAATGCGCTGCCGCTGGAGAAAGCGGGCGCGGCGAAAATTTTTGAGCAGCCACAATTTACCGCTGAGGCGGTCGCCGCTACCCTGGCGGGCTGGAACCGGGATGTATTACTGGAGATGGCGCAACGCGCGCGCGCGACCGCTATCCCGGATGCAACGGAACGGGTGGCAAAAGAAGTGAGCCTGGCAGCCCAGGCATAATTCTCGCAGCGCGTGTTGCGCTGCACGATTTTTTTGAAGTAGTCGATGGCGTTTAGAGAATGAATACACAACAACTGGCAAAACTGCGTTCTATCGTGCCCGAGATGCGTCGCGTCCGGCACATTCACTTTGTCGGCATCGGTGGTGCCGGCATGGGCGGTATTGCCGAAGTGTTAGCTAACGAAGGCTATCAGATCAGCGGGTCTGACCTGGCGCCAAACCCTGTTACGCAGCAGCTGGCGTCGCTTGGGGCGACTATCTATTTCAATCATCGCCCGGAAAACGTGAGCGATGCGAGCGTGGTGGTGGTATCCAGCGCCATTTCCGCCGATAACCCGGAAATCGTTGCCGCGCATGAGGCGCGTATTCCGGTGATCCGTCGCGCGGAAATGCTGGCGGAACTGATGCGTTTTCGTCACGGCATTGCGGTGGCCGGTACGCACGGCAAAACCACTACCACGGCCATGGTTTCCAGCATTTATGCGGAAGCGGGTCTCGATCCTACGTTCGTCAACGGTGGTCTGGTGAAAGCCGCTGGCGTACATGCGCGTCTGGGTCACAGCCGTTATCTGATTGCGGAAGCGGATGAGAGCGACGCGTCGTTCCTGCATCTGCAACCCATGGTGGCGATCGTCACCAATATCGAAGCTGACCATATGGATACCTACCAGGGCGACTTCGAGAACTTAAAGCAAACCTTCATTAATTTCCTGCACAATCTGCCGTTTTATGGCCGTGCGGTAATGTGCGTGGACGATCCGGTGATCCGCGAGCTGCTGCCGCGCGTCGGGCGTCAAATCACCACCTATGGTTTCAGCGAAGACGCTGACGTACGCGTAGAAGATTACAAGCAGATTGGTGCGCAGGGGCATTTCACCCTTGCACGTCAGGACAAAGACCTGCTGCGTGTCACCCTGAACGCGCCGGGACGCCACAACGCCCTGAATGCGGCTGCGGCCGTGGCGGTTGCGACAGAAGAAGGCATTGACGATGAGGCGATCCTGCGCGCGCTGGAAAGCTTCCAGGGAACGGGCCGTCGCTTCGACTTCCTCGGTGAATTCCCACTGGAGCCGGTAAACGGTAAGCCAGGTTCTGCGATGCTGGTAGACGACTACGGTCACCATCCGACCGAAGTGGACGCCACCATCAAAGCGGCACGCGCGGGTTGGCCAGAAAAGAATCTGGTCATGATCTTCCAGCCGCACCGTTACACGCGTACCCGCGATCTGTACGACGATTTTGCCAACGTGCTTTCGCAGGTCGATACCCTGCTGATGCTGGACGTGTATGCCGCAGGCGAAAATCCGATTCCGGGTGCGGACAGTCGTTCTTTATGTCGTACCATCCGTGGACGAGGTAAAGTGGATCCTATTCTGGTTCCCGACCCGGCACAGGTGGCAGAAATGCTTGCCCCGGTCCTGACAGGCAACGATCTGATCCTGATTCAGGGTGCAGGAAATATCGGCAAAATCGCCCGTACCTTAGCTGAAATCAAACTGAAGCCGCAAACTCAGGAGGACGAGCGTCATGGCTGATAAGATTGCTGTCCTGTTTGGCGGCACCTCCGCCGAACGCGAGGTTTCTCTGAATTCGGGCGCTGCCGTGCTGGCGGGCCTGCGTGAAGGGGGCGTCGACGCGCACCCGGTTGATCCGAAAGACGTAGACGTTACGCAGCTGAAAGCGATGGGCTTCGATAAAGCCTTCATCGCGTTGCACGGTCGCGGCGGTGAAGACGGCACGTTACAGGGGCTGCTGGAGCTTATCGGTATGCCGTATACCGGCAGCGGCGTGATGGCATCTGCCATCTCTATGGATAAACTGCGCAGCAAACTGCTGTGGCAGGGTGCGGGCCTGCCCGTTGCGCCATGGGTTGCACTGACGCGTCGCGAATATGAATTGGGCCTGTCGGACAGCATTAATACACGCATTGCCGCGCTGGGCTTACCGGTTATTGTCAAGCCGAGCCGCGAAGGGTCGAGCGTGGGAATGTCCAAAGTGGATAAAGCTGACGATTTAGCGTCCGCTTTAGCATTGGCATTTCAACACGATGAAGAAGTATTGATTGAAAAATGGCTCAGCGGGCCGGAATTTACCGTCGCGATGCTTGGCGAAGAAATTTTACCGTCAATTCGCATCCAACCTGCGGGAGTCTTCTATGATTATGAGGCGAAGTATCTCTCTGATGAGACGCAATATTTCTGTCCTGGTGGCCTTGAAGCAGAACGCGAAGCCGAATTACAGTCTCTGGTGCTTAAAGCCTGGAATGTTCTGGGATGCCGTGGCTGGGGACGCATCGACGTGATGCTCGACGGTGACGGGCAATTTTATCTGCTGGAAGCAAACACGTCTCCGGGTATGACCAGCCATAGCCTTGTGCCAATGGCGGCGCGTCAGGCAGGAATGAGTTTCTCGCAGTTAGTCGTACGTATTCTGGACCAGGCGGGCTGATATGTCTCAGGCTGCATTGAACACGCGCAACCGCGAGGAAGAAGAATACACTTCTTCGCGCCGGAGTAATGGTACGCGTCTTGCAGGTATCATATTCCTGCTCGGAGTGCTGTGCACCGTGTTTATCAGCGGCTGGATGGTGCTGGGCTGGATGGAAGACGCGCAGCGGTTGCCGCTGTCGAAGCTGGTGGTGACCGGGGAACGTCACTACACGCGTAACGATGACATTCGCCAGTCTATTCTGGCACTGGGGTCGCCTGGCACCTTTATGACGCAGGACGTCAACATTATCCAGAGTCAGATTGAACGTCTGCCCTGGATTAAACAGGCGAGTGTCAGAAAGCAATGGCCTGATGAATTGAAGATTCATCTGGTTGAATATGTGCCGATTGCGCGTTGGAATGATCAGCATATGGTTGACGTAGACGGAAATTCGTTCAGCGTCCCGAGCGATCGTGTCAACAAGCAGAATTTACCGATGTTGTATGGCCCGGAAGGCAGCGAAAACGAAGTCTTGCAGGGTTTTCGTGAGATGGGGCAGGTGCTGGCTAAGGATCGTTTTGCGTTAAAAGAAGCTGCGATGACGGCGCGCCGCTCCTGGCAGCTGACGCTTACGAACGGCATTAAGCTCAACCTTGGCCGCGGCGACACAATGAAACGTCTGGCGCGTTTTGTAGAACTTTACCCGGTTTTACAGCAGCAGGCGCAGACGGATGGCAAACGGATAAGCTACGTTGATTTGCGCTATGACTCAGGCGCAGCAGTCGGTTGGGAGCCGGCTCCGGTCGAGGAACCTAATCAGCAACAGAATCAGGCACAGGTACAGGCAGAACAACAATGATCAAGTCGACGGACAGAAAATTGGTAGTAGGACTGGAGATTGGCACCGCGAAGGTTGCCGCTTTAGTAGGGGAAGTTCTGCCCGACGGTATGGTCAATATCATTGGCGTGGGCAGCTGCCCGTCCCGTGGTATGGATAAAGGTGGGGTAAACGACCTTGAGTCGGTGGTGAAATGCGTTCAGCGCGCCATCGACCAGGCTGAATTGATGGCAGATTGCCAGATTTCCTCTGTCTATCTGGCCCTTTCTGGTAAGCACATCAGCTGCCAGAATGAAATCGGTATGGTGCCGATTTCCGAAGAAGAAGTGACGCAGGAAGACGTTGAGAACGTTGTCCACACGGCGAAATCCGTGCGCGTTCGCGACGAGCACCGTGTGCTGCATGTGATCCCGCAGGAATACGCGATCGACTACCAGGAAGGCATCAAGAATCCGGTCGGTCTGTCGGGCGTGCGTATGCAGGCAAAAGTGCACCTGATCACATGTCACAACGATATGGCGAAGAACATTGTAAAAGCCGTTGAACGTTGTGGCCTGAAAGTTGACCAACTTATTTTCGCCGGTCTTGCCGCGAGCTATTCCGTGCTGACCGAAGACGAACGTGAACTGGGCGTCTGTGTGGTGGATATTGGTGGTGGTACAATGGACATGGCTGTCTATACCGGCGGTGCGTTGCGCCACACCAAAGTGATCCCGTATGCCGGGAATGTGGTGACCAGCGATATCGCTTACGCCTTTGGTACGCCACCGAGCGACGCAGAGGCGATTAAAGTGCGCCATGGTTGCGCGCTGGGCTCTATCGTCGGCAAAGACGAAAGCGTTGAAGTGCCGAGCGTAGGTGGGCGACCGCCGCGCAGCCTGCAACGCCAGACCCTGGCAGAGGTGATTGAGCCGCGCTATACCGAGCTGCTCAACCTGGTCAACGAAGAGATTTTGCAGTTACAGGAACAGCTTCGCCAGCAGGGTGTGAAACATCATCTCGCGGCGGGGATTGTATTAACCGGCGGGGCAGCGCAAATTGAAGGTCTTGCGGCCTGCGCTCAGCGCGTGTTCCATACGCAGGTGCGCATCGGTGCGCCGCTGAATATTACCGGTTTAACGGATTATGCTCAGGAGCCGTACTATTCAACGGCGGTGGGCCTGCTGCACTACGGGAAAGAGTCCCATTTAAGTGGTGAAGCAGAGGTGGAAAAACGCGTCTCGGTGGGGTCGTGGGTCAAACGACTTAACACCTGGTTGCGAAAAGAATTTTAATTTTTTAAGAGACCGGAGAGAATTAGCGGTCTCGGGCGACAGGCACAACGGAGAGAAACTATGTTTGAACCAATGGAATTAACCAACGACGCGGTGATTAAAGTCATCGGCGTCGGTGGCGGCGGCGGTAACGCCGTAGAGCATATGGTGCGCGAGCGCATTGAAGGTGTTGAATTCTTCGCGGTGAACACCGATGCACAGGCACTGCGTAAAACGGCTGTTGGCCAGACCATTCAGATCGGTGGTGGCATCACCAAAGGTCTGGGAGCAGGGGCTAACCCGGAAGTGGGCCGTAACGCGGCTGAAGAAGATCGTGAAGCGCTGCGCGCTGCACTGGACGGTGCTGACATGGTCTTCATCGCAGCGGGTATGGGCGGCGGTACAGGTACCGGTGCAGCACCCGTTGTGGCGGAAGTCGCAAAAGATTTAGGTATTCTGACCGTTGCTGTCGTGACCAAGCCTTTCAACTTTGAAGGCAAGAAGCGTATGGCTTTCGCGGAGCAGGGTATCACCGAGCTGTCCAAGCACGTGGACTCTCTGATTACCATCCCGAACGACAAGCTGCTGAAAGTGCTGGGTCGCGGTATTTCTCTGCTGGACGCCTTTGGCGCAGCAAACGACGTGCTGAAAGGCGCGGTTCAGGGTATCGCTGAACTGATTACCCGTCCTGGTCTGATGAACGTTGACTTTGCAGACGTTCGCACCGTGATGTCCGAAATGGGCTACGCGATGATGGGTTCTGGCGTGGCAAGCGGCGAAGACCGTGCGGAAGAAGCGGCTGAAATGGCGATCTCTTCTCCACTGCTGGAAGATATCGACCTGTCCGGTGCGCGCGGCGTGCTGGTCAACATCACCGCTGGCTTTGACCTGCGTCTGGATGAGTTCGAAACCGTGGGTAACACCATCCGTGCGTTCGCCTCTGACAACGCGACCGTGGTAATCGGTACGTCACTTGATCCGGAAATGAACGACGAACTGCGTGTGACTGTTGTCGCCACCGGTATCGGTATGGACAAGCGTCCTGAGATCACCCTGGTAACCAACAAACAGACTCAGCAGCCGGTGATGGATCGTTACCAGCAGCACGGTATGGCGCCTCTGACTCAGGAGCAAAAACCGGCGGCGAAAGTGGTGAACGACCCGACACCACAAACGGCAAAAGAGCCAGATTATCTGGATATCCCGGCGTTCCTGCGTAAGCAAGCTGACTAAGAATTGGCTGGAATTTGGGGATTTGCGCTCTTTGTGCTAAACTGGCCCACCGTTAGTGATATACACTCTCGGTTGGATAGTTAATTTGGCGAGATTATACGATGATCAAACAAAGGACACTTAAACGTATCGTTCAGGCGACGGGTGTCGGTTTACATACCGGCAAGAAAGTCACACTGACGTTACGCCCTGCGCCGGCCAATACCGGGGTCATCTATCGTCGCACCGACTTGAATCCACCGGTAGATTTTCCGGCCGATGCCAAATCTGTGCGTGATACTATGCTCTGTACTTGTCTGGTGAACGAGCATGACGTGCGGATTTCTACCGTAGAGCACCTGAACGCCGCCCTGGCGGGTCTGGGTATCGACAACATTATTGTTGAAGTCGATGCGCCAGAAATCCCGATCATGGACGGGAGTGCTGCTCCGTTCGTTTATTTGCTGCTGGATGCCGGCATCGAAGAACTGAACTGCGCGAAGAAATTTGTTCGCATTAAAGAGACCGTTCGCGTCGAAGATGGCGACAAATGGGCTGAATTCAAACCGTACAATGGTTTCTCGTTGGACTTCACCATCGATTTTAACCACCCGGCGATTGATTCCAGCACCCAGCGCTACGCGATGAACTTCTCTGCGGATGCGTTTATGCGTCAGATCAGCCGAGCGCGTACTTTCGGCTTCATGCGTGATATCGAATATTTGCAGTCCCGCGGCCTGTGCCTGGGCGGCAGCTTCGATTGTGCCATCGTTGTTGACGATTATCGCGTACTGAACGAAGACGGCCTGCGTTTTGAAGATGAATTTGTTCGTCACAAAATGCTGGATGCGATCGGCGACCTCTTCATGTGTGGTCACAATATCATTGGTGCCTTTACCGCGTTTAAATCCGGTCATGCACTGAACAACAAACTGTTGCAGGCAGTCCTGGCAAAACAGGAAGCCTGGGAATATGTGACCTTCGAAGACGAAGCTGAACTGCCGCTGGCGTTCAAAGCACCGACTATGGTCCTGGCGTAACGGTTAAACCCGTTTCGTAAGAAAAGCGACTGGTTCACCTGGTACTCTCTCCGACCAGGGAAGCCAGTCGTTTTTATTTCTGCCTTTCTTTGATTTGCCCCTCTCACCCCTGGCGCGTGTCAGGTGCCGAATAACGGTGTGTTCGCTGCATTATTGACCGTTTTTACCTGCTGCAAGGTGTCATTCCTGCTGCCGTGTATTGGCTTTAGTGGTAATATCTGGGCGCTAAAAAAAGAATAAGTGAATTCAGCCTGCACCGGCGGGCGAACGTGGTGGAGCAAGTGAGCGGAATACTGACGCGCTGGCGACAATTTGGCAGACGTTACTTCTGGCCGCATCTCTTATTAGGGATGGTCGCGGCGAGTCTCGGCTTGCCTGTGCTCAGCAACAGTGCAGACGCGGCAACGCCAGCACGTTCCACGACGACCAAACACGATCTCACCACGCGGGTTAATTTTACTAATCTCGCCTGGCTTGAAGCCAGCCGTCGTCCCAATTTCTCCGTTGATTACTGGCAGCAACACGCCATTCGCACGGTTATCCGCCATCTGTCGTTCGCGATGGCGCCGCAGACGATGCCCGTTGCTGAAGAAACGCTGCCGGTTCAGGCCCAGCATCTTGCCCTGCTCGATACGCTTAATGCGCTGCTGACGCAGGACAATCAGCCGCCTGTGGCCGTAAGCCAGACGGCACAAACCGAATTTGTTCCCCCTTCCTCCTTCTCTGTTTCGACATGGATTAGCCAGGTTCACGGCATCCGTGCCGGGCCTCTGCGCCTCAGCTAAATTAATCTTTTTCAATACCTTAATTTATCTGCCCGTCTGGGGCGTTTGAGAATTTATTATGCTAATCAAATTATTAACCAAAGTTTTTGGTAGTCGTAACGATCGTACCCTGCGCCGTATGCGCAAAGCTGTAAACGTCATCAACGGTATGGAACCGGCGATGGAGAAGCTCTCTGATGATGAGCTGAAGGCGAAAACTGCGGAGTTCCGCGCGCGCCTGGAAAAAGGCGAAACCTTAGAAAGCCTGATCCCGGAAGCCTTTGCCGTCGTTCGTGAGGCGAGTAAGCGTGTGTTTGGCATGCGTCACTTCGACGTACAGCTGCTGGGCGGCATGGTGCTCAATGAGCGCTGCATCGCGGAAATGCGTACCGGTGAAGGTAAAACCCTGACCGCTACGCTGCCGGCCTACCTGAACGCGCTGACCGGGAAAGGCGTTCACGTTGTTACCGTCAACGACTACCTGGCGCAGCGTGACGCCGAAAACAACCGTCCACTGTTCGAATTCCTCGGCATGACCGTCGGCATTAACATGTCCGGCCTGCCGGCACCTGCCAAGCGTGAAGCCTATAACGCGGATATTACTTACGGAACGAACAACGAATACGGCTTCGACTACCTGCGCGACAACATGGCGTTCAGCCCGGAAGAGCGCGTCCAGCGTAAGCTGCACTATGCGCTGGTGGATGAGGTTGACTCCATTCTGATCGATGAAGCGCGTACCCCGCTGATCATCTCCGGCCCGGCCGAAGACAGCTCCGAGATGTACCGTAAAGTCGACAAAATCATTCCGCACCTGCTGCGTCAGGAGAAAGAAGACTCCGATACCTTCCAGGGTGAAGGTCACTTCTCCGTGGATGAAAAAGCGCGCCAGGTGAACCTGACCGAACGCGGTCTGGTGAAAATCGAAGAGCTGCTGGTGGCTGAAGGCATTATGGAAGAGGGCGAGTCCCTGTATTCCCCGAGCAACATCATGCTGATGCACCACGTGACCGCCGCACTGCGCGCGCACGCGCTGTTCACCCGCGACGTTGACTACATTGTGAAAGACGGTGAAGTCATCATCGTCGATGAACACACCGGTCGTACCATGCAGGGCCGTCGCTGGTCCGATGGCCTGCACCAGGCCGTGGAAGCGAAAGAAGGCGTGGACATTCAAAACGAAAACCAGACGCTGGCATCCATCACCTTCCAGAACTACTTCCGTCTGTACGAGAAGCTGGCGGGGATGACCGGTACCGCAGATACCGAAGCGTTTGAATTCAGCTCTATCTACAAGCTGGATACCGTGGTGGTGCCAACCAACCGTCCAATGATCCGTAAGGATATGCCGGACCTGGTGTACATGACCGAAGCGGAAAAAATTCAGGCGATCATCGAAGATATTCGCGATCGCACTGCGAAGGGGCAGCCAGTACTGGTGGGGACCATCTCCATCGAGAAATCCGAAGTGGTGTCTAACGAGCTGACCAAAGCGGGCATTAAACACAACGTACTGAACGCTAAGTTCCACGCAAAAGAAGCGGATATCGTAGC
This sequence comes from Enterobacter cloacae complex sp. I2, assembly GCF_014896205.1. NCBI lineage: Bacteria > Pseudomonadati > Pseudomonadota > Gammaproteobacteria > Enterobacterales > Enterobacteriaceae > Enterobacter > Enterobacter cloacae complex sp. I2. Next base: position 79,926 of record NZ_JADBRA010000009.1, read on the forward strand.
TCAGGCGGGTTATCCGGCTGCCGTGACCATCGCCACCAACATGGCGGGTCGTGGTACCGATATTATGCTCGGCGGTAGCTGGCAGGCTGAAGTCGCAGAGCTGGAAAACCCAACGCCAGAGCAGATCGCGCAGATCAAAGCCGACTGGCAGGTGCGTCACGACGCGGTGCTGGCATCCGGTGGTCTGCACATCATTGGTACCGAGCGTCACGAATCTCGTCGTATCGATAACCAGCTGCGTGGCCGTGCGGGCCGTCAGGGTGATGCCGGTTCTTCCCGCTTCTACCTGTCTATGGAAGATGCGCTGATGCGTATTTTCGCCTCCGATCGCGTGTCCGGCATGATGCGTAAACTGGGCATGAAGCCTGGTGAAGCCATTGAGCACCCGTGGGTGACTAAAGCGATTGCTAACGCCCAGCGTAAAGTGGAAAGCCGCAACTTCGATATTCGTAAGCAGCTGCTGGAATATGATGACGTGGCCAACGACCAGCGTCGTGCGATCTACACCCAGCGTAACGAACTGCTGGACGTGTCTGACGTGAGCGAAACCATCAACAGCATTCGTGAAGATGTGTTCAAAGCCACTATCGACGCGCACATTCCGCCGCAGTCTCTGGAAGAGATGTGGGATATCGAAGGCTTGCAGGAACGTCTGAAAAATGACTTCGACCTCGAGCTGCCAATCAAAGAGTGGCTGGACAAAGAGCCTGAGCTGCACGAAGAGACGCTGCGCGAGCGTATCTACGAAACCGCACTGGACGTCTACAAGCGTAAAGAAGAAGTGGTTGGCGCTGAGATGATGCGTCACTTCGAGAAAGGCGTTATGTTGCAGACGCTGGATTCCCTGTGGAAAGAGCACCTGGCAGCAATGGATTACCTGCGTCAGGGTATCCACCTGCGTGGTTATGCGCAGAAAGATCCGAAGCAGGAGTACAAGCGTGAATCCTTCGCCATGTTTGCTGCCATGCTGGAATCGCTGAAGTATGAAGTCATCAGCACCCTGAGCAAAGTTCAGGTGCGTATGCCGGAAGAGGTGGAAGCGATGGAGCAGCAGCGTCGTGAAGAAGCTGAGCGTCTGGCGCAGATGCAGCAGCTGAGCCACCAGACCGATGAAAGCGAAGCCGCAGCGGCAATCGCCGCGCAGACGGGCGATCGTAAGGTCGGTCGTAACGATCCGTGCCCATGCGGTTCCGGCAAAAAATACAAGGCGTGCCACGGCCGCCTGAGCTAAGACATAACCACTCGAAAAGGCGCAGACTTCTGCGCCTTTTTTATGGACGTGACACGATGAAAACACTGCAAATTGCTGTCGGGATCATTCGCAACCCGCAAAATCAGATCTTCATAACCCAACGCGCCGCCGATGCGCACATGGCGAACAAATGGGAATTTCCGGGCGGGAAAATTGAATCCGATGAAACACCGGAGCAGGCGCTGGTGCGCGAGCTTCAGGAAGAGGTCGGCATTACTCCGCTTGGCGCAACGCTGTTTGATAAGCTGGAATACCAGTTTCCGGACAGGCACATCACGCTGTGGTTCTGGCTGGTGGAAAGCTGGGAAGGTGAACCGTGGGGTAAAGAGGGGCAACCGGGGGGCTGGGTTACGCTTCACGCGAGTGATGCCGAAAAATTTCCTCCGGCAAATGCGCCCGTCATATCCCGGCTAACGGGCAACCTGTAGGCCTGCTAAGCGAAGCGCCAGCAGGCTTCAGAGGTTACTGCTGGTTCTCGCTCCAGTCATCGCTATCGGAGAGATCGCCTTCGCTGGGAATGCGTTTCTCTTCCGCCGCCCATTCGCCCAGGTCTATAAGCTGACAGCGCTTGCAGCAGAACGGGCGAAACGGACTCACTTCTCCCCAGACGACAGTTTTCCCACAGGTTGGGCAGTTTACGGTGGTTACGTCAGACATCGGCACTCCTTAACAACAGGCCAGTTCAAAATCGAGGCGTTCCGGCACGGTGCCATGTTCACTGTCCAGCGGCATGAAGCGGATCGCGAAACGGCTTTTATGCCCGGAAATTTGCGGATAAAGCTGCTCGCCAAGAGCCAGATTCAGACGCAGAAGATCGGCGTCGTCGCCGTTATCCTGATAGAAACCGTTGAGGCTGGTTTGCTTGCGGAACGGGGCGGAGTTACGCACAAGATCGAGGATCAGCGATAACGTCTGATTCATCGGCTCCAGGCTGCCCAGCCAGCTGTTTACCTGACGATCGCGCTGCTCCTGCGGCATGTGCAACCACATATGCAGCGTTGGCAGGTCAAAGCTACAGCACCCGCCCGGTATGCTCAGGCGCTGGCGCACCAGCGCAATGAGACGGTCCTCTCGTAAAAACTGCCCAACGCGCGGCGCAGCCATCAGCGTTGTGCTGCTGTTTTTCAGCTGCTGGCGTAGAGCGTCGATGCGACTTTGATCGACGCCCGGGACTTCGGCCCAGGCCTGCAATTTACGCTGCTGGCGCTCCAGCTCTTTCAACAGCTCCGTGCGGACATCGCCGCGTTCAATCACATCCAGCAGATCGCCCACGTTGCGGAAAAAATGCAGCGCGGTAGCGTGATCGTTGACGGGCAGATGTTGTGAAAGCTGTTGAATAAGGAATTCTATGCGTAGCCAGGTACGCATTTTTTCGTTAAGCGGGTGCTCAAAAAGGATATGAGTCGACATTATGGTTTTTCCTGTGCAACGGCCTGCGCGGCGAAGGTCAGATACTGCGCGTGCAGACGAGCAACATCCGATGCAATGGCATCTGGTGCGCCGTTATTATCAATAACATCATCCGCAACGGCGAGGCGCGCTTCGCGCGTGGCCTGTGCGGCAAGAATTTGTTCAGCATGCTCGCGTGAAACGTGGTCACGCGCCATGGTTCTCTGGATTTGCGTTTCGCGGGAAACGTCAATCACCAGCGTTCTGTCTGCTTTATTATGAAGCTGATTTTCAACCAGTAACGGGACCACCCACAACACATAGGGCGAACGGGCTGCGGCAATTTGACGCTGGGTTTCCTGGTGGATAATGGGGTGGAGCAGGGCATTAAGCCAGGCTTTTTCCACAGGATCGGAAAATATGCACTCGCGCAGCTGCCGACGATTCAGGGTGCCGTCAGCCTGTATAACACTGCGACCAAAATGCGCTTCGATGGCGTTTAAGGCGGGTGTATTGGGTTCTACCACCTGACGGGCAATGATGTCGGCGTCGATAATCGTGATGCCGAGACGAGCAAACGCCTGCGCAACGGTGCTTTTACCACTACCGATGCCGCCGGTTAATGCGACGATATACCCCATTAAATCGGATCCTGGGAATTATTCATTTTTAAAATCAGTTGCTTAAAATTCAAACTTACAACAGCCAATGTTTAGCTCTCTTTACCCGCTTTTTACCAGGTAAATTTATAGGATTGTAGCGTAAAAAAAGAGAATTTCGCAGTCTTGCGGAGCAGGTATTAGTGCGTATGATAGCGTCACTGGAGTTGTGCTTTTAATAAATTTGCCTCTAACCCCAGGAATCCGCACATGCGTATCGAAGAAGATCTGAAGTTAGGTTTTAAAGACGTTCTTATCCGCCCTAAACGCTCTACACTGAAAAGTCGCTCAGACGTTGAACTTGAACGTCAATTCACCTTTAAGCATTCCGGTCAAACGTGGTCTGGCGTGCCGATTATCGCGGCCAACATGGACACGGTCGGGACCTTCGAGATGGCGACCGCACTGGCGCAATTCGACATCCTTACTGCGGTACACAAACACTATAGCCCTGAGGAGTGGAATGCGTTTGTCGCCTCCGCCTCCGCTGACGTGGTGAAGCATGTGATGGTCTCGACCGGTACGTCTGATGCCGACTTCGAGAAAACCAAACAGATCCTGAACGCGAATCCTGCGCTGAATTTTGTCTGCATTGACGTGGCAAACGGGTATTCCGAGCATTTCGTCCAGTTCGTCAGCAAGGCGCGTGAAGCCTGGCCCACCAAAACCATCATCGCGGGCAACGTGGTGACCGGGGAAATGTGTGAAGAGCTGATCCTGTCCGGTGCCGACATTGTGAAAGTAGGCATTGGCCCGGGGTCCGTATGCACCACGCGCGTGAAAACCGGTGTGGGTTATCCGCAACTGTCTGCGGTCATTGAATGCGCTGACGCCGCGCACGGTCTGGGCGGCCAAATCATCAGCGACGGTGGCTGCACCATGCCGGGCGATGTCGCGAAAGCCTTTGGCGGTGGCGCAGACTTCGTGATGCTCGGCGGCATGCTGGCAGGCCACGAAGAGAGCGGCGGTACCGTGGTGGAAGAGAACGGCGAGAAATTCATGCTTTTCTACGGCATGAGCTCTGAATCTGCGATGACCCGTCACGTGGGTGGCGTAGCCAAATACCGTGCGGCGGAAGGCAAAACCGTTAAGCTGCCGCTGCGTGGCCCGGTCGAGAACACGGCGCGCGATATTCTCGGCGGTCTGCGCTCCGCCTGTACCTACGTTGGGGCTTCCCGCCTGAAAGAGCTGACTAAACGCACGACGTTTATCCGCGTTCAGGAGCAGGAAAACCGCGTATTTAATAGCCTCTGACGGCTACGGCTGGCGCGCGTCCGTGCGCCAGCGCTACCCCACGCTCATTGCATCCCCCAGATGAAAAATCGGCAGATACATTGCCACCACCAGCGTGCCGATAATCAGTCCCGTCACGACAAGTAACAGAGGCTCAAGCAGCGCCGCCAGATTGTCCGCCTGCTGAAATGTCTGCTCCGTATGGTGACGGGCCAGATTCATCAGCATTACATCCAGCGAACCCGATATTTCGCCGGTGCGAATGAGCTGAATACACAGTGGCGTGAAAACAGAGGCCTTCTGGAAGGAGGACCACACGGGCATGCCCTGTTCGATATTGCTGCGTATCGCGCAGAGTTTTTCCTGCCAGTAGCCACGCTCAACGATCTCCTCCGCGCTTTCCAGCCCTTGTAAAAAGGTAATGCCGGCCTGCTGGGTTAATGACAGCACGGTAAAAATTTGTCCCAGCTTTTGCCCGCGCGTCAGCGTGCCCATTACCGGTACGTGTAACAAGACATACTGCCAGCGTGGGTGCCGCCGCAGTTTACAGGCGATGATAGCCAATATGATGAGCAGGGCGACAAGGGTAAGAATATGCGTCTGAACAAAGGCGGCCAGCCCCATGACTGCCTGCGTGAGCAAAGGGAGCGGGGTTTTAAACGTTTTGTAGATTGCAGCAAACTCAGGCAACACCAGCGTGACCATGGCCAGCACCACGAAAACGGCCAGCGTCAGAATGATCGTTGGATAGCGCAGCGCTTTCTTTACCTTTGCACTGAGCTGCTGCTGGGATTTCTGCTGCTGCGCAAGCTGACGGCAGCACGCTTCGAGCTTTCCCGTTAGCTCACCCGTTTTCACCATGGAGACATACAGAGGGCTGAACACCTCTGGCCATTTCTTCATGGCCTCTGACAGGGCACAGCCTTCACTGAGGTCATCAGCAAGACTGTGCAGCAGCGCCTGCCACTGTTTCAAAGGATGCTGTTCCGCCAGCATTTGCAGGCTTTGGGACAGCGTGAGTCCGGCCTGTAACAGCGTGGCGAGCTGGCGAAAAATCTCGTAGCAGTGCTGCACCTGCCATCGGTGGCGTCCCTGACAGCGCTTGAGCGCCAGCGGGTGCAGCTGTTTAAGCACCAGTGCGGTGAAAGCTGCGTCACGGTCGATGGCCCAGAGGGTGCCCGTTTGCACGTCCCCCTCGGGGGTAAGAGCACGCCAGCGCCAGAGCGAATTAGCAGCCATCGGGCATTCCCAGTACGCGCAACAGCTCTTCGAGCGTGGTCAGCCCTTGCTCCACGGCCATGCAGCCATGCTCAAACAAAGAGGCCATTCCCGCCTGACGTGCGCTGGAGCCGATCACCTCCGTACTTGCTCCGCTGGCAATGGCCTGACGGAGCGCATCGTCGATGACCAGCACTTCAAAAATGGCTACGCGACCGTAAAAACCGTGATAGCAGCGATCGCAGCCGGTGGGTTGCCAGCGAGGAAGCGGACGTGGCCACAGCGTGCGCGGCAGTTCGGCGTGGCGGCTGGTTTCCTGCCGGCAGTACGGACATAAACGGCGTACCAGCCGCTGGGCAATCACCATCGAGAGCGCCGAGGAGATCATCCAGCGTGCGACGCCCATCTGTTGCAGCCTGACCAGCGTTTCAGTCGTCGAGTTAGTATGAAGGGTGGACAGCACCAGATGCCCGGTTTGCGCGGCCTTAATCGCAATTTCTGCCGTTTCGCCGTCGCGAATTTCACCCACCATAATGATGTCAGGATCCTGCCTGAGCAGCGCGCGCAGCACGCTCTGAAAGGTCAGCCCCGCGCGCGGATTAATCTGCGTCTGGTTTAAGCCTGCAAGGGGAATTTCCACCGGATCTTCCACGCTGCAAATATTGACGTCAGGGGTATTCCGGGCCTGCAACGCGCTGTACAGCGTCACCGTTTTCCCGCTACCGGTTGGGCCGGTGACCAGAATTAAACCCTGAGGGCTGTTAAGCACTCCGGCAAAACGGGCCTGCTGGTCTGCGCTCATTCCCAGCTGTTCAAGCTCCAGAGCTTGCTGTACCTGATGAAGCAGGCGGAGCACGATTTTTTCTCCACCGCTACAGGGAAGGGTTGCGATACGAAAAGAGACGGGGACGCTTGCCAGCTCCACCGTAAACTGACCGTCCTGCGGCAGGCGACGCTCTGCAATATCCAGCTGGCCCAGCACCTTCAGGCGTGCGGCAAGCGTCGTCCCGAGGGCGGCAGGGATCGGCGGCTGCGGGTAGAGAACGCCGTCAATTCGCAACCGGATCTGGTAGCCGTTGCCCGTCGGTTCAATATGGATATCGGAGGCCCGCTGGTTTACTGCCTGCTGCAACGTTGTGTTGAGCACATCTGCGGCTGAGTTTGGCGCTATGCCCGGCAGATGGGATAATGAGACGGGCTGTAGCCGTTTTTCCATCCGCTCGGCCGTCCAGCACTCGATATCAATACGCTTCTGTGTGGCGAAGCGTAACGCCTCCATCAGCTCAGAGGCAGGGTTACCCACTACCGCAATGCTGATCGTGTCGGTGTCGCTTGCGAGCAGCAGTGCATGATGGCGCTGACAGAGTGTCATAAGCTGTTCGGTATTCATTGCCCACTCCTGTCAGTTGGTGTCGAAGCGGAAAACATCTTCACAGGCTTGTCTGAGCGCACTGTCGGACGCAATTTTGCAGTCGCGCGTCCAGCCCGTCATACCGTTACCGTCGCTCCAGATCGGCGTCATCAGCACTTCGAGTCCGCTAAGACTTTCCTGCCCTGTTAACGATACGACCCCCTTTGCTACGCTCATCGCCGAAACGTAACGCGTGGTTGTCGGAGAGGGAATACCATTGGTGCCTGTGTCGCAGCGATCCACGCCCCCCCGATCCAGGGCGCAAAGCTCAATGGCGGTACGGTAGGGAATGAACGTTTGCAGCATATCGGTGAGCGCCGCTTTTCGCAGGTAGTTCTGGTAGGCCGGGACGCCAATCGCGCTCAGGATGGCAATAATGCCAATGACGACCATTAGCTCAATCAGCGTAAATCCTTGTTGTCTGTTCATGTCTGCTCCTTACGTTAGGTGGCGCTACTCTGGCAGTGCCGGGACGCAGAAACGAGGGGCAAAAGCGTGAACGTGAAGGGGCTTTCAGGGAAATGATTCAGCGTTGCAGAGATGGACAGCGTAATTGCGAGCGGTTTCGTATTTCCCCCCTCCGGGCGGAGAGGGGAAGGGCAAATTATTTGAAGCGCATCGAGAGGTCGAGGGCGCGTACGTGCTTGGTCAGCGCGCCAACGGAGATGTAGTCGACGCCGGTTTCAGCAAATTCGCGGAGGGTGTCGAACGTCACGTTGCCGGACACCTCCAGCTGCGCCTGGCCGTTTGTGCGTTTGACCGCTTCACGCATCTGCTCCGTGTCGAAGTTATCGAGCATGATGATGTCAGCCCCCGCCTTAATGGCCTCGTCCAGCTCGTCCAGATTTTCCACTTCTACTTCGACCGGCACATCCGGATGCAGCCAGAAGGCTTTTTCTACTGCCTTGCGCACCGAGCCGGAGGCAATAATGTGGTTCTCTTTGATCAGGAAGGCGTCGGATAACCCCAGACGATGGTTTGCGCCGCCGCCGCAGAGCACGGCGTATTTCAGCGCGGTGCGCAGGCCCGGCAGGGTTTTACGGGTGTCCAGCAGCTGCGTGCGGGTCCCTGCCAGCAGGTCAACGTAGCGGCGCACTTCACTGGCGACGCCAGAGAGCGTTTGCACAAAGTTGAGCGCGGTGCGTTCGCCGGTCAGCAAGACGCGGGCCGGACCGTCCAGCTCGAAAAGGGGCTGATTCGCACTGACCGCATCACCGTCGTCAACGTGCCATGTTACCTGCACCTCGTCGCCCGCCAGCTGGGTGAAGACCTCCTCAACCCAGCGTTTGCCGCAAAATACGCCGTCTTCGCGGGTGATGATGACCGCGTGCGAGCGTGTCTCTTTTGGCAACAATTGTGCGGTAATATCGTTATCGGCGCTGACGTCGCCGCCCAGATCTTCTTTGAGAGCATGGGCAACGCTTGTCGGAATATCACTATTAATACGTTCCAGAAGCGCGTCACGTCGGTGGTCGGGGTTATAGCGGCGAGGCGGCATGATAAAACTCCAAATTGGTAACGAATCATAATATTGAAACATGCTACTCTGAACCGAGTAACAGCACCATAGATAAGGAGTTCCAGCATGTTGTTAGAAAACGGATGGCTGGTGGACGCGCGACATGTACCGTCGCCGCACCACGATTGCCGCCCGGAGGATGAAAAACCCACACTGCTGGTGGTTCATAACATTAGTCTCCCGCCGGGTGAATTTGGCGGTCCGTGGATCGACGCGTTATTCACTGGAACGATAGATCCCGATGCCCACCCTTTCTTTGCTGAGATTGCACACCTGCGCGTATCGGCGCATTGCCTGATCCGTCGTGACGGCGAAGTGGTTCAGTATGTTCCCTTTGATAAGCGAGCCTGGCATGCGGGCGTGTCGATGTACAAAGGACGCGAGCGCTGCAACGATTTTTCCATTGGAATAGAGCTGGAAGGCACCGACACCACGCCTTACACCGATGCGCAATATCAGAAACTGGTTGCTGTGACGCAAACGTTAGTCGGGCTTTATCCCGCCATTGCAGACAATATTACGGGGCACAGCGACATCGCCCCCGAAAGAAAAACTGACCCCGGCCCGGCGTTTGACTGGTCCCGGTTTCACGCCATGCTTACCACGTCGTCAGATAAGGAGATAACATGACGTTGTTTACCATGCTGCTGGTTATGATCGCCGAACGCCTGTTTAAGCTCGGCGAGCACTGGCATCTGGATCACCGGCTGGAAGTGTTATTCCGCCGCATCAGGCATTTTTCCATGCTACGCACGCTGCTGATGACGGCCGGTGTGATGGTCATTACCTTCCTGCTGCTGCGCGCGCTTTACGGCCTCTTTTTCAACGTGCCGCTGCTGGTAGTGTGGATCCTGCTGGGCGTGCTGTGCATCGGCGCGGGCAAGGTGCGTATGCACTATCATGCCTACCTGAAAGCCGCCTCACGGGACGATGCCCACGCGCGCGGCGCGATGGCAAGCGAGCTGACGATGATCCACGGCGTGCCGCCGGACTGCGATGAACGCGAGTTCCTGCGCGAGCTGCAAAACGCGCTGCTGTGGATCAACTTCCGTTATTACCTGGCGCCGCTGTTCTGGTTTGTGGTGGGCGGCCCGTGGGGGCCGGTTCTGCTGATGGGCTATGCGTTCCTGCGCGCCTGGCAGACCTGGCTTGCCCGTTATCTGACCCCGCATGAGCGTTTGCTTTCCGGCATTGATGCCATTCTGCACGTGCTCGACTGGATCCCGGTGCGTCTGGTGGGCGTGGTCTATGCCCTTATCGGTCACGGCGAAAAAGCGCTGCCCGCGTGGTTTGCCTCCCTTGCGGACCGCCATACGTCGCAGTATCAGGTGTTAACCCGCCTGGCGCAGTTCTCGCTGGCGCGTGAGCCGCACGCGGACAAAGTCGAAACGCCAAAAGCAGCCGTCTCGATGGCGAAGAAAACGTCGTTTGTGGTGGTGGTGGTTGTGGCGCTGCTGACGATTTACGGCACGCTGGTCTAAGCCAGCGCGCCGAAGCCGTTACAGCGTATCCGCAGGCGGGATGCCGAAATCAGGCATCCCGTTTTCGTCCCAGCGGACGCGCTTCAGGCGAGTGTGGCGATTGGGATCGTACAGCGGATCGCCTTCAATTTCAGTGTAGTTTCGCGCGTGGTAGACCAGCACATCGTCGCCCTCAGGGGTCTGCGTAAAGCTGTTATGGCCTGGCCCATACTGCCGGTTTTCATAGCTGGTGACGAACACCGGGCGCGGGGATTTCTGCCAGTTAGCCGGGTTTTGCAGATCGGCATTCACGTCTATCCACAGTAATCCCATGCAGTAGTTTTCGTCGGTGGCGCTGGCGGAGTAGCTGATGAACAGCTTATCGCCGTGGAACAGCACTGCCGGGCCTTCGTTAACCCAGAACCCGCGGCACTCCCAGTCATATTCCGGCTTGCTGAGCATCACCGGTTCGCCCTTCAGCGTCCACGGATTTTCCATTTCACACAGGTAAAGATTGGAGTTACCGGAAATGTCCGGGGCTTTTTGCGCCCACAGGTACCAGCGTTTGCCCTGATGAACAAAGGTGGTGGCGTCCAGCGCGAAGGTGTCGAAAGGCGTTTTGATTTGCCCTTTTTCCACCCACGACCCGGTAAGCGGATCGCCGTCGGCGCACGCCAGCGCAAACATGCGGTGCTGGAACATCCCCAGCTTGTCGAGCGCCTGCGTATGCGTGGCGGCAAAATAGATGTACCACTTGTTGTCAATGTGGTGCAGTTCGGGTGCCCAGATCAGCTGGCTCATCGGGCCGGCGTCAGGCTTGCGCCAGACCACCACCTCTTCGGCATTGCGTAAACCTTCCAGCGAGTCCGCGCGGCGGATCGCCAGCCTATCGTACTCCGGCACGGAGGCGATAAAGTAATATTGCCCGTCGTGGCGCAGGATGTACGGGTCGGCGCGTTGTTCAATAAACGGGTTTGGCCAGGTTTGCATTCGGCTTTCCTTATTTAGTCTCAGCGGCGCTGATTTCCTGATACTCGTTCAGCTCGCGATAGTTAATGCGGCGCTTCTCCAGGTCTTCCTGGATCCGCTTCATCGTCTCCCGGTCAACTTTCAGCAGACGCACCACGCCAGCGGTTATGAGATACCCGACGCCCGGAATGACGGTAAAGAGCAGCACGATGCCGTTGATGGCATCCGCGCTCTGCGCTTTCGCCCCCGCGTCGTAACCGTACCAGGAGAGCAGGAAGCCCACCATCGCCCCGGCAATCGCCAGGCCCAGCTTGAGGAAGAAGATGTTGCCGGAGAAGCTGATCCCGGTGATGCGCTTCCCGGTTTTCCACTCGCCGTAGTCATCCACGTCGGCCATCAGGGACCAGTGCAGCGGGGAGGGGATCTGGTGCAGGATATTGAGCAGGACGTAGAGCACCACGATGGTGACGGTGGCTTTCGGGTCGAAGAAGTAGAAAGCGCAGGAGAAAATCGCCAGCGCGATGTTGGTCCAGAAGAAGACTTTAAGCTTACACCAGCGGTCGGTCAGCACTTTCGCCAGCATGCTGCCAAACATCATGCCGACAACGCCCAGGCTGATAAACAGCGTGGCAAAATGGGTGCTTTGACCCATTACCCAGGTAACGTAATACATGGTTGCCGCCATGCGGATAAAGCCCGGGCAGACGTTGCACAGCGTGAGCAGCAGAATGCGCACCCACTGATCGTTCTTCCACACGTCCTTCAGATCATTTTTCAGCTCATCATGGGTTTGCACCGCCGGACGTACGCGCTCGCGCACGGTGGCGAAGCAGAACAGGAACATGCAGGTACCCACCAGCGCCAGCACGGTCATCGCCATCTGGTAGCCTTTGGCTTTGTTATCCCCGCCGAACCAGTCGGCCATCGGCAGCAGCGTTAAGGAGAGCAGCAGCGTGGCGATACCGACCATCACAAAACGATAGGACTGGCAGGCAACGCGCTCTTTCGGGTCGTTGGTGATCACGCCCCCGAGCGAGCAGTACGGAATGTTGATGGCGGTATAGGTCAGCGACAGCAGGAAATAGGTGACGAACGCATAGATAACCTTGCTGTTATAGCTCCAGTCGGGCGTGGTAAACATCAGGATGCTGAACAGCGCATAGGGGAAGGCAATCCACAGCAGCCATGGACGAAACCGGCCATATTTGCTGCGGGTACGGTCGGCAATCGCGCCCATGATCGGGTCCGTTACGGCATCGATGACGCGTACAGAAAGCAGCAAAACGCCAACCAGCGCAGGCGCAAGACCAAAAATATCCGTATAAAAATAGTTAACAAATAACATGATGGCGCCAAAGATAATGTTGCATCCGGCGTCACCCATGCCATAGCCGATCTTTTCTTTTACTGACAGTTTGTTGTTATCCATCGACAGCTCTCCGGGTTTCGGTATGGAGAGAATTATTCGCTGGCAAACGAATATATGCGTTGCAATATAAGGGCGGCGATATGGATGATTTTGCTGTTGGCGTGAATTTGTGAGGAAGGTAACAAGACGCTGCGCCCGGCAGGATGGGCGCAGCGAGAAAACACTTAGTGCGCTTTCACCGTTTTGGCATTTTTCTGCTTCACCAGATAGCCCACGCCGAGGATCGCAATCCAGACCGGGATCAGGTAAACGGAAATCGCCATGCCGGGGGTGATGAGCATGATAACCAGCACGGCTGCCATGAACACCAGGCAAACCCAGTTCCCCAGCGGATAGAGCAGGGCAGGGAAGCGAGTGGTGACGCCCTGCTGCTGCTTGGCACGGCGGAACTTGATGTGCGCGAGGCTAATCATCGCCCAGTTGATCACCAGCGCGGAAACCACCAGCGCCATCAGCAGACCGAAGGCCGATTCCGGGGCCAGGTAGTTAATCAGCACGCACAGCGCCGTCACGACCGCCGACACGATAATGGTGTTAACCGGTACGCCACGTTTATCAACGGTAAGCAGCGCTTTCGGCGCGTTGCCCTGCTGTGCCAGGCCGAACAGCATACGGCTGTTGCAGTAAACGCAGCTGTTATAAACAGAGAGCGCGGCGGTCAGCACCACGACGTTAAGCGCGTTCGCTACGAAGGTGTCGCCCAGCTCGTGGAAGATCAGCACGAACGGGCTGGTATCCGCCGTGACGCGCGTCCATGGCAGCAGGGAGAGCAGTACCGCCAGGGAGCCCACATAGAAGATCAGAATACGGTAGATCACCTGGTTAGTCGCTTTCGGGATGCTCTGCTCCGGGTTGTCGGCTTCCGCAGCGGTGATGCCCACCAGCTCAAGACCGCCGAAGGAGAACATAATGATCGCCATCATCATCACCAGGCCGGTCATGCCGTGCGGCAGGAAGCCACCCTGTTCCCAGAGGTTGCGTACGGTGGCCTGCGGGCCGCCGTTGCCGCTGAAGAGCAGCCAGCCGCCGAAAATGATCATCGCCACCACGGCAATGACTTTGATAATCGCAAACCAGAACTCCATCTCGCCGAACACTTTTACGTTGGTCAGATTAATGGCGTTGATGATAACGAAGAAGGCCGCGGCTGACGCCCAGGTGGGGATCTCCGGATACCAGAACTGAATGTACTTCCCGACGGCGGTTAGCTCGGCCATGGCAACCAGAACGTACAGAACCCAGTAGTTCCAGCCGGAGGCGAAGCCCGCAAAGCTGCCCCAGTATTTGTAGGCAAAGTGGCTGAACGAGCCTGCGACCGGCTCCTCGACGACCATTTCACCCAGCTGGCGCATAATCAGAAAAGCAATGAAACCCGCAATCGCGTAACCCAAAATAATGCCTGGACCGGCAGACTGGATTACGGATGCGCTGCCCAGAAACAGGCCAGTACCAATAGCACCGCCCAGGGCGATGAGCTGAATATGGCGGTTTTTAAGGCCGCGCTTTAGCTGATCGCCATGCTGTTGAGCTTCCATTTGAAACCTCGTGTGTGGTTGTTATGTTCACGCTGTGCGTGTGTAATTATGAAAGTCCATATTCTGTATTTATTTCTTTACGGTTAACGATACCGAAAAAAGCGGAGGTGGCTTCCGTTAGCGCCAGAATAGTGGTAAGTGCAGCCGAATGCACCTGCTTTATGAAGGGATGAAGACGACTTGAATAAAAAGAAACCAATTGTAAATCGGTACGTTAACCCCTCATACCCAACCTATAGAATAGAAATGCGTCAAAAGCGGGCGAATTTTCATATTTTGCCCTGTTGAATCGCTTCAGATTGCAATAACCCTCGTTTAATTATGGTTAAAACTGCCTCTTTGGGAGTAACCATTTCATTTGTGCAAAGTTACATTCCTGAAACGTTAGTTCTGTAAGGTTGTTAAAATCTGCCGGGTTTACTGATTTCAATCAAAACCAATATGGACAGAAGGTGAATACTTTGTTACTTTAGCGATACGAACATGAAATTGGTAAGACCAATTGACTCCGGGCAAAAAGGCGTAAGACAGGGAATATGGCCTACAGCAAAATTCGCCAACCAAAACTTTCCGATGTGATTGAGCAGCAGCTGGAGTTTTTAATTCTCGAAGGGACACTGCGCCCGGGCGAGAAGCTCCCGCCAGAACGCGAGCTGGCCAAACAGTTCGACGTTTCACGTCCCTCTCTGCGTGAGGCGATTCAACGTCTCGAAGCAAAGGGCCTGTTGCTCCGTCGCCAGGGTGGCGGAACCTTTGTGCAAAACAGCCTGTGGCAGAGCTTCAGCGATCCGCTGGTCGAACTTCTCTCTGACCACCCAGAATCCCAGTTTGATCTGCTTGAGACCCGTCACGCGCTGGAAGGTATTGCGGCCTATTACGCCGCCCTTCGCAGCACTGATGAAGATCGCGTGCGTATTCGCGAGCTGCATCAGGCCATTGAACGGGCACAGCAGTCCGGCGATTTAGACGCCGAGTCCAGCGCCGTCGTCCAGTATCAAATTGCCGTCACCGAAGCAGCACACAACGTGGTGCTCCTCCATCTGCTACGCTGCATGGAGCCGATGCTGGCCCAGAACGTTCGTCAGAATTTTGAATTGTTGTATGCCCGTCGGGAGATGCTCCCGCTGGTAAGCAACCATCGCACCCGAGTATTCGAGGCGATAATGGCCGGGGAACCGGAGCAGGCGCGTGAAGCGTCGCACCGCCATCTGGCTTTCATTGAGGAAATCTTGCTGGACCGCAGCCGTGAACAATCGCGTCGCGAACGTTCATTACGCCGCATACAGCAACGAAAGGATTAAGCGCCAGGTACTTTTAGAGCGCGGCAACTAAACGCAGAACCTGTCTTATTGTGTTTTCTGGGGAAAATACAATGGGACAGGTTCCAGACAAATCAACGTATTAGATAGATAAGGAATACCCCCATGTCAGAACGTCTCCAAAATGACGTGGATCCGATCGAAACTCGCGACTGGCTACAGGCGATCGAATCGGTCATCCGTGAAGAAGGTGTTGAGCGCGCTCAGTATCTGATTGATCAGCTGCTTTCAGAAGCGCGCAAAGGCGGCGTGAAAGTGGCTTCAGGTGCAGGGGCTAACAACTACGTAAACACGATTGCCGTCGAAGACGAACCGGAATACCCGGGCAATCTGGATCTGGAACGCCGTATCCGTTCTGCTATCCGCTGGAACGCCATCATGACCGTTCTGCGCGCATCCAAGAAAGACCTGGAGCTGGGTGGCCACATGGCGTCCTTCCAGTCTTCAGCGACCGTTTACGAAGTGTGCTTCAACCACTTCTTCCGTGCAGCTAACGAGAAAGATGGCGGCGATCTGGTGTACTTCCAGGGCCACATCTCTCCGGGCATCTATGCGCGTGCCTTCCTGGAAGGTCGTCTGACTGAAGAGCAGATGAACAACTTCCGTCAGGAAGTTCACGGTAAAGGTCTGTCTTCTTACCCGCACCCTAAACTGATGCCTGAGTTCTGGCAGTTCCCGACCGTTTCTATGGGTCTGGGCCCAATCGGTGCGATCTACCAGGCTAAATTCCTGAAGTATCTGGAACACCGTGGTCTGAAAGACACCTCTGAGCAGACCGTTTACGCCTTCCTGGGCGACGGTGAAATGGATGAGCCAGAATCTAAAGGTGCGATCACCATCGCAACCCGTGAGAAGCTGGACAACCTGTGCTTCATCATCAACTGTAACCTGCAACGTCTGGATGGTCCGGTAACCGGTAACGGCAAGATCATCAACGAGCTGGAAGGCATCTTCGCGGGTGCTGGCTGGAACGTGATCAAAGTCATGTGGGGCGGTCGTTGGGATGAGCTGCTGCGTAAAGACACCAGCGGTAAGCTGATCCAGCTGATGAACGAAACCGTTGACGGCGACTACCAGACCTTCAAATCCAAAGACGGTGCGTACGTACGTGAGCACTTCTTCGGTAAATACCCTGAAACCGCAGCACTGGTTGCAGACTGGACTGATGAGCAGATCTGGGCCCTGAACCGTGGCGGTCACGATCCGAAGAAAGTCTACGCTGCACTGAAAAAAGCGCAGGAAACCAAAGGTAAAGCGACTGTAATCCTGGCCCACACCATCAAAGGTTACGGCATGGGTGATACCGCAGAAGGTAAAAACATCGCTCACCAGGTTAAGAAAATGAACATGGACGGCGTGCGTTACATCCGCGACCGTTTCAACGTTCCAGTGACCGATGAGCAGGTAGAAAACCTGTCTTACATCACCTTCCCGGAAGGTTCTGAAGAGCACAAGTACCTGCACGAACGTCGTCAGGCGCTGAAAGGCTACCTGCCTGCTCGTCAGCCTAACTTCACCGAGAAGCTGGAACTGCCAGCGCTGGAAGACTTCTCTCAGCTGCTGGAAGAGCAGAACAAAGAGATCTCCACTACCATCGCTTTCGTTCGTGCCCTGAACGTGATGCTGAAGAACAAGTCGATCAAAGATCGTCTGGTTCCAATCATCGCCGACGAAGCGCGTACTTTCGGTATGGAAGGTCTGTTCCGTCAGATCGGTATCTACAGCCCGAACGGCCAGCAGTACACCCCGCAGGACCGTGAGCAGGTTGCCTACTACAAAGAAGACGAGAAAGGTCAGATCCTTCAGGAAGGTATCAACGAGCTGGGTGCAGGCGCATCCTGGCTGGCTGCTGCGACCTCTTACAGCACCAACAACCTGCCGATGATCCCGTTCTACATCTACTACTCCATGTTCGGGTTCCAGCGTATCGGTGACCTGTGCTGGCAGGCAGGCGACCAGCAGGCTCGCGGCTTCCTGATCGGTGGTACTTCTGGTCGTACGACCCTGAACGGTGAAGGTCTCCAGCACGAAGATGGCCACAGCCATATTCAGTCTCTGACTATCCCGAACTGTATCTCTTACGATCCGTCCTACGCGTACGAAGTGGCAGTCATCATGCATGACGGCTTGCAGCGCATGTACGGCGAAGCGCAAGAGAACATTTACTACTACATCACCACCCTGAACGAAAACTACCACATGCCGGCAATGCCAGCAGGTGCCGAGGAAGGTATCCGTAAAGGTATCTACAAACTCGAAACCATTGAAGGTAGCAAAGGTAAAGTTCAGCTGCTGGGCTCCGGCTCTATCCTGCGTCACGTTCGTGAAGCAGCGCAGATCCTGGCGAAAGACTACGGCGTCGGTTCCGACGTGTACAGCGTTACCTCCTTCACTGAACTGGCGCGTGATGGCCAGGATTGTGAGCGCTGGAACATGCTGCACCCACTGGAAACCCCACGCGTTCCGTACATCGCTCAGGTGATGAACGACGCGCCAGCGGTGGCGTCTACTGACTATATGAAACTGTTCGCTGAGCAGGTTCGTACTTACGTTCCAGCTGATGATTATCGCGTACTGGGTACTGACGGCTTCGGTCGTTCTGACAGCCGCGAAAACCTGCGTCACCACTTCGAAGTTGATGCTTCCTACGTGGTGGTAGCAGCACTGGGCGAACTGGCTAAACGTGGCGAAATCGATAAGAAAGTGGTTGCGGACGCAATTACCAAATTCAACATCGATGCAGATAAAGTTAACCCGCGTCTGGCGTAAGAGGTAAAAGAATAATGGCTATCGAAATCAATGTACCGGACATCGGGGCTGATGAAGTTGAAATCACCGAGATCCTGGTCAAAGTGGGCGACAAAGTTGAAGCTGAACAGTCGCTGATCACCGTAGAAGGCGACAAAGCCTCTATGGAAGTCCCGTCTCCTCAGGCTGGCATCGTTAAGGAGATCAAAGTCTCCGTTGGCGATAAAACCGAGACCGGCAAACTGATCATGATTTTCGATTCCGCCGACGGTGCAGCAGCTGCTGCACCTGCGCAGGAAGAGAAGAAAGAAGCCGCTCCGGCCGCCGCTGCTCCAGCAGCTGCCGCGAGCGCGAAAGACGTTAACGTGCCTGACATCGGCGGTGACGAAGTTGAAGTTACCGAAATCCTGGTGAAAGTGGGCGACAAAGTTGAAGCTGAGCAGTCACTGATCACCGTAGAAGGCGACAAAGCCTCTATGGAAGTACCGGCGCCGTTCGCGGGTACCGTGAAAGAGATCAAGATCAACACCGGTGACAAAGTGTCTACTGGTTCCCTGATCATGGTCTTTGAAGTGGCGGGCGCTGAAGGCGCTGCGGCTCCAGCGAAAGCGGAAGCTGCTCCGGCTCAGGCGGCTGCACCAGCGGCTGCTGGCGGTGCGAAAGACGTTAACGTACCGGACATCGGCGGTGACGAAGTTGAGGTCACCGAAGTGATGGTGAAAGTGGGCGATAAAGTTGCCGCTGAACAGTCACTGATCACCGTTGAAGGCGACAAGGCTTCCATGGAAGTGCCTGCGCCGTTCGCCGGTACCGTTAAAGAGATCAAAATCAGCACCGGCGACAAAGTGTCTACCGGCTCCCTGATCATGGTCTTCGAAGTGGAAGGCGCTGCGCCTGCCGCAGCTCCGGCTGCCGCGGCTGCTCCAGCACCGGCTGCTGCACCGGCTCAGGCTGCTAAACCAGCCGCTGCCCCTGCTGCAAAAGCAGAAAAATCTGAGTTTGCTGAAAACGACGCATACGTCCACGCGACTCCGCTGATCCGTCGCCTGGCGCGCGAGTTCGGCGTGAACCTGGCGAAAGTGAAAGGCACCGGCCGTAAGGGTCGTATCCTGCGCGAAGACGTTCAGGCTTACGTGAAAGACGCGGTGAAACGCGCCGAAGCTGCACCTGCGGCAGCCGCTGGCGGCGGTATCCCGGGCATGCTGCCATGGCCGAAAGTGGACTTCAGCAAGTTCGGCGAAATCGAAGAAGTGGAGCTGGGCCGTATCCAGAAAATCTCTGGTGCTAACCTGAGCCGTAACTGGGTGATGATCCCGCACGTTACCCACTTCGATAAGACCGATATCACCGATCTGGAAGCGTTCCGTAAACAGCAGAACGCCGAAGCCGAGAAGCGTAAGCTGGACGTGAAATTCACCCCAGTGGTCTTCATCATGAAAGCCGTTGCCGCTGCTCTGGAGCAGATGCCACGCTTCAACAGCTCCCTGTCCGAAGACGGCCAGAAGCTGACGCTGAAGAAATACATCAACATCGGTGTTGCGGTAGATACGCCAAATGGTCTGGTTGTTCCGGTCTTCAAGGACGTGAACAAGAAGAGCATTACCGAGCTGTCCCGTGAACTGACCACCATCTCCAAGAAAGCGCGTGATGGTAAGCTGACTGCCGGCGAAATGCAGGGCGGCTGCTTCACTATCTCCAGCATCGGCGGCCTGGGTACCACCCACTTCGCGCCGATTGTTAACGCGCCGGAAGTGGCTATCCTCGGTGTGTCCAAGTCCGCGATGGAGCCGGTGTGGAATGGCAAAGAGTTCGTGCCGCGTCTGATGATGCCAATCTCTCTGTCCTTCGACCACCGCGTGATTGACGGGGCTGATGGTGCGCGTTTCATCACCATCATCAACAACACCCTGAGCGACATTCGCCGCCTGGTGATGTAATCGAAAAGCCGGCCAATCGGCCGGCTTTTTTCTGATAATCTCATGGGGCTTTTGAGGTTATTGGTGAAAGCGATAATTCGTGAGCCGTTTGTTGTTTCAAAATTGTTAACAATTTTGTAAAATACGGGCGGATAGAACGACCCGGTGGACGACGGGTATACATTAAGAGGTCATGATGAGCACAGAAATCAAAACTCAGGTCGTAGTACTTGGGGCAGGCCCGGCAGGTTACTCCGCAGCATTTCGCGCAGCGGATTTAGGTCTGGAAACCGTCATCGTAGAACGTTACAGCACCCTCGGCGGTGTTTGTCTGAACGTCGGCTGTATCCCTTCTAAAGCGCTGCTGCACGTAGCGAAAGTTATCGAAGAAGCCAAAGCGCTGGCTGAACACGGTATCGTCTTCGGCGAGCCAAAAACCGACATCGACAAAATCCGTACCTGGAAAGAGAAAGTTATCACTCAGCTGACCGGTGGTCTGGCTGGCATGGCGAAAGGCCGTAAGGTAAAAGTGGTTAACGGTCTGGGTAAATTCACCGGTGCGAACACCCTGGAAGTGGAAGGCGAAAACGGCAAAACCGTGATCAACTTCGACAACGCGATCATCGCGGCAGGCTCTCGCCCAATCGAACTGCCATTCATTCCACATGAAGATCCGCGCGTGTGGGATTCCACCGATGCCCTGGAGCTGAAAACCGTTCCTAAGCGCCTGCTGGTGATGGGCGGCGGTATCATCGGTCTGGAAATGGGTACCGTGTACCATGCGCTGGGTTCAGAGATCGACGTGGTTGAAATGTTCGACCAGGTGATCCCGGCTGCTGACAAAGACATCGTTAAAGTCTTCACCAAGCGCATCAGCAAGAAATTCAACCTGATGCTGGAAACCAAAGTGACTGCCGTTGAAGCGAAAGAAGACGGTATTTACGTTTCCATGGAAGGCAAAAAAGCCCCTGCTGAACCACAGCGTTACGACGCCGTGCTGGTGGCTATCGGCCGCGTGCCGAACGGTAAAAACCTTGACGCCGGTAAAGCGGGCGTGGAAGTGGACGACCGTGGCTTCATCCGCGTTGACAAACAGCTGCGCACCAACGTGCCGCACATCTTTGCTATCGGCGACATCGTCGGTCAGCCAATGCTGGCGCACAAAGGCGTTCACGAAGGTCACGTTGCCGCTGAAGTTATCGCCGGCATGAAGCACTACTTCGATCCGAAAGTGATCCCATCTATCGCGTACACCGAGCCAGAAGTGGCATGGGTCGGTCTGACCGAGAAAGAAGCGAAAGAGAAAGGCATCAGCTACGAAACCGCCACCTTCCCGTGGGCTGCTTCTGGCCGTGCTATCGCGTCCGACTGCGCAGACGGTATGACCAAGCTGATCTTCGACAAAGAGACTCACCGCGTGATCGGTGGTGCGATTGTCGGCACCAACGGCGGCGAGCTGCTGGGTGAAATCGGTCTGGCTATCGAAATGGGCTGTGACGCGGAAGACATCGCGCTGACCATCCACGCGCACCCGACTCTGCACGAGTCCGTGGGCCTGGCGGCAGAAGTGTTTGAAGGTAGCATCACTGACCTGCCAAACGCGAAAGCGAAGAAGAAATAAGTTTCTTCAGATGAAAAAAGCGGCCTGAGGCCGCTTTTTTTATGCGCTGCGTTTAAGGGGCGACAGGCTGCCAGGTTTTATCCGGGTGATATTCAGACAGAGCCTGCGCTTTCTGCGCTGAGTCGTTACCGAGATCAGCCTGATAGACCTCGTCATTCTGGTTTACAACAAAGCTCATTATCCCCGTCTGACCGTAGCTCACGGGCCAGGCAACCATGGCAAAGCCATTCTTATCCGACAGGATGCGGAAGCGATAGCCATGGTAACCCGCCCCCGGCTGTGGTGGACTAAACGCCGGGCCAAGCGGACTTGGCGCATCGCCAGGCGAGACGGGCCAGTACAGCCCATCCTTTTTCCCTTCAGAACTGACAATTTTCTGCACGTATTTCTGGTTCAGTGCAAAGTACCGCAGCTGCGCATCGACGTAGGCGTGAAGCGCTTCGATGGCCGCGAGCTCGTTGCGACCGATTTCGCGGGTCTGGATCTCTTCAGCGGCTTTCTGCATGTCGAACTGCCAGCCTGAGGCGGTTTTGATTACCGGTATCGGCAGCTGCCAGCCGTTCTTGCCCACCGCCAGGTGCGCCACGTCGCCATTGACGACGGTTTCATGGCGAACCTTCCAGTCTCTCAGAAAACGATCCACAGCATCGGGATCGACACCTTCGGGCGGCAGAACGTCGCGCCATTTTTCGCCGAGCAGCGCGCTCATCGCGCTTTCGTTGTGCTCGCTGATGGCGGTTGCCAGCGCGCGGGTCGCCCGATCCGGCGAGCTGAAGGATTGCTGCGCCATAACCGCTGCCGACACCATGAACAACACCATTCCACTGAGTAGTTTACTTTTCATGTCGGCTCCCTTAACGATGACGGAATTCGCGGTGTTCGGTACGGTCGGCGGTGCGCTGTCGGGGATGCTGCTGTGCCGACAGGTGGCGGCTTTGCGCCCCGCGCTGCTGCTGGGCCTGCCAGGAGGCCGAGCGGCTGTCGTTGCCGCTCAGGGCATTGGCGCGGTGTGCGCTGGCAGGGTGCCGTGCCGTCTGCGTAATACGCTTCTCAGGAGCCTGATGATTTTCATGCTGCGGCGCGCTGGTCCGTTGTACGGCTTGCGGCCTGGCGTCATACCCGCGGAAATTATTGCGCTGTGATATTTGCTTAAGCTGCTGCGTTGAGGCCAGACGCTGAGCGTCTCGTGCATCCGTATGTGTCGATTGTGGGAACGTTTTTCCCGTCGCTTTTTCCATCTGGCTGAGAGCGGCCTGGCGCTGGCTGTCGCGATTGACCGGCCTTTGCTGGGTCGTACTTAATCCCGTTGCCGCGTTCGTGGAGTGGAAACGGCTAACCAGTTGGTTATTCGGATAAGCCACGCCTTCACGATAAGCAGGGTTGTGCTGCCAGGTGCGGTCATTGCCGTTCAGGTGCTGCCCGCTGATTCTGTTGAAGTTATCCACGTTGATATTGATATTGTTATCACCGTTACGGTTATAGCCGCCGTGATTGTCCCAGTCATCATCGTGATGATGGTGATCCCAGTTGTCGTCATCCCAGTCGATATTGCTGAAGATGGCGTAGGTTGTCGCGACCCCGAGGCTGAAGCCTAACCCTTTAACGAGGCTGTCGGTAAACTGTTCGCCGGGTGAGGGCGGGAGATAGACCGGCGGGTACGCGGGTTCAGGCCAGGTGCCGTAAACCGTATTCGGGTTATAGGTAGGGACATACACCACCTGCGGATCGGCGGATTCAATCTTAATCACCGTTGGGCTGGAGGGGGTTGCGGTTGTCGCGGTTTTTGTCGGTACAGCCTTCGTGACGGTGGTGACCGTCTGCTGCGGCGTGGATTGTAGCGCACCCGTTTGTTGTGCCAGCAGGCGCAACCGCTGTACTGAATCCATCACATCCTTCGGCTGTGCAAGAAAGGCATCCCCCAGGTTCTGTACCCACGGCGGATTTTCGCCCATCAGCGACATCAGCTGAGGAAACGCGACCAGCGATTTTACGCTGGGATCCCATGGCTGGTTGGCGACCGCCTGAATGGCGTTATCCCCCTGCATTTTGGGGTTATCTTTTGACCACTGCGCGGCCTGTATAACGTTAGACGGGTAGGTCGACGCCATCAGGATTTGCGACAGCAGGGCATCCGGGTAAAGCGCAACAGGGGCTACCCACTGGTCGATTTGCGCAGCAGTGTAGGCCGGGGTAGCGACGGCCACAGGTTGGGTTGCCGGTGGGGCAGGGGGCTGTGCAACCGGAGCAGGCTCCGTTACGCGGCTTTTAACAAACAAGACGCCCGAGGCGGCAAACAGTCCCGCACTGCAAAGCAGAACAAGAAGATGGGGTTTAGAAGGCAACTTCATAAAATGGCTCCAACGAGACGAGTGCAGTGCCGGGAGGCGTTGCTGTTGCCGCGAGTATCATTCACCCGTGTTTTACCGTTTTGACTTTTCTTGGGAAACCACCCGGCGCGTCCGGATAAAGAGTGTGTGCATTTATTACACAATTATATCTGGTGGCTAAAAAGGCGACGGGAATTCAGAAGGCCGCTCTTGCGAGCGGCCAGCAGCTAGTTGCCGAGGTTGACGACAAACAGCACCGTGATGTCGGATATGCTCCAGCCACCGTGCAGTGCGGTAAGCAGTAAACCAATCACAACGATCAGCGCAGTGATTCGCATCTCCATTGCGTGCGTTCCTGTACAGGCTACGCGGGTTCATTCTCCACCGGGAAAGGCAGAACCAGGCAAATGAGTACATTGCCGCGTAGGTTACGGAACTGCTCCCGGGCCCGGTGACTGGTTGCTACACCAGCGAAGCAGGCCGAGCGCAACAGTATTACAGCCGATATGGACTTAAAAGAGGCGAAATGAAGTTTCATTCTTTTTCATGCGGAACTGGATGGAGGCTCGTAAAGACAGAACATGTGCTTGCAGATCTGCATACACAGGAGCATTATTTATGGCGAGTGCATTGCCGCTAAACTGCCAGCCCGGTGTGCTACCACCGCAAGGCAACAAATTAACCGCTATCAGGCGGTTTTTTTGTGTCCAAAAGTCGACGCGTCTCCCCGCTACACCATGCTTAACGATTCAGCAAATAATTTAATGTTGCTTTTTTGTAAACAGATTAACACTGTGCAGAAATCCTGCTATGCTGCCCGACGCGGTATCGGGCATTTACCCTACAAACTGCTGTCTCACAGGAGCGTGAAGAGAACGCCCGCCGCATATGACAATGAGAGCGAGGAGAACCGTCGTGCTAGAAGAATACCGTAAGCACGTAGCAGAACGTGCCGCCGAGGGAATTGTACCCAAACCTTTAGATGCAACCCAAATGGCCGCGCTCGTCGAGCTGCTGAAGAACCCGCCTAAGGGCGAAGAAGAATTCCTGTTGGATCTGTTGATCAACCGTGTACCGCCTGGCGTAGATGAAGCTGCCTACGTAAAAGCCGGATTCCTTGCCGCCGTTGCCAAAGGCGAAGCCACCTCCCCACTGGTTACTCCTGAAAAAGCGATTGAACTGCTCGGCACCATGCAGGGCGGCTACAACATTCATCCGCTGATTGATGCGCTGGATAACGACACGCTGGCACCGATTGCCGCCAAAGCGCTCTCTTCAACGCTGCTGATGTTCGATAACTTCTACGATGTGGAAGAAAAAGCCAAAGCGGGCAACGTTTACGCGAAGCAGGTCATGCAGTCCTGGGCCGATGCCGAATGGTTCCTGAACCGCCCTGCGCTGGCTGAAAAAATTACCGTGACCGTCTTTAAGGTGACCGGTGAAACCAACACCGATGACCTGTCTCCGGCACCGGACGCGTGGTCTCGTCCTGATATCCCGCTGCACGCTCTGGCGATGCTGAAAAACGCCCGTGAAGGGATCGAGCCGGATCAGCCGGGCGTAGTGGGCCCGATCAAACAGATCGAAACGCTGCAACAAAAAGGTTTCCCGCTGGCCTACGTCGGTGATGTTGTGGGTACCGGTTCTTCCCGTAAGTCCGCAACCAACTCCGTGCTGTGGTTCATGGGCGACGATATTCCGCACGTGCCGAACAAGCGCGGCGGCGGCCTGTGCCTCGGCGGCAAAATTGCACCGATCTTCTTCAACACCATGGAAGATGCGGGCGCGCTGCCGATCGAAGTAGATGTTTCTAACCTGAACATGGGCGACGTGATTGACGTTTACCCGTTCAAGGGCGAAGTGCGCAACCACGAAACCAACGAACTGCTGGCAAGCTTCGAGCTGAAAACCGACGTGCTGATCGACGAAGTGCGTGCCGGTGGACGTATCCCGCTGATCATCGGTCGTGGCCTGACCACCAAAGCGCGTGAAGCGCTGGGTCTGCCGCACAGTGACGTATTCCGTCAGGCGAAAGACGTGGCGGAAAGCAACCGCGGCTTCTCGCTGGCACAGAAAATGGTGGGTCGCGCCTGCGGCGTTGCCGGTATCCGTCCTGGCGCGTACTGCGAGCCGAAGATGACCTCAGTGGGTTCTCAGGACACCACTGGCCCAATGACCCGTGATGAACTGAAAGACCTGGCGTGCCTGGGCTTCTCTTCTGACCTGGTGATGCAGTCCTTCTGCCACACGGCGGCGTATCCTAAGCCGGTTGACGTGACCACGCACCACACGCTGCCGGACTTCATCATGAACCGCGGCGGTGTCTCCCTGCGCCCGGGTGATGGCGTCATCCACTCCTGGCTGAACCGCATGCTGCTGCCGGATACCGTGGGCACCGGCGGTGATTCCCATACCCGTTTCCCAATCGGGATCTCCTTCCCGGCGGGCTCCGGCCTGGTGGCGTTTGCAGCGGCGACCGGCGTAATGCCGCTCGACATGCCTGAATCCGTGCTGGTGCGCTTCAAGGGCAAAATGCAGCCGGGCATCACGCTGCGCGACCTGGTTCACGCGATCCCGCTGTACGCCATCAAACAGGGGCTGCTGACCGTTGAGAAGAAAGGGAAGAAAAACATCTTCTCTGGTCGCATTCTGGAAATTGAAGGGCTGCCGGATCTGAAAGTTGAGCAGGCGTTCGAGCTGACCGACGCCTCCGCCGAGCGTTCTGCGGCAGGCTGTACCATCAAGCTGAACAAAGAGCCGATTATCGAGTATCTGACCTCCAACATCGTGCTGCTGAAGTGGATGATTGCAGAAGGGTACGGCGACCGTCGTACGCTGGAGCGTCGTATTCAGGGCATGGAAAAATGGCTGGCGGATCCGCAGCTGCTGGAAGCCGACGCTGACGCAGAGTACGCGGCGGTGATCGACATCGATCTGGCGGATATCAAAGAGCCGATCCTGTGCGCGCCAAACGATCCTGACGATGCGCGTCTGCTTTCAGACGTACAGGGCGATAAGATCGACGAAGTGTTCATCGGCTCCTGCATGACCAACATCGGCCACTTCCGCGCCGCCGGTAAGCTGCTGGATACCCACAAGGGCCAGCTGCCGACCCGCCTGTGGGTGGCGCCGCCAACCCGTATGGACGCGGCACAGCTGACGGAAGAAGGCTACTACAGCGTGTTCGGTAAGAGCGGGGCGCGTATTGAAATCCCTGGCTGTTCCCTGTGCATGGGCAACCAGGCGCGCGTGGCCGACGGTGCGACAGTGGTTTCCACCTCTACCCGTAACTTCCCGAACCGTTTAGGTACCGGTGCGAACGTCTACCTGGCCTCTGCGGAGCTGGCGGCGGTTGCGGCGCTGATTGGCAAACTGCCAACGCCGGAAGAGTACCAGACCTTTGTGGCGCAGGTGGATAAGACGGCGGTGGATACCTATCGCTATCTGAACTTCGACCAGCTCTCTCAGTACACCGAGAAGGCTGACGGGGTGATCTTCCAGACGGCAGTATAAATGCTACCCTCTCCCGTGGGAGAGGGGCTGGGGGTGAGGGCACCAGACCGCACCTGACCCATTGCCCGGTGGCGCTACGCTTACCGGGCCTACAAAACCCATCGCAACGTCGGTGGGTTTTTTATTTTCATTCCTCCCACCTCTCCCGCTTTTTTTCTTCCTCTCTGCTGCGATAATTACCCTAATGGCTTTGCAGAGGAAAACGCTATGGATTACGAATTTTTGCGCGACATCACCGGCGTGGTGAAAGTGCGAATGTCGATGGGGCACGAAGCCGTTGGGCACTGGTTTAACGAAGAGGTGAAAGAGAACCTCGCGCTGCTGGATGAAGTCGAACAGGCGGCGGAAACGGTGAAAGGCAGTGAACGCTCCTGGCAACGTGCCGGGCATGAGTACACCCTGTGGATGGATGGCGAAGAGGTGATGGTGCGCGCCAACCAGCTGGAGTTTTCGGGGGATGAGATGGAAGAGGGGATGAGCTACTACGACGAAGAGAGCCTGTCGCTGTGCGGTGTGGAAGACTTCCTGAAAGTGGTGAACGCCTACCGCGACTTTATGAAACAGAAGTAACTCCCCGAAGCATCCCTGCTTCGGGTCACGTTTACACGGTCGGAATATTGCGGCCGTAGTAGATCTCGCGCATCTCTTTCCAGAGCAGGTCGGTAATGACCTTACGCTCTTCTTCACTCAAATCTTCCGGCCTGGTGTGGAACATATAGTGCTTAAGGTCGAACTCCTTAAGCATCATCTTGGTATGGAAGATATTTTCCTGATAGACGTTCACATCCATCATGTCGTACAGCGACTTCATATCGTCGGACATGAAGTTCTGAATGGAGTTGATCTCATGATCGATGAAGTGCTTCATGCCATTGATATCACGGGTAAAACCGCGCACACGATAATCAATGGTGACGATGTCTGATTCCAGCTGGTGGATTAAATAATTCAACGCATTCAGCGGTGAAATCACCCCGCAGGTCGACACTTCAATATCCGCGCGGAACGTACACAGTCCGCCTTCAGGGTGGCTTTCCGGATAGGTGTGAACGCAGATATGGCTTTTATCGAGGTGCGCCACCACCACTTCGGGCAGCGGGCCGGGATGTTCGGTTTTGTCGATCAGCTGCGGGTCAACCGGCTCTTCACTGACCAGGATGGTGACGCTCGCACCCTGAGGCTCATAATCCTGGCGCGCAATGTTCAGGATGTTCGCGCCGATAATCGAGCAGGTCTCTGACAGGATCTCGGTCAGACGGTTGGCGTTGTAGAGTTCATCGATATAGGCGATATAACCATCGCGCTCTTCTGCCGTTTTGGCGTAGCAGATATCGTAAATACAAAAACTCAGGCTTTTGGTCAGATTGTTAAAGCCATGCAGTTTAAGCTTTTTCAATTAGTTCACCTCCTTTGAGGACAGCGCATCTTGCAGGTATTGAGGCAACGCAAAGGCTGCGGTGTGGATCGCCGGATTGTAGTATCGGCACGTGAGTCCGGCCTGGTGGAAGCGGGCCTGAATGATTTCGGTGGAGAGATGGCGCAGGACGTCGTTATCCGTCGCCCAGGCAAAGGTCATAATCCCGCCGTAGTAGGTCGGGATCGCCGCCTGATAGAAGCTGACGTCGCTAAAATAGGTGCTCAGCTTACGGTGGCTATCCAGCGCTTCATCCTGTTGCAGGAAGCAGACGCCGTTTTGCGCCACAAAAATCCCACCAGGTTTCAGGCAGCGCTTGCAGCCTTCGTAAAACGAAGAGGTAAACAGCGACGCGCCGGGGCCGATAGGGTCGGTACAGTCAGAGATAATGACATCAAACGTTTGCGTAGTCTGATTAACAAAATTGACGCCATCGTCGATAACCAGCTGAAAGCGCGGATCGTCATAGCTGCCGGCATTGTGGTTTGGCAGATACTGGCGGCAAAACGACACCACCCCGGCGTCGATTTCCACCATGGTGATGGTTTCGACATTCTGGTGGCGAGAGACTTCACGCAGCATGGCGCCGTCACCGCCCCCAATAATCAGCACGTGCTTCGCGTGGCCGTGGGCCAGCAGCGGGACGTGGGTCATCATTTCGTGATAGATAAACTCGTCGCGCTCGGTGGTCTGCACCACGCCATCCAGCGCCATGACGCGGCCAAAGGCAGCGTTCTCGAAGATTATCAGATCCTGATGATCGGTTTTCTCATGATAGAGCACGTTATCCACGGCAAAATATTGACCAAACTGGTCATGCAGCGTTTCTTGCCATACCGTTTTATCGGTCATGGGGAGCACCTCCTTCGTTAACATCCATTACATCCGGCAGATGGGCGCAACACAAAACCGCCGTGAGGCGGTTAGCGGGTCAACAAGGGGCGTCGGGAAGGTTACTTCACGTAGGCGAGCAGGCTGAGTGAATCGCGTGCCAGCGCTTTGCATTTTTTAGCAGTGGGAATACCGATACCGCTTAAATCACGGTAGCTGTCTTCACCGAGCGCCTTCATGTCGAAGCTGTCGTAGTTGCTGAGGTCCCATTGGTTCTGCTGGGCAAAAAAGACCAGTGCGCGACGAATTTGCCCATTGGGTAAATTCTGGTAACCACAATCGTTCTTCAGAAAAACAAAAACTGCCGTCAGATCGGCCATATCTTCCGCTTCGTTTTCACTAAGCGCGTAACTGTTCGCACACATCGCCATCAGGCTGGCGAACAAAATTGTTCTGAAAAACGTCTTCATTGCCTTTACCATTGCATCACGGAAAATTAACGTTAGCATACTTGATGCCAGGCCGACGATCTTTATTATTGCCGCCGTGCTTGACCTTCCGGTAAGGGGAGGGTTTATGCTCAAAAGATCGCCGCCTGGAAATAAGGAAATGCACATGCAACGTCGTGATTTTTTAAAATATTCTGCCGCGCTGGGGGTTGCCAGCGCGTTACCGCTCTGGAGCCGCGCTGTTTTTGCCGCCGACAGACCTGCTTTACCGATCCCTGAGTTACTCAGCGCAGATGCCCGTAGCCGCATCCAGCTTGTGGTGCAGGCAGGCAAAACCACGTTCGGGCAACACGCCGCGACGACGTGGGGTTATAACGGCAATCTGCTCGGCCCGGCGTTGCAGCTACGAAAAGGGAAAGCGGTGACGGTAGACATTCATAACTCGCTTTCTGAAGAGACCACGGTGCACTGGCACGGGCTGGAAGTCCCGGGCGAAGTGGATGGTGGTCCCCAGGGCGTTATCAAGCCTGGGGGTAAACGCAGCGTAACCTTTACCCCTGACCAGCGGGCGGCAACCTGCTGGTTCCACCCGCATCAGCATGGCAAAACGGGCCATCAGGTGGCGATGGGGCTGGCCGGACTGGTGTTGATTGAGGATGACGAAAGCCGCCTCCTGCGCCTGCCAAAACAGTGGGGTATCGACGATGTTCCGGTGATTGTGCAGGACAAAAAATTCAGCGCTGACGGGCAAATTGACTATCAGCTGGATGTGATGAGCGCGGCGGTAGGCTGGTTTGGCGATACGTTGCTGACCAACGGGGCAATCTACCCACAGCATGCCGCCCCGAAAGGCTGGCTGCGCTTACGCCTGCTTAACGGCTGTAACGCCCGCTCGCTGAACTTCGCCACCAGCGATAAGCGCCCACTTTATGTGGTGGCAAGCGACGGCGGCCTGCTGCCGGAACCGGTAAAAGTGAGCGAGCTGCCGATGCTGATGGGCGAACGCTTCGAGGTGCTGGTGGATATCAGCGATGGTAAAGCGTTTGACCTCGTGACCCTGCCGGTCAGCCAGATGGGGATGGCCGTCGCGCCGTTTGATAAACCACACCCGGTGCTGCGCATTCAGCCACTACAGATCACCGCCTCCGGCACTCTGCCGGACACCCTGACCACGCTGCCAGCGCTCCCGTCGCTGGATGGGCTGACGCAGCGTAAGCTTCAGCTCTCTATGGACCCGATGCTCGACATGATGGGCATGCAGGCGCTGATGAAGAAGTATGGCAATCAGGCCATGGCGGGAATGCACCACGGCCAGATGATGGGCCACATGAATATGGACCACGGCAAAATGGGCGGCATGGATCACGGCGGTCATGGTTTCGATTTCCACAACGCCAACCGTATCAACGGCCAGGCGTTCGATATGAACACACCGATGTTCGCCGCAACGAAAGGGCAGTTTGAGCGCTGGGTCATTTCAGGCGAAGGCGACATGATGCTGCACCCGTTCCATATCCACGGCACGCAGTTCCGCATTCTCTCCGAGAACGGTAAAGCGCCGGACGCGCATCGCGCGGGCTGGAAAGATACGGTGAGGGTGGAAGGCGGCGTCAGCGAGGTGCTGGTGAAGTTCGACCACGAGGCGCCGAAAGAGTTTGCTTATATGGCGCACTGTCACCTGCTGGAGCATGAAGATACGGGGATGATGCTGGGCTTTACCGTATAAAAAAAGCCGGGTGGCGGCTTCGCCTTACCCGGCCTACATAGGACACCCGAAAGCCCGGTATGCGTTAGCGCCACCGGGCTTTTTCATTACTTAGCGTCGTCAGGCAGTGCATACGCGACAATATAGTCGCCCATCTTCGTACCAAACGAACCGTGACCACCCGCAGAGATGACAACGTACTGCTTGCCATTCACTTCATAGGTCATCGGCGTTGCCTGGCCACCGGCCGGCAGACGGCCCTGCCACAGTTTTTCACCGTTGGTCATGTTGTACGCGCGCAGGTAGTTATCTGCGGTCGCCGCGATGAACAGCACGTTACCGGCGGTGGAGATTGGGCCACCCAGCATTGGCATACCCATATTGAATGGCACCGGAACCGGCATTGGGAACGGCATGCTGTCCTGCGGCGTACCAATACGTTTCTTCCAGACAATCTTGTTGGTCTTCAGATCCAGGCCGGAGATATAACCCCAGGCAGGCTGTTTACACGGCAGACCGAACGGAGAGAGGAACGGATTCAGAGTCACACCGTAAGGAACGCCATACTGCGGCTGGATACCGGCTTCGGTACCGCTGCCTTTCGCATCCTTCGGCTGCTCCATTGGGTTACCCGGACCGCGTGGGATCAGACGGGACACGAACGGCAGCGCCATTGGGTTAGCGATAGCGACCTGACGGTTCGGGTCAACGGAGATCCCGCCCCATTCGAACATCCCCAGGTTACCCGGGAAGACCAGCGTACCCTGCTCTGACGGTGGGGTGAAAATCCCTTCGTAGCGCAGCTGATGGAACATCACGCGGCATACCAGCTGGTCAAACATGGTAGCACCCCACATGTCCGCACCGCTGAGGTTTTTCTCCGGACGGAAGCTCAGGTCAGAGAACGGCTGCGTTTTGGTGACGTAGTCGCCTTTGGCAGCGCCCTGTGGAACCGGTTTTTCCGGCGCAGGCACAACCAGCTTACCGTTGCTGCGATCCAGCACGAAGATGTTGCCGGTTTTCGCCGGGGCGTAAATCACCGGAACGGTTTTGCCGTTAACGGTAATATCCGCCAGCGTCGGCTGGGATGGCATATCCATATCCCACAGATCGTGGTGAACGGTCTGATAGCTCCACGCCAGTTTACCGGTCGTTGCGTTCAGCGCCACGATGGAGCTGGCGTAACGTTCCTGCTCCGGCGTGCGGTTACCGCCCCAGATATCCGGCGTGGTCACGCCCATTGGCAGGTAAACCAGGTCCAGCTTCGCGTCATACGCGGCCGGTGCCCATGAGTTCGGCGAGTTAAAGGTAAAGGTGTGCTCGTCAGACGGGATTGCGTTTGGATCTTTCGCGCCCGGGTCGAAGGCCCACAGCAGTTTACCGGTGTTCACGTCGAAACCACGGATAACGCCGGAGGTTTCACGGGTAGAGAAGTTATCCGTTACCGAACCGGCAATCACGATGGTTTTATCGGTGATGATTGGCGGGGAGGTTGGCTCATACAGACCCGGCGTGGTGTCCGGCATGTTGGTCTGAAGATTCAGGATACCTTTGTTGGCGAAGGTTTCGCACAGCTTGCCGGTCTCAGCGTTAATGGCAAACAGGCGGCCATCGTTCACCGGCAGCATAATGCGGCGAGGACAGTCGGCAATGACTTCCGGGCTGGCATTATCCGCGCGCGCTTCGTGGTAAGAGACGCCGCGGCAGGTGATGTGCTGGAACGACGGGTTGGAGTTCAGCTGTGGATCGAAGTGCCATTTCTCTTTACCGGTGGCCGCGTCGAGCGCGAACAGACGCTGGTGCGCCGTACACAGGTAGAGCATGTTGCCCACTTTAATCGGGGTCACTTCGTTGGTCAGCTCACCCGGATCGTTCGGCATTTTCAGGTCGCCGGTGCGGAATACCCAGGCTTCCTTCAGGTTTTTCACGTTGTCCGCGTTGATCTGCTTCAGCGGGGAGTAGCGTTGACCTTCCTGATTACGGCCATAAGCGGGCCAGTCGCCGTCTGCCACCTGCGAAATAGCCGCGGCTGGCGTGGATTCTGTGTTCAGCGTACCGTGGATCTCCTGCGGGTCGTTGAAACCGGCCCAGGTCAGGATACCGCCGCTAATCAGCAGGGCAACGAGCAGGCCGGCTACGGCACCGCTGGACGGGACGATCAGACGACGCCAGACAAACGGCAGGATCAGCCAGATACCGAAGAAGACCAGAATGTCGCTGCGCGGCGTCAGCGCCCAGAAGTCGAACCCGACTTCCCACACGCCCCAGATCATGGTGGCAAGGAGCAGGGCGGCATACAGCCACAGAGCAGAACGTTTTCTCCGCAACAGCAGGACGGTTACGCCAACCATAACCAGACCCGCAATCGGGTAGTACCAGGAGCCGCCAATAGCGACCAGCCAGACGCCTCCGATCAACAAATACAGCGCGCAGAATGCGGCAAACGCGGCTGTTAATGTTACCAGTAGACGCGGCTGCTTAGTTTTTGTTTCAGCCATAGAAAAGTACTCGTCAGTTTTGTTAATTATTTGCTAGCAATTAATTATAGGTATTAACAACTGTGATCGGAATCACAAATATTGCTTTTATAACTCATACGCCAGGCTTATCCATTTACTGATATAATGGCTGGCTTGCGTATCGATGCCGGAGCAAGATTCATCCGCATTGAGAGATTTTCATTAAAATCATTTGGTTAGTAATATGAAACATACTGTTGAAGTGATGATCCCGGAAGCCGAGATCAAAGCGCGTATCGCCGAACTGGGTCGTCAAATCACCGAGCATTACAAGGACAGCGGCAGCGAAATGGTGCTGGTTGGTCTGCTGCGCGGTTCTTTCATGTTCATGGCAGACCTGTGCCGTGAAGTGCAGGTACCGCACGAGGTCGATTTTATGACCGCTTCCAGCTACGGCAGCGGCATGTCCACAACCCGTGATGTGAAAATCCTGAAAGATCTGGATGAAGATATTCGTGGCAAAGATGTGTTGATCGTTGAGGACATCATCGACTCCGGCAACACGCTCTCTAAAGTGCGGGAGATCCTGAGCCTGCGCGGACCAAAATCGCTGGCGATTTGTACCCTGCTGGATAAGCCTGAGCGCCGTGAAGTACAGGTGCCGGTGGAGTTCGTTGGCTTCTCCATCCCGGACGAATTCGTCGTGGGTTACGGCATTGACTACGCGCAGCGTTATCGTCATTTGCCGTATGTTGGCAAGGTCGTGATGCTGGACGAGTAATCGTGGCGTGTTGCCCGGTGGCGCTCCGCTTACCGGGCCTACGAAGGGCACGTGTAGGCCGGGTAAGGCGCAGCCGCCACCCGGCTTTGTTTATTTGTGGTTAACGTGCTTAAGCTTGAGGTTGGCAATCCCCGAGCGGTAACGCTGCTCCAGCGTTTCACGGTTGGTGGCGGTCACTTCCAGATTGCGCAGCAGGCCGTCGTGAATACCGTACGCCCAGCCGTGGATAGAGACCTTCTGCCCGCGTTTCCACGCCGACTGCATAATGGTAGAGTGGCCCAGGTTGTACACCTGCTCCATCACGTTCAGCTCGCACAGGGTGTCGAGACGGCGTTCCTGCGGCATTTCGCCCAGCAGTGAGCTATGTTTGAACCAGATATCACGAATGTGCAGCAGCCAGTTATCGATTAGCCCCAGCTCTGTATTTTCGACCGCCGCCTGCACGCCGCCGCAGCCGTAGTGGCCGCAGATAATTATGTGCTCGACCTCCAGAACATCAACGGCATACTGAACAACCGAAAGGCAGTTGAGATCGGTATGAATAACCAGATTAGCAACGTTGCGGTGAACAAACAGTTCGCCAGGCTCAAGACCGGTCAGACGTTCGGCGGGGACGCGGCTGTCGGAACATCCAATCCAGAGAAAGCGCGGGTTCTGCGCTTGTGCAAGTTTTCCAAAAAATCCGGGGTCTTCCTCCACCAGCATTTTTGACCATAGTGCATTGTTGCTGATGAGTGTATCTATGTCGTTCATGGAGGTTAGCGACCTGTAACCAAGTGATTGCGTTGCGCTACTATAGGGTAACCCGACTTTTAATGAAACCACACAACGTGTGTCAGAACTTAAGGTAAGTTGAATTCATGGCGATTGCACTGGAGCTGGAACAGCTCAAAAAAACCTACCCGGGAGGCGTTCAGGCGCTGCGCGGGATAGATCTTAAAGTCGAAGCGGGAGATTTCTACGCGCTTCTGGGGCCGAACGGGGCGGGGAAATCCACCACCATCGGGATCATCAGCTCGCTGGTCAACAAAACTTCCGGTCGCGTCAGCGTGTTTGGCTACGATCTGCAAAAAGACGTGGTCAACGCCAAGCGTCAGCTGGGGCTGGTGCCGCAGGAGTTTAACTTCAACCCGTTTGAAACGGTGCAGCAGATTGTGGTTAACCAGGCGGGCTACTACGGCGTCGAGCGTAAAGAGGCGGTGGAGCGTAGCGAAAAGTACCTGAAACAGCTCGATCTGTGGGAAAAGCGTAACGAACGCGCGCGGATGTTGTCCGGGGGGATGAAGCGCCGCCTGATGATTGCCCGCGCGCTGATGCATGAGCCAAAGCTGCTTATTCTCGATGAGCCGACCGCCGGGGTGGATATTGAACTGCGTCGATCCATGTGGGGCTTCCTGAAGGATCTGAACGATAAAGGCACCACCATCATTCTGACCACGCACTATCTGGAAGAGGCGGAAATGCTGTGCCGCAATATCGGCATTATCCAGCACGGCGAGCTGGTGGAAAACACCTCAATGAAGAATCTGCTCTCCAAACTGAAATCAGAGACCTTTATCCTCGATCTGGCGGCGAAAAGCGCACTGCCGAAGCTGGAGGGGTATAACTACCGTCTGGTCGATACCTCGACGCTGGAAGTGGAAGTGCTGCGCGAGCAGGGGATCAACAGCGTGTTTTCACAGCTGAGCGCGCAGGGCATTCAGGTATTAAGTATGCGTAACAAAGCGAACCGACTGGAAGAGCTGTTTGTCTCTCTGGTGCACGATAAACAAGGAGACAAGGCATGACGCATCTTTACTGGGTCGCGCTGAAAAGCATCTGGGCGAAAGAGATCAACCGCTTTATGCGTATCTGGGTGCAAACCCTGGTGCCGCCGGTTATCACCATGACGCTCTACTTCATCATTTTCGGTAACCTGATTGGTTCCCGCATCGGTGAGATGCACGGTTTCACCTATATGCAGTTCATCGTGCCGGGCCTGATCATGATGGCGGTGATCACCAACGCTTATGCGAACGTGGCGTCGTCGTTCTTCAGCGCCAAGTTCCAGCGCAACATTGAAGAGCTGCTGGTGGCGCCGGTGCCAACGCACGTCATCATCGCCGGTTACGTGGGCGGCGGCGTGGCGCGCGGGCTGTGCGTGGGGATCCTGGTAACGGCCATTTCGCTGTTCTTCGTGCCGTTCCAGGTTCACTCCTGGCTGTTCGTGGCGCTGACGCTGTTGCTGACGGCAATCCTGTTCTCGCTGGCCGGCTTGCTGAATGCGGTGTTCGCGAAAACGTTTGACGACATCAGCCTGATCCCGACCTTTGTGCTGACGCCGCTGACCTACCTCGGCGGGGTGTTCTACTCCCTGACGCTGCTGCCGCCGTTCTGGCAGGCGCTCTCGCACCTGAACCCGATTGTCTATATGATCAGCGGTTTCCGCTTCGGTTTCCTCGGCATTACCGACGTGCCGCTGTTCACCACCGTTGTCGTGCTGGCGGTGTTTATCGTGGCGTTCTACCTGCTGTGCTGGTATCTGATCCAGCGTGGTCGCGGCCTGCGCAGCTAAACCTCTGCCTTCTGCCCGGCGACGTACCGTCTGCCGGGCACTTTCTTTGACAGTTATCACCGTAAACTAACCTTCACTCCGGTAAACTACTCGCCTGCTAAGGAGAGACGTTATGCTGGGATGGGTGATCACCTGCCACGATGAAGTGGCGCAGGAAATGCTGCTGAAGCTGGAGGCCCGATTTGGTCCCCTGGCGCAATGCCGCGCGGTAAACTACTGGCGAGGGCTAAGCACCAACATGCTCAGCCGAATGATGTGCGACGCGCTGCATGAAACCGACACCGGTGATGGGGTGATTTTTCTCACCGACAGATCGGGCGCGGCGCCTTATCGTTCAGCGGCATTAATGAGCCACAAGCACGATAACTGTGAAGTGATCTCCGGTATCAGCCTGCCATTACTCGAAGTCATGTACCCGCTACGCGCAACGTTGAGCAGCGCTGAGTTTCGCCACGCCATTGTGGCGCAGGGCTCGCCGGGCGTGAGTAGCTTATGGCACCAGCAGCAGAAAAACCCGCCTTTCGTTCTGCTTCACGATCTGTATAAGCATTAAACATTGGTATTGATGACGCTTTTGCTACAATGGCGGCTGATTTTCCGTGTCGATTTATATCCCATGCTCATGCGCGTTATCTTTATCCTTCTGCTGCTGGTTTCCGGTGGTGCGTCTGCCAGCCTGACCAGTCAGCAAGGCTTACCTGCTCAATATATGCAAACCACTGAAGATGCGGCCATATGGGCGCAGGTGGGTAACGCCGTGGTGAACGTGGGTAACGTCCGCGCCGGGCAGATCCTCGCCGTTTTTCCGGCGGCAGCTGATTACTACGAATTTCGTTTTGGATTTGGCACGGGCTTTATTGATAAAGACCACCTTGAGAAAGTGCAGGGTAAACAACGCGTTGAGGATAGCCTGGGCGACCTCAATAAGCCGCTCAGTAATCAAAACCTCATCACCTGGAAAGACACGCCTGTCTACAATGCTCCCAGCAGTGGAAGCGCGCCGTTTGGCACCTTAAGCGCCAATCTTCGCTATCCGATCCTGAATAAGCTGAAAGACCGCCTGAACCAGACCTGGTTCCAGATCCGTATCGGCAATCGTCTGGCGTGGATCAGCAGCCTGGACGCGCAGGAAGATAACGGGCTGCCGGTTCTGACCTATCATCATATCCTGCGTGATGAAGAGAACACCCGTTTTCGCCACACCTCCACGACGACCAGCGTACGCGCGTTTAATAACCAGATGGCCTGGCTACGCGATCAAGGCTATACCACGCTGACGATGTACCAGCTGGAAGGGTACGTGCGTAACAAAATGAACCTCCCCGCGAAAGCGGTGGTGATCACCTTTGACGACGGCCTCAAATCGGTGAGCCGCTACGCGTATCCGGTGCTGAAAAAGTATGGCTTCAACGCGACGGCGTTTATTATTTCATCCCGTATCAAGGGCCATCCGCAAAAGTGGGACCCAAAATCGCTACAGTTCATGAGCGTTCAGGAAATTAAGAGCATCCAGGACGTGTTCGACATCCAGTCTCACACCCATTTTCTGCATCGCGTGGATGGGTATAAACACCCCATCTTACTGAGCCGCAGCTATCATGTGATCCTGTTTGATTTTGAACGCTCGCGGCGTGCGCTGGCGCAGTTCAATCCGCGCGTGCTGTATCTGTCGTATCCGTTTGGCGGCTATGACAAAAAAGCGATAAAGGCGGCGAATGATGCCGGTTTCCATCTGGCCGTGACGACGATGAAGGGGAAGGTGAAGCCGGGGGATAATCCGTTCTTACTGAAACGCCTGTATATCTTAAGAACGGATTCGCTGGAGACGATGTCGCGGCTGATCAGTAATCAGCCGCAGGGGTAAGCGTCAGGCAACCTGAACCGGAATCGCCTTAGCGGTGCGCTTCATGTCGTTATCGCCTTCAAAGTAAGCGACCTTTGGCTGCCAGCGGCGCGCTTCTTCATCAGACATCATGACGAAGCTGGCGATGATCACAATATCACCCACGTCCGCGCAGTGTGCCGCCGCGCCGTTCACGGAGATGATTTTGGAGCCGCGCTCGGCGGCGATCGCGTACGTGGAGAAGCGCTTGCCGTTATTCACGTTCCAGATATCAATCGCTTCGTTTTCGAGAATACCCGCCGCGTCGAGAAAATCCTGGTCGATCGCGCAGGAGCCTTCATAGTGCAGGTCGGCCTGAGTGACTTTCACACGGTGAAGCTTACCTTGCAGCATTTTGCGAATCATTACGTTTACCTTTCATCTTCCGGGTAGAAAAAACTACGCCAGCTCAACCACTTTGTTGTCGATAAGGCGAGCCTGGCCGAGCCATGCCGCCACCAGAATTACCGCACGTTTGCTGGTCTCTGACAGCGCCAGAAGCGTATCGGCATCCCGAATTTGCACGTCGTCAGCGCGAAGACCTTTGTCGTTCAGCGCTTGTTCAGCCAGAGCAACAATCTCTTCCGCGGTTAACGCTTTCGCCAGCAGCTGCTCTGCCATGGTATTCATGACCTTGCTTAAGCCCGGCGCAATTTTACGCTGTTCGGCGGTCAGGTAGCCGTTACGGGAACTGAGCGCCAGGCCGTCTTTTGCACGCACAATCGGCACGCCGACAATCTCTATGTCGTAGCCCATGTCGGCAACCAATTTGCGGATCAGCGCCAGCTGCTGGAAATCTTTCTCACCGAAGCAGGCGATGTCCGGCTGCACCAGGTTAAACAGCTTGCTGACGATGGTGGAGACGCCGCGGAAATGGCCCGGGCGGCTGGCGCCTTCCAGCATGGTGGAAATGCCCGGTACGTCCACGTAGGTCGCTTCACCGGTTCCCTGTGGATAAACGTCTGCCGGAGCCGGCGCGAAGACGATATCCGCATGACGTTTTTTGAGCTTCTCGCAATCTTCCTGCAAGGTGCGCGGGTAGCGCGCCAGATCGTCTTCACGATCGAACTGCATCGGGTTAACGAAGATACTGACTACCACGATATCTGCACGGGCTCTCGCTTCATCGACCAGCTTCATATGGCCGTCGTGCAGGTTGCCCATGGTTGGGACCAGTGCGATACGTTTACCTTCCTGACGCGCCCGGCGGATATGCTGGCGCAGCAGCGGCAGGGTTTCTATGATTAGCACACCATGACTCCTTAATGGAAACTGTGTTCTTCGCCCGGATACACGCCGGACTCAACCTCGGCAATATACTGCCGCACCGCAGCGCGCATGTCGCCTGCTTCTGTCAGGAAATTTTTGGCGAATTTTGGAATATGTCCGCCGGTGATCCCGAAGGCATCATGCATCACCAGAATCTGGCCGTCGGTGACGTTGCCCGCGCCGATGCCGATAACCGGAATCGACAGCGCCTCGGTGATGCGTTTAGCCAGCTCAACCGGCACGCACTCCAGCACCAGCAACTGCGCGCCGGCGGCTTCCAGCGCCAGGGCATCATCGAACAGCGTCTGCGCCGCATCGCCGCGCCCCTGAACCTTGTAGCCACCAAAAATGTTTACTGACTGCGGCGTCAGCCCTAAGTGCCCGCAAACCGGCACGGCGCGTTCGGTGAGCATTTTCACCGTGTCCACCAGCCAGGCGCCGCCTTCAATTTTGACCATATTGGCGCCGGCGCGCATCACGGCTGCCGCATTTTCAAAGGCCTGTTCCGGGGTGGCGTACGCCATAAACGGCAGATCGGAAAGCAGCAGGCAGGTGGGGGCACCCCGGCGCACGGCGCGGGTATGGTATGCAATATCGTCGACCGTGACCGGCAGAGTGGAATCATGCCCTTGTACCGTCATCCCTAACGAATCTCCGACCAGCATGACGTTGATCCCCTCTTCGGCAAACAGTTTTGCGAAGCTGTAGTCATACGCGGTGATGGTGGCGAAGCGTTTTTTTTCCTGTTTGCATTTCTGCAATAAGGAGATGGTGGTTGGTTTCATACTGTTTCCTGATGGCCCAAAAGCGAATCTTTGCGCATTCTAACAGTAACATTCGAGGGAACAATGATTTTAGGCAATCGATTAACCACAATTAACAAATGGCTAATAGACGGTGACGCGGGATTACCAGCGGGCCGGTTTTTCCACGTTCAGGTTTTGCAGAACGGTCTTCAGCGAGGTGCCGTCAGGGAAGGTGAGATCGGGGGCGATTTCATACAGCGGCCAGAGCATAAACCCACGGTTTTTCATGTCGTAATGCGGAACGGTGAGGCGTTCGGTGTTAATCACCTCGTGGCCGAAAAGCATCATATCCAGGTCGAGCGTGCGCGGCCCCCAGCGTTCGGCTTTGCGGACGCGACCCTGCTGTAGCTCAATGCGCTGGGTGTTATCCAGCAGCGTTTCAGGATCAAGGGCCGTTTCCAGCGCCACGGCGGCATTCAGATAGTCAGGCTGATCCTGCGGGCCGAGCGGTGGCGTACGGTAAAACGAAGAGACCGCAACGATGCGGCTTTGCGGGATCTCCCCCAGCGCCTGCACGGCAGCGTTAACCTGCTCCAGCGGAGAGGCCAGATTGCTGCCGATGGCGATATACGCGAGGGTCATACCGTGCCTTCACGACGCGGTGCGCGCTTGCGCGGACGACGGTGACGACGGCGCGGCGCCGGCTCATCATCCAGATCCGTAAGCATATCTTTTTGCTCCGGTGGCGCAGAAACCTGAAACTCGCCCCACCACTGCGCCAGGCGCTGTAGCTCCGGGTTTCTTTCCACTTCAGCACGCAGAGAGAGCAGGTCGAACGCGGCGCGGAACTTCGGATGCTCCATCAGCTTCCAGGCGCGTTTACCCTGACGGCGGGACATGCGCAGCTGAAGCTGCCAGATATCACGCACCAGCGTGGTAATACGTTTCGGGATCGCCAGCGTACGACAGCCTTCGTCCAGCACGTCGTTTGCCGCCAGCGCGAACGCATCATAATAGGCGAGACCGCTCTCCTGAGTGATGCGCTGTGCCGTTTCCAGCAGCGGATACCAGAACATGGCCGCGAACAGGAATGCCGGGTTAACGCGCATATCGTTATGAATGCGGATGTCAGTGTTCTTCAGCACCTGCGCAATCATCCGCTCCATTGCGCTGTCACCGTTTTCGGTGAAGTAGCGGGTAATGGTCGGGAACAGCGGCTGGAACAGGTTGTATTCGCGCAGCAGATTGTAGGTTTCAAACCCGTAGCCTGCCTGGAGCAGCTTTAATGACTCTTCGAACAGACGGGCAGGGGGCACGTCGTTAATCAGCGTTGCCAGGCGTGGAATAGGTTCTGCGGTTTCCGGGCTGATACGCATGTTCAGCTTGGCGGCGAAACGCACGGCGCGCAGCATCCTGACCGGATCTTCGCGATAGCGCGTTTCTGGCGTGCCGATCAGACGAATCAGGCCGTCTTTCAGGTCCTGCATGCCGCCGACGTAGTCACGCACGGTGAAATCCGCCACGCTGTAGTAAAGGCTGTTGATGGTGAAATCGCGACGCTGAGCATCTTCTTCAATAGAGCCGAAGATGTTGTCGCGCAGCAGCATGCCGTTTTGACCGCGCTGGGAAGTGGTGCGATCGTTGACGCCCGCTTCGTGGTGACCGCGGAAGGTCGCCACTTCAATAATTTCCGGGCCAAACATCACGTGCGCCAGACGGAAACGGCGGCCAACCAGACGGCAGTTGCGGAATAATTTACGCACCTGCTCAGGCGTGGCGCTGGTCGTCACGTCGAAATCTTTTGGTTTTTTGCCCAGCAGTAAATCGCGAACCCCGCCGCCGACGAGATAGGCCTCGTAGCCTGCTTTATTCAGACGATAGAGCACCTTGAGGGCATTTTCACTGATATCTTTGCGGGAAATGTTGTGCTGCTCACGCGGAACGACCGACATGTGTGGCTGTGCAATAGCGTCGTTCGCCATGCTCTCTTCGCGGCTCAGCACTTTACGGCAAAAATTAGCGACTCGGGTAAAAATAGTACACCTCGTAGTGTGTTTTGTTATCAAAAAAGCGGCTAATCATAGCTCAGCGCAACGCATTTGAGAATGCTGGATTTTTGGCACGGCCATTAGCGTCCAGCCAGCAACCGCTCTTTTCAACAATTCATCCAGACTCAGATCCTGCCATTCCTGCGTTACATTCTGGTTGAGAAATCGCAGCGCGTCGATCAAAACCGGGCGCGGATCGCCGTCAGGCAGCGCCGGGGCATGGTTCTGTTTTGACAGCTTATTCCCCTGTTCATTGACCGCCAGCGGCAGATGGATGTAATCCGGCGCCGTCCAGCCAAACTGCTGGTAAAGCGATATCTGCCGCACGGTAGGCTCGACGAGATCCGCTCCACGCACGATTTCCGTGACGCCCTGAAAATGGTCATCGACAACGACCGCCAGATTATAGGCAAACAGACCATCACGACGGTGAATAATAAAATCCTCACGCGCCAGGCGTTCGTCCGCCTGAAGGGTGCCTGAGAGCACGTCGGTAAAGTGCGTCACCGGAGAGCGCTGTATCAGCCGTACGGCGGCATTTTCAGGGCCGTTGTGCAGCGTACGGCAGTGGCCGTCGTAAACGCCACCCACGCTCTGAATACGCGCGCGCGTGCAGGTGCAGTTATAGGAAAGACCCTGTTCAGCAAGCCATGCCAGACGTTCACGGTAGGCATCATGGCGTTGAGACTGCCAGAGCACTTCGCCGTCCCAGTGAAGACCGTAATGTTCCAGCTGACGCAGAATGGTTTCTGCTGCACCGGGAACTTCACGCGGGGGATCGATATCTTCAATGCGGACCAGCCATTTACCCTGACGGGCGCGAGCCTGTAGGTAGCTGCCGAGCGCGGCAATTAATGAGCCGAAGTGTAATTCACCGGAGGGAGATGGCGCAAAGCGCCCGATATAGTGAGATTCAGACATATCAACGGTAACAAGGCGGGAGAGACTCCCGCCTTTGCAGTAGTGAGAGGGCGGGCGTTAACCGGCCATCTGTTTTTCGCGGATTTCTGCCAGCGTTTTACAATCGATGCACAGATCGGCTGTTGGACGCGCTTCCAGGCGACGAATACCGATTTCAACACCGCAGGATTCGCAGTAGCCAAAATCTTCGTCCTCGACCTTCTTCAGCGTTTTTTC
This sequence comes from Enterobacter cloacae complex sp. I2, assembly GCF_014896205.1. NCBI lineage: Bacteria > Pseudomonadati > Pseudomonadota > Gammaproteobacteria > Enterobacterales > Enterobacteriaceae > Enterobacter > Enterobacter cloacae complex sp. I2. The sequence continues at coordinate 124,719 of NZ_JADBRA010000009.1, forward strand.
GATCTTTTTGATCAGTTTGCGCTCGCGGTCACGGTTACGCAGTTCGAGGCTGAACTCTTCTTCCTGAGCGGCACGGTCGACCGGATCCGGGAAGTTAGCAGCTTCATCCTGCATATGTGTAACGGTGCGATCGACTTCATCCCTGAGTTGATTACGCCATGCTTCAAGAATACGCTTGAAGTGCGACAGCTGGGCTTCGTTCATATACTCTTCGCCCGGCTTCTCTTGATACGGCTCCACCCCAGCGATGGCGAGAATACTCAGGGACGATGTTTTACGGTTTTGCCCTTCTTGCATGTTGCTTCTCCTTAACACGCACTATCGATCCCCATGTTGGGGGAAAAATCAGGTCGCTATAAATAGCAGATGCTTTTCCGTATGGCAATTATCTAAACGTAACACTTGACAACCCTGTGAGGAAAAGCGTATTTGCGCACGCGGCCAGAACACTTATTAGTCAATCGTCTAATCCCTTATAAGACAATGGGAAGAGAGGATCTCAGAGTCATATTATCGGCAGAAAGTTCCGCTTTATAAGCCAAAATCTCTACCCCCTGCTTTTGTGCCTCATTCAACAATTGCGCGTATTTAGGATCAATATGACGGGCCGGGGAAAACCGTTCAATGGCTGAATGCAGAACCGCAAACAGCAACACGGCGCGCTTGCCCGCCGCCGCCACACTCATTAGCTCTCGCAGATGCTTCTGGCCACGTAGCGTTACCGCATCCGGAAAGAAGCCGTATTCCTGTTCTGCTAACGTCACTGATTTCACTTCAATATAGCACTCCGGCCGGTCTTCCGCCTGGAGCATAAAATCAATTCTGCTGCCTTCATCGCCATATTTCACTTCGCTTTTTTGCGTGCCGTAACCCACAAGTTCAGGAAGGGTTCCATGGGTCAGGGATTCCTTAACCAGCTGATTGGCGCGCAGGGTATTAACGCAAATAAATGCCCCGTTTTGCGTCTCGGTCATTTCCCAGGTATGGGGATATTTGCGTTTAGTATTTTCTGAAGTGGAATACCAGACTGTATCACCCGGCGTGGCGCAACCGGTCATGGCGCCGGTGTTAGGGCAGTGCAGCGTGAGCGTTTCGCCCTCAGGCGTGATTACGTCAGCGAGAAAGCGTTTGTAACGCTGGATCAGCGTGGCGGGCTGGAGTGAAGGGCTAAACTTCATCAGGATTCCTTAGCGTGTCGCCCAGCGTCCAGCGCTGGAGCGGAGTATAGCGGGTGCGTCCTTGTACAAAGGCAGATTCGTAAAGCGCAAATTCCTTCACCTCAAAGGACCAGTGAAAGCCCGGTGGCGGGATGGCTACGGCCTGACCCGCATCGCGCAGCAGGGTTATGTGGGGATGAAACGGCTGCGGGCTCTGGTAACAGCCGCTGCGCGCGGCCTGCGCTCGCAGCATGCTGGCGAGCTGGAGCAGCCCGCGAGGGGGCTGACGCGTCCCCAGCCAGACCACCCGAGAGCGCAGCCATTGCCCGGCATCGTCAAGATGCAGCGTAAACCCCGGCTGGGAAATGCGTCCGGCCAGTGCGCTTAAGGCGCGCTGCTTTTCAGCGCTTACATCGCCGAGAAACGCTAACGTCAGGTGCATATTGGCGGCGGCGACAGGGCGGCCCGCTTCTGCCGGGAAGTGGCTGGCGCGCCAGCGAACAATTTGCCGTTGAAGCGAGGCGGGTAATTCAATGGCGAAGAATAGCCGTTTTGACTCAGACATGCGCAAGACTCGGTAATGATATGCGCCGATGCTACAATGTACGCCGATTAATGTTAACCCTCTGGAGCCGTAAGTGTCTTCTTTGCCCGTTGCCGTCGTCCTTCCTGAGCTTCTTGCCGCCTTAGAACATGCGCCACAGGTTTTGCTCAGCGCGCCCACGGGAGCGGGTAAATCTACCTGGCTACCCCTGCAAATCCTGCGTGAGGGGAACATCAGCGGGAAAATTATCCTGCTGGAGCCGCGCAGGCTGGCCGCGCGCAACGTGGCGCAGCGCCTGGCGGAACTGCTGAATGAAAAACCGGGCGAGACGGTAGGGTACCGGATGCGCGCCGAAACCTGCGTTGGCGCGTCCACGCGGCTGGAGGTGGTCACCGAGGGTATTCTCACCCGTATGCTGCAAAGCGATCCGGAGCTGACCGGCGTCGGGCTGGTGATCCTTGATGAATTTCACGAGCGCAGCCTACAGGCCGATCTGGCCCTTGCGCTGCTGCTCGACGTTCAGCAGGGGCTGCGCGACGACCTTCGCCTGCTGATTATGTCGGCGACGCTGGATAACGAGCGGCTCCGGCAGACGCTCCCCGACGCGCCGATGATTGCCTCCGAAGGACGAGCCTTTCCGGTTGAGCGCCGCTATCAGCCGCTGCCTGCCCATCAGCGCGTTGACGAAGCCGTTGCCATCGCCACCGCCGAACTGCTCCGCCAGGAGCCCGGCTCGCTGCTGCTGTTTTTACCCGGCGTAGGTGAAATCCAGCGCGTACAGGAACAGCTGGCGTCACGGGTGAGCAGCGATGTCGCGCTTTGTCCGCTGTATGGCGCCCTGTCGTTAAGCGACCAGCGCAAAGCAATCCTTCCCGCCCCGGCGGGGAAGCGCAAAGTGGTGCTGGCGACCAATATTGCCGAAACCAGTTTGACCATCGAAGGCATTCGCCTTGTGGTGGACAGTACGCAGGAGAGGGTCGCCAGCTTTGATCCGCGCACCGGGCTGACCAGGCTGCTGACGCAGCGCATTAGCCAGGCCTCGATGGTGCAGCGCGCAGGGCGAGCCGGGCGTCTTGAGCCGGGTATTTGTCTGCATTTAACCAGTGCCGAGCAGGCGGAGCGTGCGGCACTACAAAGCACGCCTGAAATTTTACAAAGCGATCTCTCCGGGCTGGTGATGGATCTGATGCAGTGGGGCTGCCCGGATCCTGACCAGCTCACCTGGCTTAATCCGCCGCCTGTCGTGAACCTCACCGCCGCGCGCAGCCTGCTGACCCAGCTTGGTGCGCTGGAAGGCGAGCGACTGACGGCGCGCGGCCAGAAAATGGCGGCGCTGGGCAACGATCCGCGTCTGGCAGCGATGCTGGTGGCCGCGCAGGGCGAAGATGAAATTGCCACGGCTGCGAAACTGGCGGCTATTCTTGAGGAGCCGCCGCGCGGCGGCAGCAGCGATCTGGGGCAGGCCTTTTCACGCAATCAGGGAAACTGGCAGCAGCGAGCACAGCAGCTATGTCATCGTCTGAAGAGCCGGGGAGGATCGCCTGACAGCGATAAAATGACTTCTCTGCTGGCACAGACTTTTCCGGACAGGATTGCGCGCCGCCGCGGACTTGACGGCCGCTATCAGCTGGCAAACGGGATGGGCGCGATGCTCGATAGCGATGATGCCCTGACGCGTCATGAATGGCTCATTGCCCCTCTGCTGCTACAGGGCAGCCATTCCCCGGATGCGCGCATCTTGCAGGCGCTTGCCGTGGATATTGACGCCCTGACGCGTGCCTGCCCGCAGCTGCTTCAGCAATCGGACATCGTCGAATGGGATGATGCCCAGGGCACGCTGAAGGCGTTCCGTCGTAGTCAGATTGGTAAACTGACGCTCGGGACGACACCGCTGGCGAAGCCGTCGGAAGAAGAGTTACACCAGGCGATGCTGAACGGCATCCGGGAAAAAGGGCTGAGCGTTCTGAACTGGACACCGGAGGCGGAGCAGTACCGTATTCGTCTGCACTGCGCCGCGAAATGGCTGCCGGAATACGGCTGGCCGGCGGTGGATGACGATACCCTGCTCGCGACGCTTGAACAGTGGCTACTGCCGCAGATGAGCGGCGTGCACTCGCTGCGCGCCCTTAAGGCGCTTGATGTTAAGGCAGCGTTACAGAATTTACTGGACTGGTCGTTACGTCAACGTCTGGATAGTGAACTGCCTGGGCATTACACTGTGCCAACCGGGAGCCGGATTGCTATTCGTTATCATGAGGATAATCCTCCGGCGCTGGCGGTTCGGATGCAGGAGATGTTTGGTGAGGCCACCACGCCGTCGATCGCTGAAGGGCGTGTGCCGCTAGTGCTTGAGCTGCTTTCGCCCGCGCATCGTCCCTTGCAGATCACCCGCGATCTGGGCGCGTTCTGGGCGGGCAGCTATCGTGACGTGCAGAAAGAGATGAAAGGGCGGTACCCCAAACATGTCTGGCCGGACGATCCGGCGAATACCGCGCCGACGCGGCGCACGAAGAAATATTCGTGATGAGTCGAAAAGGGGAGTGCGGCCTGATGCCCTCACCCCGGCCCTCTCCCACAGGGAGAGGGAGAAACAAACTTTGAGAGATTTCTTCTTTCACTGACCTGTGCAAGATAAGAAAATCTGGCCTTTGCGCCTGAATGTTGCGGAGAAAAAGCATGGCGGGGAATGACCGCGAGCCAATAGGACGTAAGGGAAAGCCAGCGCGTCCGGCGAAAGAAAAGGTAAGCCGTCGTCGCCTCAGAGATGAGGAGTATGACGATGACTATGAAGACGATTATGAGGATGAAGAACCGATGCCGCGTAAAGGGAAAGGCAAAGGGCGTAAGCCTCGTGGGAAGCGCGGCTGGTTCTGGCTGCTGCTGAAGCTGTTCATTGTTTTTGTTGTTCTGATCGCGATTTACGGCGTGTATCTGGATCAGAAGATCCGCAGTCGTATCGACGGGAAAGTCTGGCAATTGCCGGCGGCAGTGTATGGTCGCATGGTGAACCTTGAGCCGGACATGTCCATCAGCAAAAACGAGATGGTTAAACTGCTGCAAGCTACGCAGTACCGTCAGGTCACGAAAATGACCCGTCCGGGCGAATTTACCGTCCAGGCGAAAAGCATTGAGATGATCCGCCGTCCGTTCGACTTCCCGGACAGCAAAGAGGGCCAGGTGCGCGCGCGTCTGACCTTTGACGGCGATCGCCTGGAAACCATTGAGAACATGGATAACGATCGCCAGTTCGGTTTCTTCCGTCTCGATCCGCGCCTGATCACCATGCTGTCGTCCGCAAACGGCGAACAGCGCCTGTTCGTGGCGCGTAACGGCTTCCCGGATCTGCTGGTGGATACCCTGCTGGCAACCGAAGACCGTCACTTCTACGAGCACGACGGTATTAGCCTCTACTCCATTGGCCGTGCGGTGCTGGCGAACCTGACCGCCGGGCGTACGGTGCAGGGGGCGAGTACGCTTACCCAGCAGCTGGTGAAAAACCTGTTCCTCTCCAGCGAGCGCTCTTACTGGCGTAAAGCCAACGAAGCGTACATGGCCGTGCTGATGGATGCGCGCTACAGCAAGGATCGTATCCTTGAGCTGTACATGAACGAGGTGTACCTCGGCCAGAGCGGCGATAACGAAATCCGCGGCTTCCCGCTGGCGAGCCTGTACTACTTTGGCCGTCCGGTGGAAGAGCTGAGCCTTGATCAGCAGGCGCTGCTGGTGGGCATGGTTAAAGGGGCGTCAATCTATAACCCATGGCGCAACCCGAAACTGGCGCTGGAGCGTCGTAATCTGGTGCTGCGTCTGCTGCAACAGCAGCAGGTGATTGACCAGGAGCTGTACGACATGCTGAGCGCGCGTCCGCTGGGCGTTCAGCCGCGCGGTGGCGTGATCTCCCCGCAGCCTGCCTTTATGCAGATGGTGCGTCAGGAGCTGCAATCTAAGCTTGGAGATAAAGTAAAAGATCTCTCCGGAGTGAAGATCTTTACCACCTTTGACTCCGTGGCGCAGGATGCGGCTGAGAAAGCGGCGGTGGAAGGTATTCCGGTTCTGAAGAAGCAGCGTAAGCTGAGCGATCTGGAAACCGCGATGGTGGTGGTTGACCGCAACACCGGTGAAGTTCGCGCCATGGTGGGCGGCGCCGAGCCGCAGTATGCGGGCTATAACCGTGCGATGCAGGCGCGTCGTTCGATTGGTTCTCTGGCAAAACCGGCGACCTATCTGACCGCACTGAGCCAGCCGAACCTCTATCGCCTGAACACCTGGATTGCCGATGCGCCCATCTCCCTGCGCCAGCCTAACGGCCAGGTATGGTCTCCGCAGAACGATGATAAACAGTTCAGCGGTCAGGTGATGCTGGTGGATGCGTTAACCCGCTCAATGAACGTGCCGACGGTTAACCTCGGGATGGCGCTGGGCCTGCCGGCCATCACCGATACCTGGCAGAAGCTGGGCGTGCCGAAAGATCAGCTGCACCCTGTTCCGGCCATGATCCTGGGGGCGCTTAACCTGACGCCAATCGAAGTGGCCCAGGCATTCCAGACCATCGCCAGCGGCGGTAATCGTGCTCCGCTTTCCGCCCTGCGTTCGGTGATAGCGGAAGATGGCTCCGTGCTGTATCAAAGCTTCCCGCAGGCTGAGCGCGCGGTTCCCGCGCAGGCAGCCTATATGACGTTATGGACGATGCAGCAGGTTGTTCAGCGTGGTACCGGGCGTCAGCTGGGGGCGAAGTATCCGGGTCTGCATCTGGCAGGTAAAACCGGGACCACCAACAACAACGTTGATACCTGGTTTGCCGGTATTGACGGCCGTGAAGTGGTGATCACCTGGGTGGGTCGCGACAACAACCAGCCGACCAAACTGTATGGTGCAAGCGGTGCAATGTCGATTTACCAGCGCTATCTGGCAAATCAGTCTCCGGTGCCGCTGAACCTCGTTGCGCCGGAAGATATCGTCGATATGGGCGTGGACAGCTCAGGTAACTTCATCTGCGGCGGCGGCGTGCGTTCGCTGCCGGTCTGGACGACCAATCCGGATGCGCTGTGCCAGCAAAGCCAGCCTGAGCAGCCAACGGGCAATCCGTTTGATCAATCTTCTCAGCCTCAGCAGCCGCAGCAGCAACAGCCGCAGCAGCAGGACGAGAAGAAAGACAGCGACGGCGTCGCCGGCTGGATCAAGGACATGTTCGGCGGAAATTAATTAATTCCCTGAATTTAAAAGCCGCTTTCTCGTAAAGCGGCTTTTTTTATTTCCCTTCGTTGCTTTATTATAATTATTAAATACTGAATGTAGAATTATTAATCTTATAGTCTGGTTTTATAAATCAGGGGGTTATAATAATCGTGACCGATTTTATCCTTTTGCACGCTGGACATGATAAAGACTAATCTGATGTAATCCCGCCATGAAATTCATCATTCATCAGGACATTCTTATTTGGATGGGGTGGAAAATGAATGATGTCTCGCTTTACCTGACATTCTGATGCAAATTCGCTTTGCCGGGAATGGATACCTTCATCAGCAAATATAAGGATATTGTTATGCGTAAATATATTATTACTTCTTTACTGGGCGGAAGCATTTTGACAGCGCTGTCGCTTCCGGTTTTGGCATCGAATGATTCCGGCACGGTGAACTTTGCCGGGAAAATTGTTGCGGATACCTGCGAAATTAACGTTGATGGCACCGGTACGAATGCATCGACCGTAACGTTTGCCGATACCTATCCTTCGGATTATAGCGGCGACGGCTCGGTGGGAACGTCAAAAGCGTTCAAAATTGAGGTGAAGAAATGTGACCCGCTGGTCGCAAAACTGAACCTGAAGTTCAGCGGCTCCACCACGGACGCCGCCTACAAACGTCTTCAGAACGATCTGACCGGTGAAGGTAACGCCACCAACGTCGGTATCATTGTCAGCAATGAGAATGGCACGAAAGGGGACGTGATTTTTGACGGATCTACCCCTGACGCGGGCACTGACGTTGCGAACGATGCGACGGGGCAGGCTGCTTCCGTCTTTAACTACACCGCGAAGGTTATTCAGGTTGGAGAAGACGCGCCAACGGCGGGTCATTATGCCTCCTCTGCCACGTTCGAGGTTGTTTATCGCTAAAAAAATCGGGCAGCCTGAAAAGGCTGCCTTCTGGAACGCAGGATGAAACATTTAATTAAAGTGTTATGCGGCTGCCTGGTTATTTCCTGCTGTACAGCGCAGGCCAGCGTGGTTCTCGGTGGAACGCGAATCGTTTATCCATCGAATAAGTCTGAAGTGCAAATTGCCCTCAAAAATAAAGATCCTCATACGCGTTATCTGGTACAAAGCTGGGTAAGCTATCCCGATAATGCGAAAGCCCCCTTTGTTATCACGCCTCCCGTGTATAAATTACAGGAAAATCGCCAGACGCTTTTACATATTATTTTTACCGGCGATAAAAAAAACCTGCCTGCGGATCGGGAGTCGCTATTTCTGGCTAACGTTAAATCCGTTTCGGCCTTATCGCCGGAATTAAAAGATAAGAATACCCTTCAGTTTGCGATGAAAACGCGTCTGAAGCTGTTCTGGCGCCCTGCGCAGCTGAAAGAAACGGACGCGCTGCACGCCTTCGAAAAAATCACGTTTCGCCGTCAGGGTGACACTCTGATTGCAAAAAATTCAACGCCTTTTTACGTCTCATTTGGCGAGCTGGCCGTTGGCGGCAAAAGCGTGCCGGTGGTGGATAACAAAGCCACGCCGGGAGCGATTTCCATGATGGTTGCGCCATTCAGCGAGCAGCGTTTCGCCCTGCCCGGATCGGCAAAAGGTGCCGTGACGTGGACGGCAATCAATGATTTCGGCGCGCAAACCCCTCAACGCAGTCAGGCACTGTAAACCGATCATGCTGGTATCGTATGTCTTCATCGTCACGGCTCAAACAGGTTCTGAAGGGGATCGCGCTGGCATTGCTGGCCGCGATCCAGCCTGCCGCGGCTGATGACGACTTCAACCTGCGGATTCTGGAGCTGGATACGCCGCTTGAAAATACCGCGACGCTGAAAAATTTCATCAATGATAACGGCCTGATGCCCGGCAGTTACCAGACCACGATCCTCTGGGACGGGGATGTTCTGGATAAGCGCCCCGTAACGTATGTTCTCTCGGCGGACAAACAGCGCCTGCTGCCTGAGCTGACTAAAGCCGAGCTGCGCGCGCTGGGGGTTAAGGTGGATGTTATTGCCGATATGGCCGGGCTGGACGACGCGGCGCACATCGACGATATCTCCCGTTTTATAAAAAATGCCCGCTACGAATTTAATCAGGATAATCAGACGCTGACGCTGGTTATCCCCCAGATGTACCGCGATCGGGCGACGGCGGGGGCCATCAGCCCTAAGCTGTGGGATGACGGTGCTCCGGCGGCCTGGACCAGCTACCAGCTTAGCGGTTCGCAGCAGCGCTATAGCGGGGGCAAAACCTCGTCAACCTGGCTGGGCCTGGACTCCGGTATTAACGTGGGCGCATGGCGCCTGCGCAACAACAGTACCTGGAGCGATACCGCCGGCTGGGATGCTATCGCCACCACGCTACAGCGCGACGTTAAGCCGCTGCAAAGCCAGATGGAGATTGGCCAGACCTATACCAACGGTGAACTTTTCGACAGCATTCAAATGACCGGGATGAAACTCGAGACCGACACGTCCATGCTTCCCACCGGCCAGCAGGGTTTTGCTCCGGTCATACGCGGCATTGCGAACAGCGACGCGAAGGTCACCGTGAAGCAAAACGGCTACACGATTTACCAGAGCAACGTCTCGCCGGGGCCGTTCGCGATCCGTGATTTGAGCCAGGTGGCATCGGGCACCGATCTGGAAGTGACCGTTGAAGAGGCGGATGGCAGCGAGCACAGCTTTATCCAGGCCAGCGCGTCGGTGCCGGTGCTCCAGCGCGAAGGAAACCTGAAATATTCTCTGGCGATGGGGCGCTATCGCGGCAGCGAGGGCGAGGATGCGCCTGCGTTTGCCCAGGGAACGGCGATCTATGGCTTTCCGTATGGCATAACGGCCTATACCGGCGTGCTGGGCGCGTCGCTGTATCACGCGGCGCTGGTCGGGGCGGGGGCAGATTTGGGGCGCTTCGGTTCGGCATCGGTGGATGTCACGGGTGCCCGCACCGCTTTTGATGACGGTCGTGATGACGCGAGCGGATTATCCTGGCGCGCGCAATATGCGAAAGATATTCCGGATACGAATACCACCGTCACGCTTGCCAGCTACCGCTACTCCACCGCCGGTTTTTACACCTTTCAGGAGGCGATTGACCAGCGCGACGATGAGATAGACGACGGGATTTATACCTATCGCCTGACCAACAACCGGCGAAGCCGTATGCAGCTTAACTTTTCTCAGCGCCTTTCGGACTGGGGGTCGGCTTACCTGAACACCTATCAGCAGGATTACTGGGACATGGATGGCCGCGAGCGCAGCGTCAGCGCCGGGCTGAGCTCCAGCTGGCGCGACATCTCCTGGTCATTAAGCTACAGCCTTACCCGGACGCCCGATGCGGATGCTGACCGGCAGATGGCCCTGACGCTGAATATTCCCTTCTCCCACTGGCTACCCAACGCCTGGGCGAGCTACAGCGTCAACACCACCAGCGGAGGTTTTGTTTCGCATCAGGTGGGGCTTGGCGGCACCGCGCTTGAGGATAATAAGCTCAGCTACAGCCTTCAGCAGACGTACGCTAATCACGATACCGGCTACGGCGGCAGCCTGTCCGGCCGCTATCGGGGAGCCTCCGGCGATCTGGGGCTGGGGTACAGCTATGGCGGCGATAACCGGCAGTGGAACTACAGCGCGCAGGGCTCCGTCGTGGCGCATGAACATGGCGTGACCTTAGGGCAGCCAGTCCGCGACGCGTTCGCCGTTGTGCATATCGAGGGCGGCGACAACGTTAAGGTTCAGAACGGCCGGGGGATTTCAACCGATCGCTTTGGCAACGCCGTTGTCCCGTCGCTGACGGCCTACCGGCATAACGTCATCACGGTAAATACCCAGGATCGGGACGATATCGATATTGAGGCAGCGACGCAGGATCTTGTCCCGACGAAAGGGGCGGCGCTGGCCGCAACGTTCGACGCGCGCGTCGGGCGGCGGGCGCTGGTCACGTTGCTTCATCGGGGCAAGGCCGTGCCGTTCGGGGCCGTGCTCGCTCTGCAAAACGCGACCGCCATCGTGGGAGACGAAGGGGAAGTGTATTTAACCGGGCTGCGCGGCAGCACAGCGTTTAACGTGCAGTGGGGAGAAGAGGGGGACGCGCAGTGCCGCGCCACGCTCGACGTGCCCGCCGACGGCGCAACAGGCATTTTTAAAACAACGGTAAACTGCCAATAAAATGGGTGAAACAATGCGTCTACGTTTTTCTGTCCCCTCGCTTATCGCCTGCGCGCTGGCGCTGGGCGCGGTTGTCTTTATTCACCCGGCGAGCGCCAGCTGTAGCTTTAGCGGCGGCGAGGGCAATGGCGGGGTCGTCACGTTCCAGCTGCCTGCGATCATCGCCGTTGCGCCCGACGCGCCGGTGGGCACCGTGATTTATGACGGTAGCGTTGAAAGTAATGAAATTACCGTGGATTGCGGTGGCGCCGACGCCCAGATCCGCCGCGGCTATTTGTCCATCACCAGCGCCGACGCGCGCGAAGACTTCATGCCCGGCGTGTACAGAACCAACGTGCCGGGAATCGGGATCCGCGCTGCCTCATCCACGGAAAAGCACCCCAGCTATACGTCAGGCGATCTCGTGCGCCCGTGGGAGTATCTGGGAACTATGCATGGCTATTCGCATCAGGTACTGGCCTTCCGCGCCGCCGCGCAGCTGCTGGTGATCGGGAATGTTGAAGAGGGGAACCTCGATACCGGACGATTAACCGCGCAGGATACGCTGGGCGGCGCGGTTATCGGCGAAATGCGCTTCTCGCCCACCAGCGTGCGCGTTACGACCAATACCTGTAACCTGGTTGACCGGAATATTTACGTCCCGCTGAAGACCGTCAATACGCAGGATTTCACCGGCCAGTACACCGACGTGCTGACCGATAACAGCTTTAAAATTGAGATAAGCGAGTGTGCGGCAGGCACAAAGGTGGATTATCAGTTTACGAGCGCAGGTTCGACGGGCGTTACAAACGGGAATACGTTAGGCATTGCCGCCGGGGATCATGCCGCCGCGGGAGTCGGGATCCAGATTCTGGACGGCAATAATACGGTGCTGCAATTCGACCATAGCTATACGGCGATAACCAGCACGCAGGATAACGTGCCCGTGGAAATTCCGCTGAAGGCGCGCTACGTCAAAACGGGAGAGGTCAAAGCCGGCAAGGTTGATGCGGTTGCTACTTTTGAACTTTTTTATCGCTGATCGCCGCCCGCCCGCGCGGGTTTTTACGATCATTTCCCTACACTTTTTAACCCTCTCTTTTCATCTGGTTATTTCTTAAACCCTCAATTCTTGTAAGGCCGCATATCGCTTGCTATGCCGCCAGCGTTTCGCATATTATTCTGCGGTCATAATAATAATTCTCGTTTACGTTATCATTCACCTTTTTCATCAGAGATCCATCATGGCGCTTTCCAATACTGCTCAGCCAATTAACACGTCGCTGCGTAAAATCGCAGCCGTCGTAGCCACAGCGGTTGCCGGCATGTCTGCTTACGCACAGGCCGCTGAAACCCCCAACAAAGAAGAAACCATCACCGTGACTGCCGCACCGGCTGCACAGGAAAGTGCCTGGGGTCCTGCTGCGACTATCGCCGCTCGCCAATCTGCGACCGGTACCAAAACAGACACCCCAATTCAAAAGGTTCCACAGTCTATTTCTGTGGTAACTGCCGAAGAGATGGCGCTGCATCAGCCACGTTCCGTTAAAGAAGCTCTGAGCTATACTCCGGGCGTTGCGGTAGGCACCCGTGGTGCTTCGAATACTTACGACTACCTGGTTATTCGCGGTTTCGCGGCCGATGGCCAGAGCCAGAACAACTACCTCGACGGTATGAAGATGCAGGGCAACTTCTATAACGACGCGGTGATTGATCCTTATATGCTGGAGCGCGCTGAAATCATGCGCGGTCCGGTTTCCGTTCTGTACGGAAAAAGCAGCCCTGGTGGCCTGCTGAACATGGTGAGTAAGCGTCCAACAACCGAGCCGCTGAAAGAAATCCAGTTTAAAGCGGGTACTGACAATCTGTTCCAGACCGGCTTTGACTTCAGCGATGCCATCGACGATGACGGCGTTTACTCCTACCGCCTGACGGGCGTTGCGCGTTCTAATAATGCGCAGCAAGAAAATAAAGGCGAGCAGCGTTATGCCATCGCGCCATCTTTCTCCTGGCGCCCGGATGATAAAACGACTTTCACCTTCCTCTCCTACTTCCAGAACGAGCCTGAAACGGGCTACTACGGCTGGCTGCCAAAAGAGGGAACGGTCGATCCGCTGCCAAACGGCGATCGCCTGCCGACTGACTTCAACGAAGGCGCGAAGAACAACACCTATTCCCGTAACCAGAAAATGGTGGGATACAGCTTCGACCATGAATTCAACGATACTTTCACCGTGCGTCAGAATCTGCGCTTTGCCGAGAACAAAACCTCGCAAAACAGCGTTTACGGCTACGGCATGTGTTCCGATCCGCTCTATTCGAGTAATCCGGCATCCAGCCCTTGTGCGAGCGTTCCTCAGTCGCAATGGGGGCATACGCTGACTCGCCAGTATGTGATCGATGACGAGAAGCTGCAAAACTTCACCGTTGATACGCAGCTTCAGAGCAAGTTCGCGACGGGGGCTCTCGACCATACTCTGCTGACAGGCGTTGATTTCATGCGCATGCGTAATGACATTAACTCCTGGTTCGGCTACGCCGGCTCCGTTGCGCCATCCGATATTTACGATCTCGATCGTGGCGATTTCGATTTCGGTTCACACCCTGGACCGTCTGGCGCTTACCAGGTGTTGAACAAGCAGAAGCAGACCGGCGTTTACGCTCAGGATCAGATCGAATGGGATAAAGTGCTGGTGACACTGGGCGGCCGTTACGACTGGGCCGATCAGGAGTCCTACAACCGCGTATTAAATACCACCGCCAAGCGTGATGATACTCAGTTCACCTGGCGTGGCGGCGTTAACTACCTGTTCGACAACGGCGTAACTCCTTACTTCAGCTACAGCGAATCCTTCGAACCGGCTTCCCTGACCGATGCTCAGGGTAAACCGTTCTCGCCGTCTAAAGGCAAACAGTACGAAGCGGGCGTGAAATACGTGCCGAACGATCGTCCGATCGTGATCACCGGTGCAGTGTATCAGTTGACCAAAACCAACAACCTGATGGCTGACCCGGCGGGCTCACCCTTCTCCGTTGAGGGTGGTGAGATCCGTGCCCGTGGCGTAGAGCTGGAAGCGAAAGCGGCGCTCTCTGCAAGCGTTAACGTTGTAGGTTCTTATACCTATACCGATGCTGAGTACACCACCGACACCAACTACAAAGGCAACACGCCGGCGCAGGTGCCAAAACATATGGCATCCGTGTGGGGTGATTACACGATGTTTGATGGCCCACTGTCTGGCCTGACGCTGGGTACTGGCGTGCGTTATACCGGCTCCAGCAAAGGTGACCCGGCGAATAGCTTCACTGTTGGAAGCTATACACTGGTTGATGCACTGGTCAGATACGATCTGGCGCGTGTAGGCATGGCCGGCTCAAACATCGCGCTTCACGTGAACAACCTGTTCGATCGTGAGTACGTAGCCAGCTGCTTCAACACCTACGGTTGCTTCTGGGGTGCTGAACGCCAGGTTGTCGCCACCGCGACCTTCCGCTTCTAACCTCTTTATGGGCACGGTTCGCCGTGCCCTTTTTATTTAAGTTGGCTGACATGCAGGATAATAAAACGCAATCCGACTCCACCTTCACGCTCAACAATCTCTCCTTCCGCGTACCCGGGCGTACCTTGTTGCATCCGCTCTCTTTGACCTTTCCCGCAGGTAAAGTTACCGGCTTAATCGGCCACAATGGTTCGGGTAAATCGACCCTGCTCAAGATGTTGGGCCGCCATCAGCCGCCGTCCGAGGGCGACATTCTGCTGGATGACCATCCGCTGGCAAGCTGGAGCAGTAAGGCCTTTGCCCGCAAGGTGGCCTATCTGCCGCAGCAGCTGCCGCAGGCGGAAGGAATGACGGTGCGCGAGCTGGTGGCGATTGGACGTTATCCGTGGCACGGTGCGCTCGGGCGTTTTGGCGTCGCTGACAGAGAGAAAGTGGAAGAGGCGATTGCGCTGGTTGGGCTCAAACCGCTGGCGCACCGTCTGGTGGATAGCCTGTCCGGCGGCGAGCGTCAGCGCGCGTGGATTGCAATGCTGGTGGCGCAGGACAGCCGCTGCCTGCTGCTCGACGAACCTACCTCGGCGCTGGATATTGCCCATCAGGTTGACGTGCTGGCGCTGGTGCATCGCTTAAGCCAGCAGCGTGGCCTGACGGTGATTGCCGTTCTGCATGACATCAATATGGCGGCGCGCTATTGCGACTATCTGGTGGCGCTGCGCGGCGGTGAAATGATCGCTCAGGGCACGCCTGACGAGCTGATGCGCAGCGAAACGCTGGAGCATATCTACGGTATACCTATGGGGATCCTGCCTCACCCTGCCGGGGCCGCTCCCGTGAGCTTTGTTTACTGATGCTGGATTCAACATACATTAGCCGCCGTCGCCTGCTGACGGCCATGGCGCTCTCGCCGCTGCTGTTGAAGATGGCCCCGGCCCGCGCCGCCGCTATCGATCCGCACCGCATCGTGGCGCTGGAGTGGTTACCCGTCGAGCTGATGATGGCCCTAGGTATCACACCCTACGGCGTGGCCGACATTCCCAACTACACCCTGTGGGTGAATGAGCCAAAACTGCCGGACTCGGTCATCGATATCGGTCTGCGCACGGAGCCAAACCTTGAGCTTCTCACGCAGATGAAACCGTCTTATTTGTTCTGGTCTGCGGGGTATGGCCCGTCGGAAGAGATCATGGCGAAGATTGCGCCGGGACGAGGTTTTTCCTTTAGCGACGGTAAAAAGCCGCTGACCATGGCAAAAAAGTCTATCCACGAGATGGCCCAGTTCCTCAACCGGGAAGCGGAAGCAAAACAGCATCTCGATGAGTTTGATGCGCTGATTGAGTCCCTTAAGCCGCGCTTTGCCCGCCGAGGCGATCGGCCTTTGCTGATGGTGACGCTGCTGGACGCCCGCCATATGCTGGTCTTTGGCAAAAACTGCCTGTTCCAGGAAGTGCTCGACAGCTTCGGCATTCGCAACGCCTGGGAAGGCGAGATGACGTTCTGGGGAAGCACCGCCGTGGGCATCGACCGCCTGGCGGCGTTTCGCGACGTCGACGTGCTGTGCTTTGACCACGGCAACGAGCGTGAAATGCAAACCCTGATGGCAACCCCGCTCTGGCAGGCGATGCCGTTCGTGCGCGAGCAGCGCTTTCTGCGCGCCCCTGCGGTATGGTTTTACGGCGCGACGCTGTCGGCAATGCACTTTGCCCGCGTGCTGGACAACGTGATGGGGGGCAGAGCATGAGTACGCGTATTGCCCGTTTCCCGGCGCTGCTGCTGGGGCTTATTTTTCTGGCGGCGCTGGCGCTAACCGGGTTCAACCTCTCCACGGCACTGCCGCGCGAGCAGTGGGCGGCCGCGTTTGCCGCTCCGGATATCGATAATATTCAGCAGATGCTCTTCCACTACAGCCTGCTGCCGCGTCTTAGCATCTCCCTGCTGGTCGGCGCGGGGCTGGGACTGGTGGGCGTGCTGTTCCAGCAGGTGCTGCGTAACCCGCTGGCGGAGCCCACCACGCTGGGCGTGGCGACGGGCGCACAGCTGGGGATCACCATCACTACCCTCTGGACCCTGCCGGGGGCGTTAACCTCGCAGTTTGCCGCGCTGGCAGGCGCCTGCGTCGTGGGCGCGCTGGTCTTTGGCGTGGCCTGGGGAAAACGTCTCTCGCCGGTCACGCTGATCCTCGCTGGGCTGGTCGTCAGCCTCTACTGCGGCGCGATCAACCAGTTGCTGGTGCTGTTTCACCACGACCAGCTGCAAAGCATGTTTATGTGGAGCACCGGTACGCTCACCCAGACCGACTGGAGTATCGTCCAGCGCCTGTGGCCGCAGCTGTTTGGCGGCGTGGTGCTTACGCTGCTGCTGCTGCGCCCGCTCACGCTGATGGGGCTGGATGACGGCGTGGCGCGCAACCTGGGGCTGGCGCTGTCGCTGGCCCGCCTGGCGGCCCTGACGCTGGCGATTGTGCTGAGCGCGCTGCTGGTTAACGCCGTCGGCATCATCGGGTTTATCGGCCTGTTTGCGCCGCTGCTGGCAAAAATGCTCGGCGCGCGCCGTCTTCTGGCGCGCCTGATGCTGGCGCCGCTGATTGGCGCGTTGATCCTCTGGCTTTCCGATCAGCTCATTCTCTGGCTGGCGCGCGTCTGGATGGAGGTCTCCACGGGGTCGGTGACGGCCCTTATCGGCGCGCCGCTGCTGCTCTGGCTGCTGCCGCGCCTGCGCAGCATTAGCGCGCCGGCGATGGATGCCGGGGATAAGGTCTCGGCGGAACGTCAGTCGATAATGTGGTTCAGCCTTGCCGGGCTGGCGGTGCTGGCGATCGCTTCGTTCGCCGCGCTCTCGCTGGGGCGCGACGCTACCGGCTGGCACTGGGCTACCGGTGATTTACTGAATGAACTTATGCAGTGGCGCTGGCCGCGGATCTTCTCCGCGCTGATTGCGGGCGTGATGCTGGCGGTGGCGGGCTGTATTATCCAGCGTCTGACCGGGAACCCGATGGCAAGCCCGGAAGTCCTGGGGATCAGCTCCGGTGCCGCGTTTGGCGTGGTGTTGATGCTGTTCTTCGTGCCGGGAAATGCGTTCGGCTGGCTGATGCCTGCCGGCAGTATCGGTGCGGCGGCGACGCTGATGATTATCCTGATCGCCTCCGGGCGGGGCGGATTCTCGCCTCATCGTATGCTGCTGGCCGGGATGGCGCTTAGCACCGCGTTTACCATGCTGCTGATGATGTTGCAGGCGAGCGGCGATCCGCGCATGGCGCAGATCCTGACCTGGATTTCCGGTTCAACGTACAACGCCACCGGCAGCCAAGTGGTGCATACGGGGATCGTGATGGTCGTGCTGCTGGCGATAGTGCCGCTGTGCCGTCGCTGGATGACCATTCTGCCGCTGGGCGGTGACACCGCGCGCGCGGTCGGGCTGGCGCTGACGCCAACGCGTATCGCCCTGCTGCTGCTGGCCGCGTGCCTGACGGCGACGGCCACCATGACTATCGGCCCGCTCAGTTTTGTTGGATTAATGGCGCCTCACATCGCCCGTATGATGGGCTTTCGCCGGACAATGCCGCATATCGTCATGTCTGCGCTGACGGGCGGGGCGATTCTGGTCTTTGCTGACTGGTGCGGAAGGATGGTGCTGTTCCCGTATCAGATCCCGGCGGGCCTGCTGTCGACCTTTATCGGCGCGCCGTATTTTATCTATCTGTTGAGAAAGCAGAGTCGGTAGTCAGGTGCGGCCTGATGCCCTCACCCCGTCCCTCTCCCACCGGGAGAGGGAGAACATCGTAGGCCGGGTAAGCGTTAGCGCCACCCGGCAATGCCCTTAAAGCTTCGCAAACGCCTTACGCGCCGCGTCGATGGTGTTATTGATATCTTCTTCGCTGTGCGCCACGGACATAAAGCCCGCTTCAAACGCTGACGGGGCCAGGTACACGCCTTCTTCCAGCATCAGGTGGAAGAAGCGTTTAAAGCGTTCCACGTCGCACTTCACCACGTCCTGATAGCAGGTCACGGTTTTCGCTTCGGTGAAGAAAATCCCGAACATCCCGCCAACGTGGTTCACCACCAGCGGAATACCCGCTTCTTCTGCGGCTTCCAGCAGGCCATTCGCCAGTTGCGTCGTGCGGGCGGTCAGGGTTTCGTGGATGCCCGGCTGCGCGACTTCGGTCAGACAGGCGAAGCCCGCCGCCATCGCAATCGGGTTACCGGAGAGCGTGCCCGCCTGGTAAACCGGACCGGTTGGCGCCAGCGCGTCCATCACGTCCTTACGGCCGCCAAACGCGCCGACAGGCATGCCGCCGCCGATGATTTTGCCGAGGCAGGTCAAATCCGGCTCTACGCCGTAATATGACTGCGCGCCCGCCAGCGCTACGCGGAAGCCGGTCATCACTTCGTCGATGATCAGCAGTGCGCCAAACTCATCGCACAGCGCGCGCAGGCCCGGCAGGAAATCTGGCTGCGGTGGAATGCAGTTCATGTTGCCCGCCACCGGCTCAACGATAATGCAGGCGATCTCCTGCGGATACTGCTCGAACGCCGCACGAACGGTGTTCAGATCGTTATAGGTGCAGGTCAGCGTGTGCTTCGCGAAATCAGCCGGTACGCCCGGGGAGTTCGGCTGGCCGAGGGTCAGCGCGCCTGAACCGGCTTTCACCAGCAGGCAGTCGGCGTGGCCGTGATAACAGCCTTCGAACTTGATGATTTTGTCACGGCCGGTAAAACCGCGCGCCAGGCGGATAGCGCTCATGGTGGCTTCAGTACCGGAGTTCACCATACGCACCATGTCCATCGTTGGCACCAGCTCGGTGACCAGCTCCGCCATTTTGACTTCCATCTCGGTTGGCGCGCCGAAGCTCAGGCCGCGCTGAGCGGCTTCAATCACCGCGTTGCGGATCGCCGGGTGGTTATGCCCCAGCACCATCGGGCCCCAGGAGCCGACGTAATCGACATAGGCTTTGCCATCCACATCATACAGATACGCGCCGTCCGCACGTTCGATAAACAGCGGGGTGCCGCCCACGCCGGTAAAGGCGCGCACCGGAGAGTTCACGCCGCCCGGGATTAGCTCGCGGGCTGCACTGTAGAGGTTTTCAGACTTGCTCATGGCGTCGTTCCTGGTTCGTAGAAATAAGTTAAGAGGACTATTCTAAGTGATCCAGAAGAGGTTATAAAATTTTTGCCCCTCAACGGGCTTAACAATTGTTAAGTATTTTTCAGGGGACGAGGGGATTGTCTCTGGTAGAATCCTTGCGGCCTTTTGTATGACGAAACAGAACAGGTAATGAACGAGAACACGCCTTCTTTTGAACAACAACAATTTACGCGCGCGAAGCACCGGGTCAGCATCCGGCGGCTGCTCAACCGTGACAAAACCCCGTTAGCCATTCTGCTGGCAGCCGCCGTCGTGGGTACGCTGGCCGGGCTGGTGGGCGTCGCGTTTGAAAAAGCCGTCAACGCGGTGCTCAACTGGCGCATCGGTACCGTTGCCAGCTTTGCGGATCGGGAATGGCTGGTCTGGGTGTTGGCATTTGGCCTTTCGGCGCTGTTCGCCATGGTGGGGTATTTCCTGGTGCGTAAATTTGCGCCCGAAGCCGGCGGCTCGGGGATCCCCGAAATTGAAGGGGCGCTGGAAGAGCTGCGCCCGGTTCGCTGGTGGCGCGTGCTTCCCGTGAAATTCATCGGCGGGATGGGGACGCTCGGGGCGGGCATGGTGCTGGGTCGCGAAGGGCCAACGGTACAGCTGGGCGGCAACGTCGGGCGTATGGTCGGCGACCTGTTCCGCATGCGCAGCGCTGAAGCGCGCCATACGCTGCTGGCGACGGGGGCGGCGGCGGGGCTGTCTGCCGCGTTTAACGCACCGCTGGCGGGTATCCTGTTCATCATCGAAGAGATGCGCGCCCAGTTCCGCTACAACCTGATCTCCATTAAAGCGGTGTTTACCGGCGTGATTATGTCGAGCATTGTCTTTCGCCTCTTTAACGGCGAAGGGGCGGTGATTGAGGTTGGCAAGCTGACCAATG
This sequence comes from Enterobacter cloacae complex sp. I2, assembly GCF_014896205.1. Classification (NCBI taxonomy): domain Bacteria; kingdom Pseudomonadati; phylum Pseudomonadota; class Gammaproteobacteria; order Enterobacterales; family Enterobacteriaceae; genus Enterobacter; species Enterobacter cloacae complex sp. I2. Next base: position 145,281 of record NZ_JADBRA010000009.1, read on the forward strand.
CCCCGGTCAATACCCTGTGGCTGTATCTGGTTCTTGGGATGATTTTTGGCATCGTCGGCCCGCTTTTTAATACCCTGATTTTACGTGCGCAGGATATGTTTCAGCGCATCCATGGCGGAAATACCACGAAATGGGTGCTGGTGGGAGGCCTGCTTGGCGGCGTGTGCGGGATCCTCGGCTTTATCGAACCGAACGCGGCGGGCGGCGGTTTCGGGCTGATTCCCATTGCCGCGGCGGGGAATTTCAGCGTGGGGCTGCTGCTGTTTATGTTTATCTCGCGGGTGATCACGACCGTGCTGTGCTTCTCCTCCGGCGCGCCGGGCGGCATTTTTGCCCCGATGCTGGCGCTGGGAACGCTGCTGGGCACGGCGTTTGGCATGGCGGCAGCGGTTGGCTTCCCGGCCTATCATCTGGATGCGGGGACGTTTGCGGTGGCAGGAATGGGGGCGCTGCTGGCGGCCTCCCTGCGCGCGCCGCTGACCGGGATCGTGCTGGTGCTGGAGATGACCGACAATTACCAGCTCATTTTGCCAATGATCATTACCTGCCTTGGCGCGACACTATTAGCCCAATTCCTGGGTGGAAAACCGCTATACTCCACCATTCTTGCCCGTACCCTGGCAAAACAGGAGGCTGAACAGGCCCTGAAGCAGAATACTTGAATGAATTACCAGGGTATTAGATAATGACAAAAAGAATTGGGTGATTTTTACCCAATAGCAGTCGCAGTATTCATGGGAGCATAAGATGAGTGATGACGTAGCGTTGCCGCTGGAATTTACCGAAGCCGCAGCGAAAAAAGTGAAAACCCTGATTGCCGACGAGGACAATCCGGACCTTAAACTGCGTGTTTATATTACCGGCGGCGGCTGTAGTGGCTTCCAGTATGGTTTTACCTTTGACGACCAGGTCAACGATGGTGATATGACTATCGAGAAACAGGGCGTCGCGCTGGTGGTTGACCCGATGAGCCTGCAATATCTTGTAGGCGGTTCAGTGGACTACACTGAAGGTCTGGAAGGTTCGCGCTTTGTGGTGACGAACCCGAACGCAACCAGCACCTGCGGGTGTGGTTCATCGTTCAGCATTTAAGCCTGAATGCGGATTCTAGGCCCGGTAAGCGCAGCGCCACCGGGCTTATCAACAACCCCTACCTTGAATTTTCATCCAGCGCAAACGTCGGCAGCTTTAGGTGCCAGCGTATCGCCGCTAAACGGATCGCCAGCGTGACCACCATCCCCAGCATCGCCGCATTTTCCAGCGGGACAGCGAAGGTGTAATACGCCGTGGCGTGAACAATTCCCCCAATGATACAGGCCGTCGCGTAGATTTCCGTTCGCAGGATCATCGGGACTTCTCGCGCCAGAATGTCGCGAATAATCCCCCCGCCCACGCCGGTCAGTACGCCCATGCAGATCGCCACCAGCGGCCCTGTCCCGGCAATAAAGGCTTTGTTGACGCCTATGCCCACAAAGACGGCCAGGCCGACGGCGTCCAGCACCGGCAGCACCCATTTGGGGAGCCTGCGCGGCTGACGCACCAGCACGATGGTCAGCAGGCAGGTGACCATTGCCACCACCAGATCCGTCGGATCTTTTACCCAGAATACCGGGCCGTTTGCCAGCGCCATATCGCGGATCGTTCCGCCGCCTACCGCCGTAACGACGCCGAGCACCAGTACGCCAAAGGGATCCATGCGCAGTTTTCCGGCAAGCAGAACGCCGGAGATAGCAAAAACGGCTGTGCCAAGAATATCCAGCCAATACACGAGCATCGTTAAATCCTCGAATAGGGTATTTATCTGTTTGAGTGACGCTCTGCCAGTTCGGCGCAGAGTTGTTTTGCGGCGAGGATAATACGCGGGCTGGCGCGTTCAAACCAGTCGCTGTTGAGGGCGATCACCGGAATTTTAAGCTGGTGATGCCAGAATTGTTTAATTTTGGGAATGTCGCTCGCATTTCCGACCACCACAATGGCCTGCGGCTGTCGCGCCAGAACCTGCTCACGGCTGACCTGCGGCCACGGCACCCGGCTTTCGGCAAAGATATTTTCACCTCCACAGGTCTCAAGCACCTGATTCTGGATCGAACCTTTCCCGGTAGTGAACAGCGGCTGGCTGCCAAATTGCAGAAAAACGCGTTGTTTCGGCTGTGTGCCGTACCGGGCTTTTAGCGCGGCAAAATCGTTGAGCATCTGCTGTGCTGCCTGCCCGGCGCGTTGTGGGGTCGGGCTAAAGGGCGCGAGGTCACGCAGGGCTTGCGCCACCTGTTCGATGCTCACCGCATCCACCCATTTCACGGTTATTCCCAGCGATGAGAGCTGGTTCACCTGTCGTTCGGCATTACCGCCGCGCCAGGCAAGGACGAGATCGGGCTTGAGCGCCACAATGCGTTCCAGGTTCATTCCCTGCCAGGTGGCAACCTGTTCGATATGGGCGGCCTGCGGCGGGTAATCGGAAAAGCTGCTCACCGCAACGGGCGTGATCCCCGCGGCAAACGCCAGTTCCGTGTTGGCAGGGGAGAGGGTAATCACCCGCGGCGCGGCGGTGAGCCAGGCCGGGGCGAGCAGAAGCAGGACGACCAGCGCCCTGAAGGACACCTTACCCACGCGCCAGTTTCTGCACCAGGGTTTCCACCATCACGGTGGACTGTTTTGCCGCAACGGCCAGGAATTCGTCGAAGCTGATGTGGGACTGCTGGTCCGCCACGTCAGAGATCGCGCGAACGACCACGAACGGCACGCTGAAGTTATGGCACACGTGCGCGATGGCCGTGGCTTCCATTTCAACGGCGACAGCCTGCGGGAAGTTATGACGGATTTTCGCCAGACCGACAGAGCCGTTGATAAAGGCATCGCCGCTGACGATCAGGCCACGTACTGCGTTGAGGTTCAGCTCGTTGATGCAGCTTTCAGCGGCGGTAATCAGCTTATCATCCGCCTTAAACCCGGCCGGGCAGCCCGGAAGCTGGCCATATTCGTAGCCAAATGCGGTGACGTCTGCATCGTGGTAACGCGCTTCGTCGGAAACCACGATATCACCCACTTTCAGCGTCGGCGCCAGACCGCCCGCAGAGCCTGTGTTAATGATAACGTCAGGCTTGCAGCGCTCAAGCAGCAGGGTCGCGCCCAGGGCCGCTGCAACTTTACCGATGCCTGATTTCAGCAGAGCCACGTCAACGCCGTTCAGCTGGCCGGTGTAGATCTCACAGCCACCGAGGGAGAGGGTCTGACGGTTCTCAATTTTGTCACGCAGCAGCGTAACTTCTTCTTCCATTGCACCAATAATGCCGATTTTCATAGATTTACTCGCGATGTGCCTTGTTAAGATGCATAGTCTATCATGCGGTTAAGGGGAAACGCATTCTCACGCGGGGGAGCACATGGCACCAATCGATTTTCGCACCAAAATTAACTGGCATCGACGTTTCCGTTCGCCGCAGGGCGATAAGAGCGAACATGAGATCCTGCGTATTTTCGAAAGCGATCGCGGACGCATCATCAACTCGCCTGCTATCCGCCGGTTACAGCAAAAAACCCAGGTCTTCCCGCTGGAGCGTAACGCTGCGGTGCGTACGCGGTTAACGCACTCCATGGAAGTGCAGCAGGTGGGGCGCTACATTGCAAAAGAGATCCTCAGCCGTCTCAAAGAGCAACGTCTGCTGGAAACCTACGGGCTGGATGAACTGACCGGGCCGTTCGAAAGCATCGTTGAGATGGCCTGCCTGATGCACGATATCGGCAATCCGCCCTTTGGTCATTTCGGCGAGGCCGCCATCAATGACTGGTTTAAACAGCGGCTTTTTCCCTCTGACGCCATAAGCCAGCCGCTTAGCGATGACCGCTGCGTGGTCCGCGATTTATGCCTGCGCGAGGGCGAAGAGAGCCTGAACGACCTGCGCCGCAAGGTGCGTCAGGATCTGTGTCATTTTGAAGGTAACGCGCAGGGTATTCGCCTGGTGCACTCCCTGATGCGCATGAATCTGACCTGGGCGCAGGTGGGCTGCATTCTGAAATACACGCGTCCCGCGTGGTGGATGGGGGAAGCGCCCGCCACCCATACCTACCTGATGAAAAAACCGGGCTATTACCTGTCGGAAGAAGCGTACGTTGAACGGCTGCGTAAAGAACTTTCGCTGACGCCAAATGGCCGTTTTCCATTGACGTGGATTATGGAAGCCGCCGACGATATTTCCTATTGCGTGGCCGACCTGGAAGATGCGGTTGAAAAAAGAATATTCAGCGTCGAAGAGCTGTATCAGCATCTTCATGATGCCTGGGGGGAGCATGAAAAAGGGTCTCTGTTTGCGCAGGTCGTCGAAAATGCGTGGGAGAAATCGCGTTCAAATACCCTGAGCCGCAGCACCGAAGATCAGTTCTTTATGTATTTGCGGGTCAATACGCTGAATAAACTGGTGCCGTATGCGGCCGCCCGTTTTATTGATAATTTGCCGATGATATTTAGCGGGGAATTTAATCATGCCCTGCTGGAAGATGAGAGCAGTTTTAGTCAGCTTCTTGAATTATATAAAAACGTGGCGGTTCGCCATGTTTTCAGCCACCCGGATGTCGAACAGCTCGAGCTGCAAGGATACCGGGTTATCAGTGGGTTGCTGGAGATCTATGGCCCACTGCTCCAGCTGACGGTCGATGAGTTCAGCGAACTGGTAGAAAATGAGCGAGTTCGCCGTCTGCCAATTGAATCTCGCCTCTATCAGAAGCTTTCAACCCGTCACAGGCTGGCATACATTGAAGCCGTCAGTAAAATAGATCGCCATTCTTCACAATGGCTGGTTATGGAATATTATTATCGCTGCCGGCTTATCCAGGACTATATCAGCGGGATGACCGATTTGTATGCCTGGGATGAATACCGCAAGCTGATGGCCGTTGAATAAGCCATGAGTTTTGTAAAGACGACCAATAAATTTTTACTTTTTCCATAAACTTAATCCCGGAACTAAGCGGTATAAAACGAATCTGAGTTACACAGCAATTTTGCGTTATCTGGTAAATCGAGATTGAGAAACATGAAAAAAACCACATTAGCAATGAGTGCACTGGCTCTGAGTTTAGGTTTAGCGCTGTCCCCTCTGGCAGCGACGGCAGCCGAGACAGCTTCCTCGGCAGCGACTGCGCAGCAGATGCCAAGCCTGGCCCCGATGCTCGAAAAAGTGATGCCATCGGTGGTGAGTATTAACGTTGAGGGCAGCACAACCGTCAATACGCCGCGTATGCCGCGTAATTTCCAGCAGTTCTTCGGCGACAATTCGCCCTTCTGCCAGGACGGTTCGCCATTCCAGAGCTCCCCGTTCTGTCAGGGCGGCGGTGCAGGGGATGACGGCATGGGCGGCGGCCAGCAGCAGAAATTCATGGCACTTGGCTCGGGCGTGATCATTGATGCAGCCAAAGGCTACGTGGTGACCAATAACCACGTGGTAGATAATGCGAACGTTATTAAAGTGCAGATGAGCGATGGCCGTAAATTCGATGCCAAAGTGGTCGGTAAAGACCCGCGCTCCGACATTGCGCTGATTCAAATTCAGGATCCGAAGAACCTGACGGCGATTAAGCTTGCCGATTCCGACGCGCTGCGCGTCGGTGACTACACCGTCGCCATCGGCAACCCGTTTGGTCTGGGCGAAACCGTGACCTCGGGTATCGTCTCTGCGCTGGGACGCAGTGGCCTGAACGCAGAAAACTATGAAAACTTCATCCAGACGGATGCGGCCATTAACCGCGGTAACTCCGGTGGTGCGCTGGTGAACCTGAACGGCGAGCTGATCGGTATCAACACCGCTATCCTCGCACCGGACGGTGGCAACATCGGTATCGGCTTCGCTATTCCGAGTAACATGGTGAAAAACCTCACTGCGCAGATGGTCCAGTATGGGCAGGTGAAACGCGGTGAGCTGGGTATCATGGGTACCGAACTGAACTCAGAGCTGGCGAAGGCGATGAAGGTGGATGCTCAGCGCGGCGCGTTCGTAAGCCAGGTCATGCCGAACTCCTCGGCGGCGAAGGCCGGTATCAAAGCGGGTGACGTGATCACCTCTCTGAACGGTAAGCCGATCAGCAGCTTTGCCGCCCTGCGTGCGGAAGTTGGTTCTATGCCAATCGGCAGTAAAGTGACCCTCGGCCTGCTGCGTGAAGGTAAGCCGGTCAACGTGAGCCTGGAACTTCAGCAGAGCAGCCAGAATCAGGTGGATTCCAGCACCATCTTCAGCGGTATTGAAGGTGCCGAGATGAGCAACAAAGGGGCAGATAAAGGCGTGGTGGTGAACAACGTGAAAGCGAACTCACCTGCTGCCCGTATCGGCCTGAAAAAAGGTGATGTGATCATGGGCGCTAACCAGCAGCCGGTGAAAAACATTGCTGAACTGCGCAAAATCCTCGACAGCAAGCCTTCCGTGCTGGCGCTGAATATTCAGCGTGGTGATACCTCTATTTATCTCCTGATGCAGTAATCTTCTTAAGCCCCTGTTCGCAGGGGCTTTCTCGTTTCTGTGACCTTTCCCACAACTCCATACATCTCTCTCTGCCTTTGGGCATCTGCACAATGCAGCCTTAGCTGAACTTCCCTATGCTTGAGCTCTGCTCACGGGAGGGTTATATGGCTGGCTGGCATCTGGATACCAAAATGGCGCAGGATATCGTGGCGCGAACCATGCGCATCATCGATACCAATATCAACGTAATGGATGCCCGCGGGCGCATTATCGGCAGCGGCGATCGTGAGCGTATTGGTGAATTGCACGAAGGCGCGTTGCTGGTGCTCTCTCAGGGGCGCGTGGTCGACATTGACGACGCCGTGGCGAAACATCTGCACGGGGTCCGTCAGGGGATCAACCTGCCGCTGCGTCTGGAAGGGGAAATTGTTGGCGTTATCGGACTGACCGGCGATCCTGAATCGCTGCGTAAATACGGCGAGCTGGTCTGCATGACGGCGGAGATGATGCTGGAGCAGTCGCGCCTGATGCACCTGCTTGCCCAGGACAGCCGCCTGCGTGAAGAGCTGGTGATGAATCTGATCCAGGCGGAGGAGCATACGCCAGCCCTGAGCGAGTGGGCGCAGCGTCTGGGCATTGACCTGAACCAGCCCCGCGTGGTTGCCGTCATCGAGGTAGATAGCGGTCAGCTTGGCGTAGACAGCGCCATGGTAGAGCTCCAGCAGTTGCAAAACATGCTGGCGACGCCGGAGCGTAACAACCTGGTGGCGATTGTCTCTTTGACGGAAATGGTGGTGCTTAAGCCTGCGCTTAACCAGTTTGGTCGCTGGGACGCGGAAGATCATCGTCGTCGCGTGGAGCTGCTCATCGAGCGCATGAAGGAGAACGGTCAGCTCCGTTTTCGCGTCGCGCTGGGGAATTATTTTACCGGTCCGGGGAGTATCGCCCGTTCATGGCGAACCGCGCGCACCACCATGATGGTAGGTAAACAGCGCATGCCGGAGAGCCGCAGTTATTTCTATCAGGACTTGATGCTGCCGGTCCTGCTCGACAGCCTGCGCGGTGGCTGGCAGGCCAATGAGCTGGCGCGTCCGCTGGTGCGTCTGAAAGCAATGGACAACAACGGTCTGCTGCGCCGCACGTTGCAGGCGTGGTTCCGGCATAACGTGCAGCCGCTGGCAACGTCAAAAGCGCTGTTTATTCATCGTAATACGCTTGAGTATCGGCTAAACCGCATCTCGGAGCTGACGGGGCTGGATTTAGGGAATTTTGACGACCGGCTGCTGCTGTATGTGGCGTTGCAGCTGGATGAGCAGAGATGATGCTGTTTGCCGGGTGGCGGCTTCGCCTTACCCGGCCTACATGCGTTCGTAGGCCCGGTAAGCGAAGCGCCACCGGGCAATAAAACGGCTCATTTGTTACGCGTCAATTTCTCAAGATCTGCTTCAATCTCGCTGATCTTATTGGTGACGACGCTTTCAAGGTGACGAAGATCGTCAAGGATCTTACGTTTTAAATCGATTTCGCTGCGATCGCGCTGGCAGATCTGATCGAGTTCGTCGATCACATAGCGCAGGTTAGGGCTGATTTCCTGTACTTCTTTATATCCCTGACCGATACCGTCAGCGACAACGGTCTTACGCTGGCGTGGGTATTTAAACTTCACGCTTTTGGCGAAAAACTCTCCTTTGTCCTTGTGAAAATAGATTTTCAAAATATCGTTATTCGCTTCCTGGCGGAGACTATAACGATCAATTTCATCAGGATTGGTAATGCCCAGACTTTTCAGATTATCGTACATAGCGGTACCCTTGATCTCAACATAACCTATGAATAATTAACGAAAAAATCTATTTCCGCCACCTTCAGATATAAAAAAAGCGGGGTTGCCCCCGCTTTTTGTTATACCTGATTAATCGATGGTGCGCAGCAGTTCGTTGATACCCACCTTACCGCGGGTTTTCGCGTCCACTTTTTTCACGATAACCGCGCAGTACAGGCTGTATTTACCGTCTTTAGACGGCAGGTTGCCGGAGACCACAACGGAACCGGCTGGTACGCGGCCGTAATGGATTTCACCGGTTTCGCGGTCGTAAATACGGGTGCTCTGACCGATGTAGACGCCCATGGAGATCACTGAACCTTCTTCGACGATCACGCCTTCAACCACTTCGGAACGCGCGCCGATGAAGCAGTTGTCTTCGATGATGGTTGGGTTGGCCTGAAGTGGCTCCAGAACGCCACCGATGCCCACGCCGCCGGACAGGTGAACGTTTTTACCGATCTGCGCGCAGGAACCGACGGTGGCCCAGGTGTCTACCATGGTGCCTTCGTCAACGTAGGCGCCGATGTTCACGTAGGATGGCATCAGCACGGTATTGCGTGCGATGAAGGCACCCTGACGAACCGCCGCCGGTGGCACCACGCGGAAGCCCTCTTTCTGGAAGCGCGCTTCGTCGTAGTCCGCAAATTTCATTGGCACTTTGTCAAAGTAGCGGCTTTCTGCTCCGTCGATAACCTGGTTATCGTTGATACGGAAAGAGAGCAGCACAGCTTTCTTCAGCCATTGATGAGTGACCCACTGACCGTCGATTTTTTCTGCCACGCGCAGTGCGCCGGAATCCAGCAGGGAAATAACCTGGTTAACCGCTTCACGGGTCACGGTATCCACATTTGCCGGAGTGATGTCGGCGCGACGCTCAAAAGCGGACTCAATAACGTTCTGTAACTGCTGCATTGTTTACTCTTTCCATTTCACTAAAAAACACGTCACCCTTTATCGTTTGGATTGAGGGCTGCTGTCAACCGTTGTTGCACTTCAAGTTGCAGGTCATTATTAAGGGCACGCCGGTCGGCGGTGGCGATTATAAATAAATCTTCTACTCGCTCGCCAATGGTTGTAATTCGGGCGCCGTGAAGCGAAATTCCCAGATCGGCAAAAACCTGGCCGACGCGGGCGAGCAGCCCTGGCTGGTCGAGCGCGATCAGCTCCAGGAACGATTTACGATCGGTATGGGTCGGCAGGAAATTCACCTCGGTATCGACGGTAAAGTGGCGCAGTTTCGCCGGCTGACGGCGCGGCTGCGGCGGCTGCCAGCTGCGCTGGGTAATCGCCTGTTCCAGACCAAAGCGTATTCCTTCATGACGATCGGCTGAGAGCGGGCTGCCGTCCGGCTCCAGCACAATAAAGGTGTCCATGGCCATGCCGTCGCGGGTGGTAAAAATCTGCGCGTCGTGAACGCTCAGGTTACGCCTGTCCAGCTCTGCACAGACCGCAGCAAACAAATAGGGCCGGTCCGGGCTCCAGATAAAGATCTCCGTCCCGCCGCGCGTGGCCTGCGGGCTGAGCAGGATCATCGGTTTCGTCAGGTCATGCTTCAGCAGATGTCGGGCGTGCCATGCAAGCTGGTTTGGGCTGTGGCGCACAAAATAGTTGGCGCGACAGCGCGCCCAAATCTGATGCAGCGCCTCTTCGTTGATGTTATCCATGCGCAGCAGGGCCAGCGCCTGCAACTGGTGGTGACGCACGCGCTCGCGCATGTCCGGGGTGTTCTGCATCCCGCGACGCAGCTGTTTTTCGGTGGCGAAGTACAGCTCGCGCAGCAGGCTTTGCTTCCAGCTGTTCCACAGGGTTTCGTTGGTGGCGCAGATATCGGCCACCGTCAGGCAGACCAGATAGCGCAGGCGGTTTTCCGTTTGTACCTCTTCGGCGAACTGCTTGATCACTTCCGGATCCTGAATGTCACGACGCTGAGCGGTAACCGACATCAGCAGATGATGGCGAACCAGCCAGGCCACCAGCTGCGTTTCGCGCGAGTTCAGGCCGTGCAGCTCGGCAAATTTCAGTACGTCCTGGGCACCGAGTACGGAGTGGTCGCCGCCGCGTCCTTTGGCGATGTCGTGGAACAGGGCGGCAATCAGGATCAGCTCCGGGTGCGCCAGACGTGGCCACAAATCAACGCACAGCGGATGGCGAGATCGCGTTTCTTCTTTAGCGAAACTTTCCAGCTTCAGCATGACGCGGATCGTGTGCTCATCTACCGTATAGGCGTGAAACAGGTCAAACTGCATCTGCCCGACAATATGCGACCACTGCGGCATATAGGCCCACAGCACGCTGTGGCGGTGCATCGGCAGCAGACCGCGGCTGACGGCACCCGGATGACGAAGCATGCTCAGGAACAGCGAGCGCGCCTCCGGGATGTAGCACAGCGGTTGCTTCAGATGACGCCGTGCATGGCGCAGGTGGCGCAGGGTGGTGGAGTAGATCCCGGTAATGGTGCTGCTGCGCACCATGGTGTAAAACATTCGCAGGATCGCTTCCGGTTCGCGGATGAACAGCGTTTCGTCGCGCAGATCGATCAGCGTGCCGCGCAGCTGAAACTCGTCATCAATCGGACGCGGTTTTTCATCCGCCGTCAGCGCGAGGATCGCCTCATCGAACAGCTGCAACAGCATCTGGTTGAGTTCAGAGACGCGGCGGGTGACGCGGAAGAAATCCTTCATCATCTGCTCAACCGGCTCGTTGCCTTCGCCCTGGTAGTTCAGACGCTGCGCCACGCTGAGCTGGCGGTCAAACAGCAGGCGGTTATCATAGCGGGTGACTTCCAGATGCAGGGCAAAACGGATGCGCCAGAGCAGGTGCAGACACTCATTGAGTTCGTTACGTTCGGCTTCGGTCAGAAAACCGAAACCGACCATTTCGTCCAGCGAAGTTGCCCCAAAATGGCGTCGGGCGACCCATTGCAGCGTGTGAATATCGCGCAGGCCACCGGGGCTGCTTTTGATATCCGGCTCAAGATTATAGCTGGTGCCATGATAGCGCTGGTGGCGCTGGTTTTGTTCTTCGACTTTTGCGGCGAAGAATTTTTCCGAGGGCCAGAAGCCGTCGCTAAATATGTGCTTTTGCAGCTCGAGGAACAGCGCCACGTCGCCAATCAGCAGGCGGGTTTCAATCAGGTTGGTGGCGACGGTCAGGTCAGATAACCCCTCCAGCAGACACTCTTCCAGCGTGCGCACGCTGTGGCCCACCTCCAGCTTTACGTCCCAGAGCAGGGTCAGCAGTTCACCGATTTTTTGCGCCCGATCGTCCGGCAGTTTTTTACGGCTTAAGATCAGCAGGTCGATATCAGAGAGCGGATGCAGTTCACCCCGGCCATAACCGCCGACCGCAACCAGCGCGACGTCGCTCACCTGCCCGAAACCGTAGTCGATCCACAGACGTTGCAGGAGCTGGTCGATAAACTCGGTACGCGCTTCAATGAGCTGCTCGGCTGACACGCCTGCGTCAAACGCGCTACCCAGCCAGCGATGGAAAACCGCCATATGGGCTTTGATATGCGCGCAGGTCAGCTCATGCGCCGGCCAGACGCCCGGGTTGTCAGGCTGGTCGGGGAGGGTGGGAAGAGCCGTGTTAGCATACTGTTCGGGTAAAAGATTACTCATCGTGCGCCACCCATAAGAAAAAGCTATCGCCATTAAAAAAGCCGGCATTCGCCGGCTTCTTATCACTCAATGTTCGTCAGTATCGCCGGGATGGTGTCATCCTTGCGCAAGGTCATAATTTCGCAGCCGTTGTCTGTTACCACAATAGTATGCTCGTACTGGGCCGACAAGCTTCTGTCCTTGGTTTTTACCGTCCAGCCATCTTTCATGGTGCGGATGCGGTAATCGCCCGCGTTGACCATTGGCTCAATGGTGAAGGTCATGCCTTTTTGCAGGACCACGCCGCCGTCGTCAGCATCGTAATGCAGCACCTGTGGCTCTTCGTGGAACACGCGGCCAATGCCGTGACCGCAGTATTCGCGCACCACGGAGAAACCTTCCGCTTCCACGAACTTCTGAATTGCCGCGCCGATAGTGCGCAGGCGGATGCCCGGCTTCACCATCTTCAGCGCCAGGTAGAGGCTGTCCTGGGTGACTTTGCACAGGCGCTCGCCCAGAATGGTTGGCTTGCCAACGATGAACATCTTAGAGGTGTCACCGTGGTAGTCGTCTTTAATGACGGTCACGTCGATGTTGACGATGTCGCCATCTTTCAGCAATTTCTCGTCATCCGGAATGCCGTGGCAAACCACTTCATTGATAGAGATGCAGACGGATTTCGGGAAACCGTGATAGCCCAGGCAGGCGGAGACCGCGTGCTGCTCGTTGACGATATAGTCGTTACAGATGCGATCCAGTTCGCCAGTGCTGACGCCCGGTTTCACAAACGGTTCGATCATTTCCAGCACGTCCGCGGCCAGACGACCGGCGACGCGCATCTTTTCAATTTCTTCAGGTGTCTTAATAGAGATAGCCATGTAATCTGTCCATCGGTGTCGATTTTTTCGACAATACTAGTGTAAGTGTTGTCAATGGTATCAGTCAGGCGCACCCCGTGCCAAATTGAGAATCATTAACAGCACACTCAGCCAACAATTATTGGTTTCCGACCGTGTTTTATGGTATAAAGCGCGCCGGACTTCCGATCCATCTCAGATACACAGGCTGGACGGGAGCGACAAATCTCACTTTGTGTAACAACACACACGTATCGGCACATATTCCGGGGTGCCCTTCGGGGTCGGTAATATGGGATACGTGGAGGCATAACCCCAACTTTTAATATAGAGGTTTTAAACATGGCAACTGTTTCCATGCGCGACATGCTCAAGGCTGGTGTTCACTTCGGTCACCAGACCCGTTACTGGAACCCGAAAATGAAGCCTTTCATCTTCGGCGCGCGTAACAAAGTTCACATCATCAACCTTGAGAAAACTGTACCAATGTTCAACGAAGCCCTGGCTGAGCTGAACAAGATCTCTTCCCGTAAAGGTAAGATTCTGTTCGTTGGTACTAAGCGCGCTGCAAGCGAAGCTGTGAAAGATGCTGCTAACAGCTGCGACCAGTTCTTCGTGAACCATCGCTGGTTGGGCGGCATGCTGACCAACTGGAAAACTGTTCGTCAGTCCATCAAGCGCCTGAAAGATCTGGAAACCCAGTCTCAGGACGGTACTTTCGATAAGCTGACTAAGAAAGAAGCGCTGATGCGCACTCGTGAGCTGGACAAGCTGGAAAACAGCCTGGGCGGTATCAAAGATATGGGCGGCCTGCCAGACGCGCTGTTCGTAATCGATGCAGACCACGAGCACATCGCAATCAAAGAAGCTAACAACCTGGGTATCCCGGTATTCGCTATCGTTGATACCAACTCCGATCCGGACGGTGTTGACTTCGTTATCCCGGGTAACGACGACGCAATCCGTGCTGTTAGCCTGTACCTGAGCGCTGTAGCTGCTACCGTTCGTGAAGGCCGTTCCCAGGATCTGGCTTCTCAGGCGGAAGAAAGCTTCGTAGAAGCTGAATAATAAGGTTTTACCCCTTATTAGTACCGTGTATGAATAGGGGCCCATTATCGGCCCCTTTTTTCAATTTATACTGTTTGGCTCCCGGCCGGGCAGTTCACATCTCCCGAGGATTTAAGAATGGCTGAAATTACCGCATCCCTGGTAAAAGAGCTGCGTGAGCGTACTGGCGCAGGCATGATGGATTGCAAAAAAGCGCTGACCGAAGCGAACGGCGACATCGAGCTGGCAATCGAAAACATGCGTAAATCCGGTGCGATCAAAGCAGCTAAGAAAGCAGGCAACGTGGCTGCTGACGGCGTGATCATCACCAAAATCGACGGCACCTACGGCATCATTCTGGAAGTTAACTGCCAGACTGACTTCGTTGCTAAAGATGCTGGTTTCCAGGCATTTGCTAACAAAGTTCTGGACGCAGCGGTTGCAGGCAAAATCACTGACGTTGAAGTGCTGAAAGCACAGTTCGAAGAAGAGCGTGTTGCGCTGGTTGCTAAGATCGGTGAGAACATCAACATACGTCGCGTTGCTTCCCTGGAAGGTGACGTTCTGGGCTCTTACCAGCACGGCGCGCGTATCGGTGTTCTGGTTGCGGCTAAAGGCGCTGACGAAGAGCTGGTTAAACAGCTGGCAATGCACATCGCTGCAAGCAAGCCAGAATTCGTTAAGCCAGAAGACGTGTCTGCTGAAGTGGTAGAGAAAGAGTACCAGGTTCAGCTGGACATCGCGATGCAGTCTGGTAAGCCAAAAGAAATCGCAGAGAAAATGGTTGAAGGCCGCATGAAGAAATTCACCGGCGAAGTTTCTCTGACTGGCCAGCCTTTCGTAATGGATCCAAGCAAGTCTGTTGCTCAGCTGCTGAAAGAGCACAACGCTGACGTGACTGGCTTCATCCGCTTCGAAGTGGGCGAAGGCATCGAGAAAGTTGAGACTGACTTCGCAGCAGAAGTTGCTGCAATGTCCAAGCAGTCTTAATGATGCAAAAGGAGCCGCCTGAGGGCGGCTTCTTTTTGTCACCCGTCTCACGAAATCAGACAGGCTCCAGTATCGCTGTGCTGATATGCGACATATCATGTCGCCAGAATTAACCCCATCTTAATCGTTGACAGTCTCAGGAAAGAAACATGGCTACCAATGCAAAACCCGTGTACAAACGCATTCTGCTTAAGCTGAGTGGCGAAGCGCTGCAAGGATCGGAAGGCTTCGGTATTGACGCAAGCATCCTTGATCGCATGGCACAGGAAATCAAAGAACTGGTCGAACTGGGTATTCAGGTTGGCGTGGTCATTGGCGGTGGCAACCTTTTCCGTGGTGCTGGTCTGGCGAAAGCGGGGATGAACCGCGTTGTGGGCGACCACATGGGTATGCTGGCAACCGTGATGAATGGCCTGGCGATGCGTGATGCGCTTCATCGCGCTTATGTGAACGCTCGCCTGATGTCCGCGATTCCTTTGAATGGCGTATGCGATAACTACAGTTGGGCAGAGGCCATCAGCCTGCTGCGCAACAACCGCGTGGTGATCCTCTCCGCCGGTACGGGTAACCCGTTCTTTACCACCGATTCCGCTGCCTGCCTGCGCGGTATCGAAATCGAGGCCGATGTGGTGCTGAAAGCGACCAAAGTGGATGGCGTGTTTACTGCCGATCCGGCAAAAGATCCGTCTGCGACCATGTACGATCAGCTGAGCTACAGCGAAGTGCTGGATAAAGAGCTGAAAGTGATGGATCTTGCCGCCTTTACGCTGGCTCGTGACCACAAACTGCCGATTCGTGTCTTCAACATGAACAAGCCTGGCGCGCTGCGTCGCGTTGTTATGGGCGAAAAAGAAGGCACTTTGATCACGGAATAATTTCCGTCGACGATAAATACAGGTAAGATTCCGCTTTACTTTGTAGTGGTATCTTACCTGGACGCGCCTTTGGCGCTGTCATGATTTAAACGCGACTATACTTAGCACACCTGTAGCGCTGTGCTGGCGGATAGTCTGCCTGAGACAAGTTTTCAAGGATTCGTAACGTGATTAACGACATCAGAAAAGATGCTGAAGTACGCATGGACAAATGCGTAGAAGCGTTCAAAAACCAAATCAGCAAAATCCGTACTGGCCGTGCTTCCCCAAGCCTGCTGGATGGCATCATCGTAGAATACTACGGTACGCCTACGCCACTGCGTCAGCTGGCGAGCGTGACGGTAGAAGATACCCGTACCCTGAAAATCAACGTGTTCGATCGCTCGATGAGCCCGGCCGTAGAAAAAGCCATTATGGCATCTGACTTGGGTCTGAACCCAAGCTCAGCGGGCGCGGACATTCGCGTTCCACTGCCTCCGCTGACGGAAGAGCGTCGTAAAGACTTGATCAAAGTCGTGCGTGGTGAAGCTGAGCAGGGTCGCGTTTCCGTACGTAACGTGCGTCGCGATGCGAACGATAAAGTGAAAGCGCTGCTAAAAGAAAAAGAGATCAGCGAAGACGACGATCGTCGTTCACAGGACGACATTCAGAAAATGACCGACGCGGCGATCAAGAAAATTGATGCGGCGCTGGCAGAAAAAGAAGCGGAACTGATGCAGTTCTGATTTTCGCTGTACACTGATAAACGCCGTTCAGAAGGACATTGAGTCTTGCTGGCGGCGTTTTGCTTTTATCTGGTCTAACTTTTGGGCATCTCATGAAGCATCTCACTCTCCTCGGCTCGACTGGCTCTATCGGTTGCAGCACTCTCGACGTTGTTCGTCATAACCCTGACAGCTATACCGTGACCGCTCTCGTGGCCGGAAAAAACGTGCAGCGAATGGTCGAGCAGTGTCTGGAGTTTACCCCCCATTTTGCGGTGATGGATGATGAAGAGAGCGCCCGGCAGGTGAAAGCGCTGTTACTGGAGAAGGGCAGCCGTACCGAGGTGCTCAGCGGGCAACAGGCGGCCTGCGATATGGCGGCGCTGGATGAGGTTGATCAGGTGATGGCGGCAATCGTCGGGGCGGCGGGTCTTCTGCCGACGCTTGCCGCTATTGATGCGGGAAAAGATGTCCTGCTCGCGAACAAAGAGTCGCTGGTTACCTGCGGACGCCTGTTTATGGAGGCGGTAAAACAGCGTGGGGCGCGTCTATTGCCGGTCGATAGCGAGCACAACGCGATTTTTCAGAGTTTGCCTCAACCTTTTCAGCAGAACCTGGGGTACGCTGACCTCGAGCAGAATGGGGTTGTGTCGATTCTGCTTACCGGGTCTGGTGGCCCGTTCCGTGAAACGCCACTGTCTGAACTGCGCGCAATGACGCCGGATCAGGCGTGTCGCCATCCGAACTGGTCGATGGGGCGTAAAATCTCCGTCGATTCGGCCACCATGATGAATAAAGGTCTGGAATACATTGAAGCTCGCTGGCTGTTTAACGCGTCGGCGAAACAGATGGAAGTGCTGATCCACCCGCAGTCGGTGATTCACTCAATGGTGCGCTATCAGGACGGCAGCGTGCTGGCGCAGTTGGGCGAACCGGATATGCGTACGCCTATTGCTCATTCGATGGCGTGGCCAAACCGCGTGAAATCCGGCGTAAAGCCGCTCGACTTTTGCAGGCTGAGTTCACTGACGTTTAGCGAGCCGGATTACGACCGATATCCGTGCCTGAAGCTGGCGATGACGGCGTTCGATCAGGGGCAGGCGGCGACAACAGCGCTTAATGCAGCCAATGAAGTGACCGTTGAAGCCTTTCTGAATCAGCAGATCCGCTTTACTGATATCGCCGCGTTGAATTTAACCGTGCTGGAGATGATGGATCTGCGTGAGCCACAAAGTGTGGAAGAGGTGCTGGCCGTGGATGCACAGGCACGTATTGTTGCGCGTAAACAGGTGACACGTCTCGCAAGCTGGTGATAAAGCAAGCACTAGTCGTCGTGCTATTTGTTAGCGTTGGGCTTCAGTGATATAGTCTGCGCCACCTGATCGCAGGTATTTGGCTTTAAGTGGTCAGGTAAGCCGTGGTTTGACACGGCTTTTTTATGTATAGGCTTCAGTATTCCTGTGTACCGTTAAATCCTTTCAGGGACTAAAAACGCGTTATGTTGTCTGCGAATCAACCAATAAGCGAAAACTTGCCAGCACATGGCTGTCGCCATGTTGCAATCATCATGGATGGCAATGGCCGCTGGGCGAAAAGACAAGGGAAGATACGAGCCTTTGGGCATAAAGCTGGGGCGAAATCTGTTCGCCGCGCCGTTTCTTTTGCCGCCAATAACGGCATTGATGCGTTAACGCTCTATGCTTTTAGTAGTGAAAACTGGAATCGACCTGCGCAGGAAGTGACTGCGTTGATGGAACTGTTTGTGTGGGCGCTCGATAGCGAAGTAAAAAGCCTGCACCGCCACAACGTCCGCCTGCGTATTATTGGCGAAACCAGTCGTTTTAACTCACGTCTACAGGAACGGATTCGCAAAGCAGAAGCGCTGACGGAAAATAATACCGGCCTGACGCTCAATATCGCGGCGAATTACGGCGGACGCTGGGATATTATCCAGGGGGTTCGGCATTTGGCTGAGCAGGTTCAGGAAGGGCTGCTAAGACCCGACCAGATTGATGAAGAGGCGCTGAGTCAGCAAATCTGCATGAATGAACTGGCACCCGTGGATTTGGTTATAAGGACAGGGGGGGAACATCGCATCAGTAACTTTTTGCTGTGGCAAATTGCCTACGCCGAACTTTACTTTACGGATGTTCTTTGGCCAGATTTTGATGAACAAGACTTTGAAGGTGCGCTGCATGCCTTTGCCAATCGAGAGCGTCGTTTCGGCGGCACCGAGCCTGGTGGCGATAACGCCTGATGGGGGTAGCTTTTGCTGAAGTATCGCCTGATTTCCGCTTTTGTATTAATACCCGTCGTTATCGCAGCGCTGTTTTTACTGCCTCCGGTGGGATTCGCTATTGTTACGCTGGTGGTGTGTATGCTCGCCGCGTGGGAATGGGGGCAGCTTAGCGGCTTTACCTCGCGCACTCAGCGGGTATGGCTGGCGGTACTCTGTGGTTTTTTACTGGCCCTGATGCTGTATACCTTGCCTGAATACCATCACGACGTTCACCAGCCGCTGGTGGCCGGATCTTTATGGATATCGCTGGCGTGGTGGATTGCTGCGCTTGTTTTAGTGCTTTTCTATCCGGGCTCTGCGGCAATCTGGCGTAACTCTAAAGTGTTGCGCCTTATTTTTGGCCTGCTCACCATCGTTCCGTTTTTCTGGGGAATGGTTGCGCTGCGCGCCTGGCACTATGACGAAAACCACTACAGCGGCGCGATATGGCTGCTTTATGTCATGATTCTCGTCTGGGGGGCTGACTCCGGGGCCTATATGTTTGGTAAACTGTTTGGCAAACATAAGCTGGCGCCAAAAGTTTCTCCAGGTAAAACCTGGCAAGGCTTCATCGGCGGCCTGTTTACGGCGGCGATCATCTCCTGGGGCTATGGCGTCTGGGCGAATCTTGAGGTTGCCCCCTCAACGCTGCTGATATGTTCGATTTTCGCGGCGCTGGCATCGGTACTGGGTGATTTAACCGAGAGTATGTTTAAGCGTGAAGCAGGGATTAAGGACAGTGGTCACCTGATTCCAGGACACGGCGGAATACTGGATCGCATTGACAGCCTGACAGCGGCTGTTCCAGTGTTTGCTTGCCTGCTTTTACTGGTGTTTGGGACGATATAACGGAAGGTTTTATGCTGAGCATTCTCTGGAATCTGGCGGCGTTCATTGTTGCACTGGGTGTACTGATTACCGTGCATGAATTTGGCCATTTCTGGGTTGCCCGGCGCTGTGGTGTACGGGTAGAGCGATTCTCGATTGGCTTTGGCAAATCGCTCTGGAAGCGCACCGATAAGCATGGCACCGAGTTTGTCATTGCTCTGATTCCCCTGGGCGGCTACGTCAAAATGCTCGACGAACGCGTTGAGCCCGTCGCCCCGGAACTTCGACATAGCGCGTTTAACAACAAAACCGTTGGACAACGTGCTGCCATCATCGCTGCCGGCCCGGTAGCCAATTTCATCTTTGCTATCTTCGCCTACTGGCTGGTGTTTATCATCGGCGTGCCTGGCGTGCGCCCGGTTGTGGGCGAAATCACCACGGGTTCCATTGCGGCAACGGCGCAAATTGCACCGGGAATGGAACTTAAAGCGATTGATGGTATCGAAACCCCTGATTGGGATGCCGTGAGGTTACAACTGGTCGCCAAAATCGGTGATGAGCAGACAACCGTCAGCGTATCGCCTTTTGGTTCCGACCAGCGGCAGGAAAAAGTGCTGGATTTACGCCACTGGCGCTTCGAGCCTGATAAAGAAGATCCCGTCGCCGCACTGGGGATTCGCCCGCGCGGCGCGCAGATCGAGCCGGTGTTAGCCGAAGTACAGTCTCATTCGGCGGCAAGTAAAGCAGGTTTACAAGCGGGTGACAGGATCGTTAAAGTCGATGGTCAACCATTAACACAATGGATGACCTTTGTTACTCTGGTGCGCGATAATCCAGGCACGCCGCTCGCGCTGGAAGTGGAAAGGCAGGGGAGTTCGCTCTCGCTGACCCTCACCCCGGATACCAAATCGGGCGGCGGTAAGGCGGAAGGGTTTGCCGGCGTTGTGCCGAAAGTGATCCCACTGCCAGATGAGTACAAGACAATACGCCAGTATGGGCCGTTTAGCGCCATCGTTGAGGCCACGGATAAAACATGGCAGCTGATGAAGCTAACGGTCAACATGTTGGGGAAATTGATAACCGGTGATGTCAAACTGAACAACCTCAGTGGGCCAATTTCGATTGCTCAGGGGGCTGGGATGTCAGCGGAGTTCGGGGTGATTTACTATCTCATGTTCCTTGCGCTGATTAGCGTGAACCTGGGGATAATCAACCTGTTCCCGCTTCCCGTATTAGATGGGGGCCATCTGCTGTTTTTAGCGATTGAAAAGCTAAAAGGCGGACCGGTATCCGAGCGAGTTCAAGACTTTAGTTATCGCATTGGCTCGATTTTGCTGGTGCTGTTAATGGGGCTTGCACTTTTCAATGATTTCTCTCGGTTGTAAGAGAGTTAGTTAGGAAGAACGCATAATAACGATGGCGATGAAAAAGTTGCTCATAGCGTCGCTGCTGTTTAGCAGCGCGACCGTATACGGTGCTGACGGGTTCGTAGTGAAAGATATTCATTTCGAAGGCCTTCAGCGTGTCGCCGTTGGTGCGGCCCTCCTCAGTATGCCTGTGCGCCCCGGCGATACGGTTAATGATGAAGATATCAGTAACACCATCCGTGCTCTGTTTGCCACCGGCAACTTTGAGGACGTCCGCGTCCTGCGCGATGGTGATACGCTGGTGGTTCAGGTAAAAGAACGTCCAACGATTGCCAGCATCACTTTCTCCGGTAACAAGTCGGTGAAAGATGACATGCTCAAGCAGAACCTTGAGGCATCGGGTGTTCGTGTGGGGGAATCTCTGGACCGCACAACGCTTGCAGACATTGAAAAAGGTCTGGAAGACTTCTACTACAGCGTCGGTAAGTACAGCGCGAGCGTGAAAGCGGTTGTCACTCCGCTGCCGCGTAACCGTGTTGACCTGAAGCTGGTCTTCCAGGAAGGTGTTTCTGCGAAGATCCAGCAGATCAACATCGTGGGTAACCACGCCTTCAGCACCGACGAACTGATCTCCAACTTCCAGCTGCGTGACGAAGTGCCGTGGTGGAACGTGGTGGGCGATCGTAAATACCAGAAACAGAAGCTGGCGGGTGACCTTGAAACCCTGCGTAGCTACTACCTGGATCGCGGTTACGCCCGTTTCAACATCGATTCAACTCAGGTGAGTCTGACTCCGGACAAGAAAGGTATCTACATTACCGTTAACATCACAGAAGGCGATAAGTACACGCTTTCGGGTGTAGAAGTCAGCGGCAACCTGGCAGGGCATTCAGCTGAAATTGAATCTCTGACCAAAATTCAGCCGGGCGATCTGTACAGCGGTTCTAAAGTGACCAAAATGGAAGACAGCATTAAGAAGCTGCTCGGCCGTTATGGTTATGCGTATCCGCGCGTGCAAACGCAGCCGGAAATTAACGACACGGATAAAACCGTTAAGCTTCACGTTAACGTTGATGCGGGCAACCGTTTCTACGTGCGTAAGATCCGCTTCGAAGGTAACGACACCTCTAAAGATTCCGTTCTGCGCCGTGAAATGCGCCAGATGGAAGGGGCATGGCTGGGAAGCGATCTGGTAGACCAGGGTAAAGAGCGTCTGAACCGTCTGGGCTACTTCGAAACGGTTGATACCGATACGCAGCGTGTACCGGGCCGTCCGGATCAGGTTGATGTTGTTTATAAAGTTAAAGAACGTAATACCGGTAGCTTCAACTTTGGTATTGGTTACGGTACTGAAAGTGGCGTGAGCTTCCAGGTTGGCGTTCAGCAGGATAACTGGCTGGGTACAGGCTACTCTGTCGGGATCAACGGGACGAAAAACGACTACCAGACCTATTCTGAGTTCTCGGTGACTAACCCATACTTCACCGTTGACGGTGTAAGCCTGGGCGGTCGTATCTTCTATAACGACTTTAAAGCGGACGATGCGGACCTCTCCTCGTATACCAATAAGAGTTACGGTCTGGATGGTACGCTCGGCTTCCCGGTTAACGAATACAACACCCTGCGTGCAGGTTTAGGGTACGTGCATAACGACCTGTCCAATATGCAACCGCAGGTGGCGATGTGGCGTTATCTGGATTCCATCGGCCAGTCGGCGAGTACGTCCAGCGATGACAACGGTTTCGCCGCGGATGACTTCACCTTCAACTACGGTTGGACCTACAACCGTCTTGACCGTGGCTTCTTCCCAACGGAAGGTTCACGCGTCAACCTGAACGGTAAAGTGACGATCCCGGGCTCCGATAACGAGTTCTATAAGGTCACGCTGGATACGGCGTCCTACTTCCCAATTGATGACGACCACAAGTGGGTCGTGCTGGGTCGTACCCGCTGGGGCTATGGTGACGGTATCGGAAGCAAAGAGCTGCCGTTCTATGAGAACTTCTACGCCGGTGGTTCAAGCACCGTTCGTGGCTTCCAGTCCAATAACATTGGTCCGAAAGCGGTTTACTACGGCGGTAATGACGAAGATAACTGCGCAAGCCGCGATCCAAAACAGGTCTGTAGCTCAGACGATGCGGTAGGCGGTAACGCTATGGCCGTGGCGAGCCTCGAGTTCATCACGCCGACGCCGTTTATCAGCGATAAGTACGCGAACTCTGTCCGTACCTCCTTCTTTATGGATGCAGGTACGGTGTGGGATACCAACTGGGAGAACACCGCCCAGATGCGTGCAGCGGGCGTTCCGGACTATAGCGATCCGGGCAACATTCGCATGTCCGCAGGTATCGCATTACAATGGATGTCACCGCTGGGGCCGTTGGTCTTCTCTTACGCCCAGCCGTTTAAGAAATACGATGGAGACAAAGCGGAGCAGTTCCAGTTTAACATTGGTAAAACCTGGTAATAATCCGCTGCAATGGAATGCGTTGGCAGTGTAGCGCTGACAACCGGCGATCGGTAAAACGGTCGCCTTGCCACGCAAAGAACGGCACCCCACGGGTGCCAATGGGATGGTAAGGAGTTAATTGTGAAAAAGTGGTTATTAGCTGCAGGTCTCGGTTTAGCGATGGCAACTTCTGCTCAGGCAGCGGACAAAATTGCAATCGTCAACATGGGTAATTTGTTCCAGCAGGTCGCGCAGAAAACCGGTGTTTCTGCAACGCTGGAAAACGAATTCAAAGGCCGTGCGAGCGAACTGCAACGTATGGAAGGTGATCTTCAGTCCAAGATGCAGCGTTTACAGCGTGATGGTTCTACCATGAAAGCGAGCGAGCGCAGCAAACTGGAAAAAGACGTCATGTCTCAGCGCCAGACCTTCTCTCAGAAAGCGCAGGCTTTCGAGCAGGATCGTCAGCGTCGTTCTAACGAAGAGCGTGGCAAGCTGGTGACTCGCATTCAGTCTGCGGTTAAAGCAGTAGCAGCCGATCAGAGCATCGATCTGGTTGTTGATGCGAACGCCGTTGCATTCAACAGCAGCGATGTTAAAGACATCACCGCTGATGTTCTGAAACAGGTTAAATAAGTAATGCCTTCAATTCGACTGGCTGATTTAGCTCAGCAGTTGGATGCAGAATTACACGGTGATGGCGATATCGTCATCACCGCTGTTGCGTCCATGCAATCAGCTAAAGCAGGCACTATTACCTTCATGGTAAGCCCTAAGTACCGTGAACACCTGGCCCAGTGCCAGGCGTCTGCCGTTGTTCTGACGCAGGACGATCTTCCGTTTGCCGCTTGCGCTGCGCTGGTAGTGAAAAATCCCTACCTGACGTATGCACGTATGGCCCAAATTCTTGATACCACGCCGCAGCCGGCACAGAACATTGCAGCCAGTGCTGCGATTGATCCGACGGCGCAGTTGGGTAACAACGTAGCAGTCGGCGCAAACGCCGTTATCGAGTCCGGCGTTGTGCTGGGCGATAACGTGGTGATTGGCCCCGGCTGCTTTGTTGGAAAAAATACGAAAATTGGCGCAGGGACTCGTCTGTGGGCCAATGTTTCTGTCTACCATGAGGTTGAGATTGGCGAGCATTGTCTCGTTCAGTCCAGCACGGTGATTGGTTCTGATGGATTTGGTTACGCCAACGATCGGGGTAACTGGGTTAAGATCCCTCAGCTGGGTCGCGTGATTATTGGCGATCGCGTTGAGATCGGCGCGTGCACAACCATTGACCGTGGTGCGCTTGACGACACCATTATTGGTAACGGTGTTATCATTGATAACCAGTGCCAGATTGCACATAACGTTGTGATTGGCGACAATACCGCAGTTGCGGGTGGTGTTATCATGGCAGGCAGCCTGAAAATTGGCCGCTACTGCATGATTGGCGGTGCCAGCGTGATCAATGGCCATATGGAAATATGCGACAAAGTCACGGTGACGGGGATGGGCATGGTGATGCGTCCCATCACTGAGCCCGGCGTTTACTCCTCGGGTATTCCGCTGCAACCGAACAAGGTCTGGCGTAAAACAGCTGCTCTGGTGATGAATATTGATGATATGAGCAAGCGACTCAAAGCGATTGAGCGCAAAATCGATCAACAAGACTAAGCGTTCATCCGTTTAACGCTAAATTTCCCGGCCTGTCGGCTTTGTTTATAAACCGGCAGGCCGTGTTATTATTGCTACTTAGTACATTTGACAGGAAGAGTATTTTGACTACTGACACTCATACTCTGCATATTGAAGAGATTTTAGAACTTCTGCCGCACCGCTACCCGTTTTTGCTGGTAGACCGTGTGCTGGATTTTGAAGAAGGTCGTTTTCTGCGCGCAGTGAAAAATGTCTCCGTTAACGAGCCGTTCTTCCAGGGGCACTTCCCTGGTAAGCCTATCTTCCCGGGTGTGTTGATCCTGGAAGCGATGGCACAGGCTACTGGTATTCTGGCGTTTAAAAGCGTAGGTAAACTGGAGCCGGGTGAACTCTATTACTTCGCGGGTATCGATGAAGCGCGCTTTAAGCGTCCGGTCGTGCCTGGTGATCAAATGATCATGGAAGTCACTTTTGAAAAAACGCGTCGCGGCCTGACTCGCTTTAAAGGCGTAGCTATGGTTGACGGCAAAGTTGTTTGCGAAGCGACAATGATGTGTGCGCGTAGCCGGGAGGCCTGATACGTGATTGATAAATCCGCCTTTATTCATCCTACCGCCATTGTGGAAACGGGTGCCATTATTGGCGCAAACGTCCATATTGGCCCGTTTTGTATCGTTGGACCCCAAGTCGAAATTGGTGAGGGTACAGTACTGAAATCTCACGTTGTGGTGAATGGTCATACGACCATTGGCTGCAATAATGAGATCTATCAGTTCGCCTCCATCGGCGAAGTTAACCAGGATCTTAAGTATGCTGGCGAACCGACCCGTGTGGAAATCGGCGATCGTAACCGCATTCGCGAAAGCGTCACCATTCATCGTGGTACAACGCAAGGCGGTGGATTGACGAAGGTGGGCAGCGACAACCTGTTTATGGTTAATGCGCATATTGCACATGACTGTACCGTGGGTGACCGCTGTATTCTCGCCAACAACGCAACGCTGGCGGGACACGTATCGGTTGATGACTTCGCAATTATCGGTGGCATGACCGCAGTCCATCAGTTCTGCATCATTGGTGCACACGTGATGGTTGGCGGATGCTCCGGTGTGGCGCAGGACGTCCCACCGTTTGTGATTGCGCAGGGCAACCATGCCACGCCGTTTGGCGTGAACATCGAAGGCCTCAAGCGTCGTGGCTTCAGCCGCGAAGCGATTACAGCGATCCGCAACGCGTACAAATTGCTGTACCGTAGCGGTAAAACGCTGGAAGAGGCGAAGCCGGAAATTGCCGAACTGGCGAATAAGCACGATGAAGTGAAGGCGTTCATGGAATTCTTTGAACGTTCCACGCGTGGTCTGATTCGTTAATGGTCGACAGTCGTCCGCTTACCATCGCCCTGGTCGCCGGAGAAACCTCCGGCGATATTCTTGGTGCAGGTCTTATCCGCGCGCTGAAAGCCCGCGTACCCAACGCCCGCTTTGTTGGCGTGGCTGGCCCGCTGATGCAGGCCGAGGGCTGTGAAGCCTGGTACGAAATGGAAGAGCTGGCCGTGATGGGCATCGTCGAGGTGCTGGGGCGCCTGCGTCGTCTGCTGCATATCCGCGCCGATCTTACCCGCCGTTTTACCGACCTCAAACCCGATGTGTTTGTCGGTATTGATGCGCCTGATTTCAATATTACCCTTGAAGGGAACCTGAAAAAGCAGGGTATCAAAACTATCCATTATGTCAGTCCGTCCGTCTGGGCGTGGCGACAGAAACGCGTTTTCAAAATCGGACGGTCCACCAATCTGGTGTTGGCTTTTCTGCCTTTCGAAAAAGCGTTTTACGACAGATTTAACGTCCCGTGCCGTTTTATCGGCCATACCATGGCGGATGCCATGCCGCTGGATCCGGATAAAAACGCCGCGCGTGACGAGCTGGGCATCCCGCACGATGTTCACTGTCTGGCGCTGCTGCCGGGAAGCCGGGGCGCAGAAGTGGAAATGCTCAGCGCTGATTTCCTGAAAACGGCGCAAATTCTTCGCAAGACTTACCCCGATCTTGAAGTGGTGGTGCCGCTGGTGAATGCCAAACGCCGCGAGCAGTTTGAGCGTATCAAAGCCGACGTTGCTCCGGATCTTCACGTCCGCCTGCTGGACGGGAAAGGGCGTGAGGCCATGTTTGCAAGCGATGCCGCGCTGCTGGCTTCCGGCACGGCTGCGCTGGAGTGTATGCTGGCAAAATGCCCAATGGTGGTCGGTTATCGCATGAAGCCGTTTACCTTCTGGCTGGCAAAACGTCTGGTGAAAACAGATTACGTATCTCTGCCAAACCTGCTTGCGGGTCGCGAGCTGGTGAAAGAGCTGTTGCAGGATGAATGCCAGCCGCAGGCGCTGGCAGATGCATTACTGCCGCTGCTGGCCAACGGTAAAACCAGCCACCAGATGCACGATACGTTCCGTGAGCTGCATCAACTGATCCGCTGTAATGCTGATGAGCAGGCAGCCGATGCGGTGCTGGAGTTAGCACAATGATGGAATTTATCTATCCCCATACCCACCTCGTTGCCGGTGTGGATGAAGTTGGTCGTGGCCCGCTGGTGGGTGCGGTCGTGACCGCGGCGGTGATCCTCGATCCCGCCCGCCCGATCGTGGGCCTGAACGACTCGAAAAAACTGAGCGAAAAGCGTCGCTTGGCGCTGTTCGATGAAATTAAAGAGAAGGCGCTGGCCTGGAGTCTCGGGCGCGCAGAGCCGGAAGAGATCGACGATCTGAACATTCTGCATGCCACCATGCTGGCGATGCAGCGTGCCGTTGCGGGCCTGAAGATTGTGCCCGAGTATGTGCTGATTGACGGTAACCGTTGCCCGGCGCTGCCGATGCCTTCAATGGCTGTTGTTAAAGGCGATAGCCGCGTCGCAGAAATCAGCGCGGCGTCAATCATTGCCAAAGTGACGCGCGACGCCGAAATGGCCGCGCTGGACCTCACCTATCCCGCGTATGGTTTCGCCCAGCATAAGGGATATCCAACGGCTTTCCATCTGGAAAAGCTGGCTGAACATGGCGCAACTGAACATCATCGGCGCAGTTTTGGCCCGGTGAAACGCGCGCTGGGACTGGTGTCCTGAATCAAGACGCAAGCAATTAAGTAACGCGGGATTTGAAGATGGCTGAACCACGTTTCGTACACCTGCGGGTGCATAGCGACTACTCCATGATCGATGGGCTGGCTAAGACCGGGCCGCTGGTAAAAAAGGCGGCCTCGCTTGGCATGCCTGCGCTGGCGATCACCGATTTTACCAACCTGTGTGGCCTGGTGAAGTTCTACGGAACGGCGCATGGCGCAGGATTAAAACCCATCGTCGGCGCGGATTTTCACGTGCAGAGCGACCTGCTCGGCGATGAGATGACGCAAATATCCGTGTTAGCCATGAATAACACGGGTTATCAGAACCTCACTCTGCTGATTTCGAAAGCCTACCAGCGCGGCTACGGTGCGCTGGGTCCGTGGATTGACCGCGACTGGCTGGCGGAGCTGAACGAAGGTTTGCTGCTGATCTCCGGCGGCCGTATGGGCGATGTCGGCAAAAGCCTGCTGCGCGGTAACAGCGCGCTGGTGGATCAGTGCGTCTCGTTCTACGAAGAGTATTTCCCGGATCGCTATTATCTGGAGCTGATCCGTACCGGGCGCGCGGACGAAGAGAGCTATCTGCATGCAGCAGTCGCCCTCGCGGAAGAGCGTGGCCTGCCTGTGGTGGCCACCAACGACGTGCGCTTCCTCGAGGCGGGCGATTTTGACGCGCACGAAATCCGCGTTGCGATCCACGACGGCTTTACCCTCGACGATCCGAAACGCCCGCGCAACTACTCCTCGCAGCAGTACATGCGCAGCGAAGAAGAGATGTGCGAGCTTTTCTCGGACATCCCGGAAGCGCTGGAAAACAGCGTAGAAATTGCCAAGCGCTGTAACGTCACCGTACGTCTCGGCGAATACTTCCTGCCGCAGTTCCCGACGGGCGACATGACCACGGAAGATTTCCTGGTCATGAAATCGAAAGAGGGCCTTGAAGAGCGTCTGGAATTCCTCTTCCCGGATGAAGCGGTCCGTAAAGAGAAGCGTCCTGAATATGACGAGCGCCTGGATATTGAACTCCAGGTGATCAACCAGATGGGGTTCCCGGGCTACTTCCTGATCGTGATGGAGTTCATCCAGTGGTCGAAGGATAACGGCGTGCCGGTAGGCCCAGGCCGTGGTTCCGGTGCCGGCTCGCTGGTGGCGTATGCGCTGAAAATCACCGACCTCGATCCGCTGGAATTTGACCTGCTGTTCGAACGTTTCCTTAACCCGGAACGTGTCTCCATGCCCGACTTCGACGTCGACTTCTGCATGGAAAAACGCGACCAGGTGATTGAGCACGTGGCCGATATGTACGGTCGTGATGCGGTTTCGCAGATCATTACCTTCGGTACGATGGCGGCGAAAGCGGTTATCCGCGACGTGGGCCGCGTGCTGGGCCACCCGTACGGTTTCGTCGATCGTATCTCGAAGCTGGTGCCGCCCGATCCGGGCATGACCCTGGCGAAAGCCTTTGAAGCCGAACCTCAGCTGCCGGAAATCTACGACGCCGACGAAGAGGTGAAAGCGCTCATCGACATGGCGCGCAAGCTCGAAGGCGTGACGCGAAATGCCGGTAAGCATGCGGGGGGCGTGGTTATCGCCCCGACCAAAATCACTGACTTCGCGCCGCTGTACTGCGACGAAGCGGGCCAGCATCCGGTAACCCAGTTCGACAAGAACGACGTGGAATACGCCGGGCTGGTGAAGTTCGACTTCCTCGGCCTGCGTACGCTCACCATCATCAACTGGGCGCTGGAGATGATCAACGCCCGCCGTGAGAAGAACGGCGAGCCGCCGCTGGATATCGCGGCTATCCCGCTTGATGACAAGAAAAGTTTCGACATGCTGCAACGCTCGGAGACGACAGCCGTCTTCCAGCTTGAATCCCGCGGCATGAAAGATTTGATTAAGCGTCTGCAACCAGACTGCTTCGAAGATATGATCGCGCTGGTGGCCCTGTTCCGTCCGGGCCCGTTGCAGTCGGGGATGGTGGATAACTTCATCGACCGTAAACACGGGCGCGAAGAGATTTCCTACCCGGACGTGCAGTGGCAGCATGAAAGCCTGAAGCCGGTACTGGAGCCGACCTACGGCATCATCCTGTATCAGGAACAGGTCATGCAGATCGCCCAGGTGCTTTCTGGTTACACCCTTGGCGGCGCGGACATGCTGCGTCGTGCGATGGGTAAGAAAAAGCCGGAAGAGATGGCCAAGCAGCGTTCCATCTTTGAAGATGGGGCGAAGAAAAACGGCGTCGATGGCGAACTGGCGATGAAAATCTTCGACCTGGTGGAGAAATTCGCCGGGTACGGATTTAACAAATCCCACTCCGCCGCCTATGCTTTGGTGTCGTATCAAACGCTGTGGCTCAAGGCCCATTATCCCGCTGAGTTTATGGCGGCGGTCATGACCGCCGATATGGACAACACCGAGAAGGTGGTTGGCCTGGTGGACGAGTGCTGGCGCATGGGGCTGAAGATCCTGCCGCCGGATATTAACTCGGGTCTGTACCATTTCCACGTTAACGATGACGGGGAAATCGTCTACGGGATCGGCGCGATCAAGGGCGTGGGTGAGGGGCCGATCGAGGCGATCATCGAAGCGCGTAACAACGGCGGCTATTTCCGTGAGCTGTTCGATCTGTGCGCCCGTACCGATACCAAAAAACTGAACCGCCGCGTACTGGAAAAACTGATCATGTCCGGCGCGTTTGACAGGCTGGGGCCACACCGCGCCGCGCTGATGAACTCGCTCGGCGATGCGTTGAAGGCGGCCGATCAGCATGCGAAAGCGGAAGCCATTGGCCAGGCGGATATGTTCGGCGTGCTGGCGGAAGAGCCAGAGCAGATCGAGCAGTCCTATTCCAACTGCCAGCCGTGGCCAGAACAGGTAGTGCTGGATGGAGAGCGGGAAACGTTAGGTCTGTACCTGACGGGGCACCCGATCAACCAGTATCTTAAAGAAATTGAGCGCTATGTCGGCGGCCACAGGCTTAAAGACATGCATCCGACAGAACGTGGTAAAATCACCACGGCTGCGGGGCTCGTGATTGCTGCAAGGGTAATGGTCACCAAGCGCGGCAATCGTATCGGCATCTGTACCCTGGATGACCGTTCCGGGCGTCTGGAGGTGATGTTGTTCACCGACGCGCTGGATAAATACCAGCAATTGCTGGAAAAAGACCGCATACTTATCGTCAGCGGACAGGTCAGCTTTGATGACTTCAGCGGGGGGCTTAAAATGACCGCCCGCGAAGTGATGGACATTGACGAAGCCCGGGAAAAATATGCTCGCGGGCTTGCTATCTCGCTGACGGACAGGCAAATTGATGACCAGCTTTTAAACCGACTCCGTCAGTCTCTGGAACCCCACCGCTCGGGGACCATTCCAGTACATCTCTACTATCAGAGGGCGGATGCACGTGCGCGGTTGCGCTTTGGTGCAACGTGGCGTGTCTCTCCGAGCGATCGTTTACTGAACGATCTCCGTGGCCTCATTGGTTCGGAGCAGGTGGAACTGGAGTTTGACTAATACAGGAATACTATGAGTCTGAATTTCCTTGATTTCGAACAGCCGATTGCAGAGCTGGAAGCGAAAATCGATTCTCTGACAGCAGTTAGCCGTCAGGATGAAAAACTGGATATTAACATCGACGAAGAAGTGCATCGTCTGCGCGAAAAAAGCGTAGAGTTGACGCGCAAAATCTTTGCCGATCTCGGCGCATGGCAGATCGCCCAGCTGGCGCGTCATCCACAGCGTCCGTACACCCTGGATTATGTCCGCCTGGCGTTTGACGAATTTGACGAACTGGCAGGCGACCGCGCATACGCTGACGATAAAGCTATCGTTGGCGGTATCGCGCGTCTGGATGGACGTCCGGTGATGATCATTGGTCACCAGAAAGGCCGTGAAACCAAAGAGAAGATCCGTCGTAACTTCGGCATGCCAGCACCAGAAGGCTACCGTAAGGCCCTGCGTCTGATGGAGATGGCTGAGCGTTTCAATATGCCAATCATCACCTTCATCGACACGCCGGGTGCTTACCCGGGTGTTGGCGCGGAAGAGCGCGGTCAGTCTGAAGCCATCGCACGCAACCTGCGTGAGATGTCTCGCCTGAGCGTACCGGTCATCTGTACCGTTATCGGTGAGGGGGGTTCCGGCGGTGCGCTGGCAATTGGCGTGGGCGATAAAGTGAATATGCTTCAGTACAGCACCTATTCCGTTATCTCTCCGGAAGGCTGTGCCTCCATTCTGTGGAAAAGCGCCGACAAAGCGCCGCTGGCTGCGGAAGCGATGGGCATCATTGCCCCGCGTCTGAAAGAGCTGAAGCTGATCGACACCGTCATCCCTGAACCGCTGGGTGGCGCACACCGTAAGCCAGAAGTGATGGCCGCGTCCCTGAAAGCGCAGCTGCTGGCAGACCTGGCAGACCTGGACGTGCTGAGCAAAGAAGATCTGCTCAACCGTCGTTACCAGCGTCTGATGACCTACGGTTACGCATAAGCCTCACAATTATCCTAAAAGCCGCACATTGTTGCGGCTTTTTTTATACCTGCCGTTTACCTTAACTATGCTTATCTGATGTTTTTCAAGGAGGTAAAACATGAACATCATCGCCATCATGGGGCCACACGGCGTCTTTTATAAAGACGAACCCATCAAGAAGCTTGAACAGGCCCTTAAGGCACGCGGTTATCAGCTGATCTGGCCGCAAAACAGCGCCGACCTGCTGAAATTCATCGAACATAATCCGCGCATCTGTGGCGTGATATTCGACTGGGACGAATACGACATGGAGTTGTGCAGCGAGATCAATAAGCTCAACGAATATCTTCCGCTGTATGCCTTTATCAACACCCACTCGACCATGGACGTGAGCGCGCACGATATGCGCATGGCGCTGTGGTTCTTCGAATACGCGCTCGGGGTGGCCGAGGACATTGCGACCCGCATTCAGCAGTACACCGGTGAATATCTGGATAACATCACGCCGCCGTTTACGCGCGCGCTGTTCACCTATGTGAAAGAAGGAAAGTACACCTTCTGTACGCCAGGCCATATGGCGGGGACGGCCTATCAAAAAAGCCCGGTAGGGTGCCTGTTTTACGATTTCTTTGGCGGCAATACGCTGAAGGCGGATGTGTCGATTTCAGTGACCGAGCTGGGCTCGCTGCTGGATCATACCGGCCCGCATCTTGAAGCTGAAGAGTACATCGCCCGCACCTTTGGCGCCGAGCAAAGCTACATGGTGACCAACGGTACCTCGACGTCGAACAAAATCGTCGGGATGTACGCCGCGCCTGCCGGCAGCACGTTGCTGATTGACCGGAACTGCCACAAGTCGCTGGCGCATTTGCTGATGATGAGTGACGTGGTGCCGCTCTGGCTGTCGCCCACGCGTAACGCGCTGGGAATTCTCGGCGGCATTCCTCGCCGCGAGTTCACCCATGCCGCCATCGAAAATAAGGTCGCTGCGACCCCTGAGGCAAGCTGGCCCGTTCACGCGGTGATCACCAACTCCACCTATGACGGGCTGCTGTATAACACTAACTGGATCAAGCAGACGCTGGACGTGCCGTCGATCCACTTTGATTCCGCGTGGGTGCCTTATACCAACTTCCACCCGATTTACTCGGGCAAAAGCGGGATGAGCGGCGAGCGCGTGCCGGGCAAGGTCTTTTTCGAAACGCAGTCGACGCACAAAATGCTGGCCGCGTTTTCCCAGGCGTCTCTTATTCACATCAAGGGCGAGTACGACGAGGATACCTTCAACGAAGCCTTTATGATGCACACCACCACCTCACCGAGCTATCCGCTGGTAGCGTCCATCGAAACGGCGGCGGCGATGCTGCGCGGAAATCCGGGTAAACGCCTGATCAACCGTTCGGTGGAGCGGGCGCTGCATTTCCGCAAAGAAGTTCAGCGTCTTAAAGATGAAGCGGACGGCTGGTTCTTTGATATCTGGCAGCCTGAAGAGATCGACGAGGCGGAGTGCTGGCCCGTCGCGCCGGGGGAGAGCTGGCACGGCTTCCGGGATGCCGATGCGGACCATATGTTCCTCGATCCGGTTAAGGTGACGATCCTGACGCCGGGCATGGACGAGCAGGGCGTGATGGGCGATGAGGGGATCCCCGCCGCGCTGGTGGCGAAGTTCCTCGACGAGCGCGGCGTGGTGGTGGAAAAAACCGGCCCTTACAATCTGCTGTTCCTGTTCAGTATCGGGATCGATAAAACCCGCGCGATGGGTCTGCTCCGCGGGCTGATGGAGTTCAAGCGCGCGTACGATCTGAACCTGCGGGTGAAGAACATGCTGCCGGATCTCTACGCGGAAGATCCTGACTTTTACCGCAATATGCGCATTCAGGATCTGGCGCAGGGGATCCACAGGCTGATCCGCCAGCACGATCTGCCGCGCCTGATGCTCCAGGCTTTTGACGTGCTGCCGGAAATGAAGCTGACGCCGCACAAGGCATGGCAGCAGCAGGTGAAAGGGGAGGTGGAAACCGTTGAGCTGGAGAACCTGGTGGGACGGGTATCGGCCAATATGATCCTGCCTTATCCGCCGGGCGTGCCGCTGTTGATGCCGGGCGAGATGATCACCGAGAAGAGCCGGTCAGTGCTCGACTTCCTGCTGATGCTCTGTTCGGTGGGGCGCCACTATCCGGGCTTTGAGACGGATATTCACGGCGCGAAACGCGATGATAACGGCGTGTACTGGGTGAGAGTCCTAAAATAAAAGGGGCCGCTTGCCAGGGGCTGGCTGTCGGTTGTAACGTTCAGGGCATCATAAAAAGGAGAAGCTATGCTGGGTTTAAAAGCTGTTCATCATATTGCGATTATCGCCACCGATTACGCGAAAAGTAAGGCATTCTACTGTGACGTACTCGGCTTCACGCTGTTAAGCGAGGCCTACCGTGAGGAGCGCGACTCCTGGAAAGGCGATCTGGCGCTGAACGGGCAATATGTGATTGAGCTGTTCTCTTTTCCTTTCCCGCCCGCTCGTCCTTCGCGCCCGGAAGCCTGCGGCCTGCGCCATCTGGCCTTCAGCGTCGACGATCTGGACAGCGCGGTAAAACATCTGGAAGCCCACGGCGTGGCCTGTGAAGCGATTCGCGTCGATCCCTTTACCGATAAGCGTTTCACCTTTTTCAGCGATCCGGACGGCCTGCCGCTGGAGCTTTACCAGCAGTAATCGCCGTCATGTGTGATAATGCCCGTTCATTTCGGGCATTTTTTATGTGTGATTTCCTATGACCTTACCCGCTATCGCGCACGCCGTTTCGCCCTACCGCCAGCTGCTGGTGGGGTTCAGCGGTGGCCTGGATTCCACCGTTTTGCTTCATCGCCTTAAGCTCTGGCGCGACCGCGAGCCTGACGTCCAGCTGCGGGCGATGCATATCCATCACGGCCTGAGTCCCCATGCTGATGACTGGGTGGCGCACTGTGAAGCGGTGTGCGCAGCGTGGGCGATCCCGCTGATCGTGGAACGGGTCACGCTGGAGGAGGAAGGGCTGGGCGTTGAAGCGCAGGCGCGAAAAGCCCGCTACGCTGCGTTTTCCGGCGCATTGCGGCCTGGAGATGCGTTGGTTACCGCCCAGCATCTGGACGATCAGTGTGAAACATTCTTACTGGCGCTCAAGCGGGGGAGCGGGCCCGCGGGCTTATCCGCCATGCCTGAGCGCGCTGATTTTGCCGAAACAGAGCTCATCCGCCCGCTGCTGAACGAGACGCGCGCGTCACTGGAGGCCTGGGCCCATCACTATCATCTGCGCTGGATAGAAGACGAAAGCAATCAGGACGACAGTTATGACCGTAACTTCCTGCGCCTGCGCGTTTTACCGCTTCTGACCGAGCGCTGGGCACATTTTTCCGAAGCGGCAACCAGAAGCGCCATACTGTGTGCTGAACAAGAAAGCTTGCTGGATGAGCTACTGAGCGAGGAACTGACTACGTTGATTACCGCTGACGGCGCGCTGGATATTGCGCCGTTGAAGATGATGAGCCCTGCGCGTCGGGCTGCCCTGATCCGTCGCTGGCTGGCTTTTCACCGTGCGGCTATGCCGTCCCGGGCGATGCTCAACCGTATCTGGGACGAGGTCGCCCAGGCAAGAGAGGATGCCGCGCCGTGTATACACCTGAACGGTTTTGACGTCAGGCGCTACCAGGACCGGCTCTGGTGGGTAAAATCCGCGCCGTCGCTGGCTGACCTTGTGCTCGACTGGCCGTCGCCGGAGAAAGCATTAACGCTACCGTTGAATGCGGGTGTGGTTGCGTTGAGCCGTTCAGGTAACGTGCGTTTACCCGAGCCGGACGAGAAGGTCACCGTACGCTTCAGGGCCAGCGGCATGCTGCATATCGTCGGGCGTAACGGCGGGCGTAAGCTGAAGAAAATCTGGCAGGAGAATAACGTTCCGCCCTGGAAGCGTGATACCACGCCGCTCCTGTTTTACGGCGATACGCTCGTGGCGGCGGCAGGGGTGTTCATCACGGAAGAGGGATGGGCTGAAGCGGGTGTGAATTTTGAGTGGAAAGCGTAACGGGCAGCCTGGCTGCCCGTTGGTTGTCAGGATTCGCTCACCACGACAGTGCCGATTTCCGGATGGCTGAAACTGGCAATCCTGTCGAGGCGCAGCTCGCGGGTTGCACCTGCATCTTCTACAACCAGATATTCCACGTTTTTACGAGAAACCAGGTCGCTGGCCTTTGCCTTTAGCACTTCGCCATCTTTGAGTTCCAGCGTCAGTATTAAATGATGCTGGCAGGCGAGTTCGAGGTTGTCATAGTCATCACAATTGATGGGTTGATAGGTATCATTCATCGACATAATCGCTCACCAGTAAATTCGCCGCAGCATACGCTGCTTTTTCCCTGACCGATTCAGAAAGGCTCTCATCAGAGGCCACTTCATTTAGCACGTTCAATACACAGCCCAACGCATCCGGGATGTACCCCAGATCTCCGCTGGCGATTTCCGCATACCGTCTGCGAATCAACTCACAATAATTATTCACATCCCCTCCTGCCAGCGTACTGACTTACTGTGAGATATCATTAAGCCTACGAAGTTAAACTCGGTTTAGCAAGGTGACTATACCATACTCATTTAAGCATTATCAGCGCCTTGATAAGGGGGGATTCACCACCTCGTAACAGCCTTTTGCTGCGGTTTTCGCTACAATGTACGCCTGATTCGAAAGGAGTTCTCTCATGGCGCTGAAAGCGACAATTTATAAAGCTGTGGTCAACGTGGCGGATCTTGACCGTAACCAGTTTCTGGATGCGTCATTGACGCTGGCGCGTCACCCCTCTGAAACCCAGGAGCGCATGATGCTGCGCCTGCTGGCGTGGATTAAATATGCCGATGACCGTCTGCAATTTACCCGTGGCTTAAGCGCGGAAGATGAACCGGAAGCCTGGTTACGCAACGATCACCTGGGTATCGACTTATGGATTGAGCTTGGCCTTCCGGATGAACGCCGGATCAAAAAGGCATGCACCCAGTCCGCAGAGGTGGCGCTGTTTGCCTACAACCAGCGCGCCGCGGAGATCTGGTGGCAACAAAACAAAAATAAGTGTGCGCAGTTCAAAAATCTTACCGTCTGGTATCTGGATGATGAACAGCTGGCACAGCTGAGCGCGTTCGCCAGCCGGACAATGGCGCTCCAGGCAACCATTCAGGACGGCGCTATCTGGCTTTCTGATTCTCAGAATAATCTGGAAATTCATCTTACGGCCTGGCAGCCCGCATCATGATTGTTTTGTCCCGAAACGTCAGCATTCCTGATAACGAGCTGGAGATCACCGCCATCCGGGCTCAGGGAGCAGGGGGCCAGCACGTTAACAAGGCCTCAACGGCTATCCATTTGCGCTTTGACATTCGGGCCTCCAGCCTGCCAGAGTATTATAAAGAAAGTCTGCTTGCCGCCAGCCATCACCTGATCACCAGCGAGGGGGTGATCGTGATCAAAGCGCAGGAATATCGCAGCCAGGAAATGAACCGGGAAGCGGCACTTTCCAGACTGGCGGCGGTCATAAAAGAATTAACAACCGTGCAAAAAAGCCGCCGGGCAACGCGTCCAACGCGGGCATCGAAAGAACGTCGATTGTCATCGAAGGCGCAAAAATCCACCGTAAAATCACTGCGTGGCAAAGTCCGTCACCCGTAATGTGACGAAAGGGACACCCTTTTTCATAAGGAATGTATTGTGAAAAAAGCATTATTATCAGCGCTGGCCGTGACGAGCCTGTTCGCGCTTTTTGGCTGTAACAACCGTTCGGAAACACAGGTATTACCGCCAACGCAAAATGAAGAATTAAAGCCGATGCAGCAGAGCTGGCGCGGCGTATTGCCATGTGCAGATTGTGAAGGCATCGAAACTTCCCTGTTCCTGCAAAAAGATGGCACCTGGGTAATGAACCAGCGATATCAGGGAGCGAAAGAGCCGTCATCTTTTGCAACTTACGGAACGTGGGCGCGTACGGCTGAGAAGCTGGTATTGACCGATACCACGGGCGATAAAACCTATTTTCGCGCCAAAGGCGAGGGGATGGAGATGCTCGATCGCGAAGGCAACCCGATTGAATCCCAGTTCAATTACACGCTGGCCCCGGTGAAAGCGTCCCTGCCCGCAACCCCAATGGCGATGCGAGGGATGTATTTCTACATGGCGGATGCGGCGATCTTCACGGATTGCGCAACCGGTAAGAAAGTCAGCGTGGCGAACAATGCCCAGCTGGAGCGTGACTATGCCGTCGCGCGCGGCAATGACAGTAAGCCCGTGTTGCTGACGGTTGAAGGGCACTTTACGCTGGAGCCAAACCCGGATAGCGGCGAGCTGGTGAAAACGCTGGTGGCTGATAAAGACGCGAAGTTTGCTGCGGGTAAAAACTGCGAAAGCAAATAGGATTTAGCCATTAAAAAACCCCGCGCTTGCGGGGTTTTTTGTTTCTTAACCTTTGATGGCTTTCACCAGGTAATCAAGAATGTCGCCCGTCTTGATCATCTGTTTTTCGCCGTTGCGACGGTATTTGTATTCAATCTCGTCGCTGTCGAGGTTACGGTCGCCGATGACGACGGTGTGCGGAATACCGATCAATTCCATGTCAGCAAACATCACGCCAGGACGCTCTTTACGGTCATCCATCAGTACGTCGATACCTTTCGCGCTCAGCTCAGCGTAGAGTTTTTCGGCCAGCTCCTGCACGCGGTATGACTTGTGCATGTTCATTGGCAGGATCGCCACCTGGAACGGTGCGATGTTATCCGGCCAGACGATACCGCGCTCGTCATAGTTCTGCTCAATAGCGGCAGCAACCACGCGGGTTACGCCAATGCCGTAGCAGCCCATGGTCAGAACCTGATTACGCCCATCTTCGCCCTGAACCGCCGCGTTCATTGCGCGCGAGTACTTATCGCCCAGCTGGAAGATGTGACCTACTTCGATACCGCGTTTGATCATCAGGGTACCCTTGCCGTCCGGGCTTGGATCGCCTGCGACCACGTTACGGATGTCAGCCACTTCCGGCGTCGCCACGTCACGATCCCAGTTGATGCCGAAGTAGTGTTTCCCGTCAATGTTTGCGCCCGCAGAGAAGTCGCTCATTGCCGCAACGGTGCGGTCAATCACCACAGGAACAGGCATATTCACCGGACCCAGAGAACCTGGGCCTGCGTTCACCACGGCGCGGATTTCGGCTTCCGTCGCGAAGGTCAGCGGGCTGGCAACCTGCGGCAGCTTCTCGGCCTTCACTTCGTTCAGCTCGTGATCGCCACGGACCAGCAGGGCAACCAGCGGGTAAGCGCTGCCTTCAGCAGATTTCACCAGCAGCGTTTTGACCGTTTTTTCGATCGGCAGAGTAAACTGCTCAACCAGCTCGGCGATGGTTTTCGCGTTTGGCGTATCAACCAGCGTCATCTCTTGGGTTGCTGCCGCACGAGGTTCTTTTGGTGCCAGCGCTTCTGCGAACTCAATGTTGGCGGCGTAATCAGATGAGTCAGAGAAAATGACATCGTCTTCGCCACTCTGCGCCAGAACCTGGAATTCATGAGAGGCGCTGCCGCCGATTGAACCGGTATCGGCCTGTACAGCACGGAAATCCAGCCCCATGCGGGAGAAGATTTTGCTATAAGCCACATACATTTTGTCGTAGGTCTCTTGCAGAGATTCCTGAGAGGTATGGAAAGAATAAGCGTCTTTCATCAGGAATTCGCGAGAGCGCATAACGCCAAAGCGTGGGCGCACTTCGTCACGGAACTTGGTCTGGATCTGGAAGAAGTTCAGCGGCAGCTGTTTGTAAGAGCTCAGCTCGTTACGGATTAGATCGGTGATCACTTCTTCATGCGTTGGGCCGAGAACAAATGGACGATCGCCACGATCGGCAATACGCAGCAGCTCCGGGCCGTACTGCTCCCAGCGACCGCTCTCCTGCCACAGTTCAGAAGGCTGAACCACCGGCATTAACACCTCGATTGCACCGGCGTTGTTCATCTCTTCACGCACGATGTTTTCGACTTTTTTCAGGACGCGCACGCCGGTCGGCAGCCAGGTGTATAACCCGGAGGCCAGCTTGCGGATCATCCCGGCGCGCAGCATCAGCTGGTGGCTGATCACCTCGGCGTCGGCAGGTGTCTCCTTCAGAGTGGAGAGCAGATATTGGCTAGTACGCATGTTGTTACGGTTCCATTTCGACGATTGGAACAGGCTGAAACGCCAGCCTGACACAAAAAAAGTGGTTTAGTTTACCAGTGTGGCAAAGATGCCAAAAGAGAGGAGAACAAAATTACCTGGGTTCCAGGGCAAACACTTCAAAACCCGCATCAGTCACGCGCCAGCGCACGTTAAAGTCCAGCAGCCAGACGGCGTACGTTTTTCCGGCGTCTTCCTCTTTGCGGTAGGCGGGACGAGGGTCCTGCGCCAACACTTCAACGATAAAGTCACGCAGACGCGGATAGCGTTTTTCCTGCTGGCCGATTTGCGTCGCTATTTCAGACGTGAAGTAAACCGGCATATCTGCCTGCGGCGCGTCCTGAGCATAGCTTGCACGGGCATTCGGCAGCGCTTCGGCAAAGGGCAGGTAAGGCTTAATATCAATGACCGGCGTGCCGTCTACCAGGTCAAGGCTGCCTAACTCCAGGATCACCCGATCTTTCTGACAGCGTATCCCTTTCAGTTCGACCAGCGACATCCCAACTGGATTCGGTCGGAACGTTGAGCGGGTGGCAAAAACCCCCATTCTGGCATTACCGCCCAGACGAGGCGGGCGCACGGTCGGACGCCAGCCGCCTTCCATGGTCTGGTGAAATACAAAAACCACCCATAAATGGCTGAACGCCTCAAGCCCGCGCACCGCATCGGCCTGATTGTAGGGCGCGATGAGATGCAGCTCGCCGCCGCCGTTAATGACCAGACCCGGCTGACGCGGCACGGCGAACTTTTCTTTATAAGGAGAGCGGATAACGCCTATCTGCTCGAACTGAAATGCACTCATTTCGCCGTGATGTTAAGCGCAGAACCGATGCATACCGCCTGACGGTAGCAGCCTGGCGTACCGCTGGTGACTTCACAGCTGTGCAACAGCACCGCGTTGGCTTTCATTTTCGACGCGTTGATTTGCATACGCTTGCGGGCTGTTGGGATATTTGGAGGGGAGTCCTGATTCGTTGCCTGACAGGATTCGCCGCTCACTTCGCCCAGTTCACGGAATGGCTTACCGACCAGCTCGTCGGCTTTGGTAATAATACGTACCGGCGCAGCGCGAGGCGCTTTCGGTTTTGCTGGCTCCGCTTTTGGCGGGGTTGCAGTGCTTTGAACGGGTTCAACAGGAGATCTGCTTAGCATAGAACAGCCGCTCAGCATCAGTGCTAAAAGACAGATCGGTAAAGCACGCATAATAATTCCTCAGTGGATAATCAAAACGTCAGATATTGAAGCAGTTGACCGCACAAATGACAAGACGGGCAAATGCCCGTCTTGATGATATTACACTGAGGTGAGATTACCAGCCTTTAACAGCGCCGCCGTTAAACACCTTATTGGCTTCCTGGTAAACTTCTTCAGACTGATATGCCTGAAGGAATTTCTTCACGTTTTCCGCGTCTTTGTTGTCTTCGCGAGTCACGATCAGGTTGACGTACGGGGAATCTTTGTCTTCAACGAAGATGCCATCTTTCGCAGGGGTCAGGCCGATCTGGCTGGCGTAAGTGGTGTTGATAACGGCCAGCGCGATCTGTGCATCGTCCAGAGAACGTGGCAGCTGAGGGGCTTCCAGTTCAACAATTTTCAGTTTTTTCGGGTTTTCGGTGACGTCCAGAACGGTCGGCAACAGGCCAACACCTTCTTTCAGTTTAATCAGGCCCACTTTCTGGAGCAGAAGCAGCGAACGGCCAAGGTTGGTTGGGTCGTTAGGGACGGCAACCTGTGAACCCGGCTGGAGTTCATCCAGAGATTTAATTTTCTTGGAATAACCGGCAATCGGGTAAACGAAGGTGTTACCGACAGCAACCAGCTTGTAGCCGCGATCTTTGATCTGCTGATCCAGGTACGGTTTATGCTGGAAGGCGTTAGCGTCAATGTCGCCTTTGCTCAGCGCTTCGTTCGGCAGAACGTAATCGTTGAAAGTCACCAGCTCAACGTCCAGGCCGTACTTTTCTTTCGCGATTTTCTGCGCGGCCTCAGCAACCTGCTGCTCTGCACCGACGATAACGCCTACCTTGATGTGGTTTGGATCTTTTTCGTCCTGACCGCAACCCACCAGTGCCAGCGAACCAATCAGTGCGCCTACTGCTGCAAAGGTCTTAAATTTAAACGCCATGTTATATCCTTAACTCGTCGAGTTTGTGTTGTTTGTAACGTTATTTATGCGTAACAGCCCGGACGATACGATCGCCAGAGAATTGGATTAAGTAAACCAGCACAACCAGCAATACCAGAACGGTATTCATTACGGTAGCGTTATAGCCAATATAGCCGTACTGATACCCAATCTGGCCTAAACCACCGGCACCCACGGCACCGCCCATTGCGGAGTAACCGACCAGCGTGATAAGCGTGATGGTTGCTGCATTCACCAGCCCAGGTAACGCCTCAGGCAGCAGAACTTTGCGAACGATCTGCATTGGCGTTGCACCCATCGCGCGGGAAGCTTCAATCAGGCCCGTTGGGATTTCCAGCAGGGCGTTTTCCACCATGCGGGCGATAAACGGCGCGGCGCCTACGGTTAGCGGAACGATTGCCGCCTGCAAACCAATCGACGTTCCGACAATCACGCGGGTAAACGGAATCATCCACACCAGCAGAATAATGAACGGTATAGAACGGAAAATGTTGACCAGCGCAGAAAGCGTGCGATACAGCTTCGCGTTTTCAATAATTTGACCCGGGCGCGTGACGTACAGCAGCACGCCGACCGGCAGCCCAATCACAAAACCAAAAAAGCCCGATACGAAGGTCATTGCCAGCGTTTCCCAAACGCCGCGAACCAGTAGCCACATCATCGGCTCAGACATAACCCAGTACCTCTACTTTTACATGATGTTCTTGCAGCCAGGCAATTGCCGCCTGGGTTTCTTCCTGCGTGCCGTGCATTTCCGTCAGCATGATGCCGAACTTCACGCCGCCGGCGTAATCCATCTGCGCGCTAATAATGTTGTTGTTCACGTTAAAGCGACGCGCGGTTTCGGAAAGCAGCGGGGCGTCTACGGACTGGCCCGTAAATTCCATGCGCAGCATTGGGACGCTGTCCGCCGCAGCGTCTGTTTTCAGACGTTCCAGATAATCTTCCGGAATATCCAGATGCAGCGTGGACTGAATGAACTGCTGAGCCAGCGGCGTCTTAGGATGTGAAAACACTTCGCTGACCGTGTCCTGCTCGATCAGCTCACCATTGCTGATGACGGCGACACAGTCGCAGATACGCTTCACCACGTCCATCTCGTGCGTAATAAGGAGGATAGTCAGGCCCAGACGACGGTTAATGTCCTTCAGCAGTTCCAGGATAGAACGCGTGGTGGCCGGATCCAGTGCGCTGGTGGCTTCATCACACAGCAGCACTTTTGGGTTACTTGCCAGCGCGCGCGCAATCGCCACGCGCTGCTTTTGACCGCCGGAGAGATTAGCCGGGTAGCTGTCATGCTTATCACCCAGCCCAACCAGATCCAGCAGCTCGGTGACGCGACGCGTAACTTCTTCCTTCGGCGTATTGTCCAGCTCCAGCGGCAACGCCACGTTGCCGAAAACGGTGCGTGAGGCCAGCAGGTTAAAGTGCTGGAAAATCATGCCGATCTGACGACGTGCTTTCGTGAGTTCTTTTTCGGAGAGCGCCGTAAGCTCCTGGCCGCCAACTTCTACGCTGCCCTGGGTTGGGCGCTCAAGCAGGTTAACACACCGGATCAGCGTACTTTTACCGGCACCCGATGCGCCAATGACGCCATAAATTTGACCAGCAGGCACATGCAGGCTGACGTTGTTCAGCGCCTGAATGGTACGGTTCCCCTGCTGGAACACTTTGGTGATATTGGAAAGTTTAATCATTAGATTATTTTTATCGTAAGTAAGTTAGCCGTGGCATTTTCTTCTGCCAGATACGGGGTATGACCGTAAACAAAATGGATGTTAAGGCATCCAGACGTCTAAATCAATCCAACTCTGTGCGATGAGCACTTTATTGCGCTGCGATTCATGAGATACTAGCTGAACAAGCCTTTTTCAGGAGCAAACCGGTGGCAAAATCTGTACCCGCAATTTTTCTCGATCGTGATGGCACTATTAATGTGGATCACG
The DNA here is from genome assembly GCF_014896205.1 of Enterobacter cloacae complex sp. I2. Classification (NCBI taxonomy): domain Bacteria; kingdom Pseudomonadati; phylum Pseudomonadota; class Gammaproteobacteria; order Enterobacterales; family Enterobacteriaceae; genus Enterobacter; species Enterobacter cloacae complex sp. I2. The sequence goes on from NZ_JADBRA010000009.1 coordinate 190,072, forward strand.
GTTACGTCCATGAGATTGATGAGTTCGAATTTATTGAGGGCGTAATAGATGCCATGCGCCAGCTGAAAGAGATGGGTTACGCGCTGGTGGTGGTAACTAATCAATCCGGTATCGCCCGGGGGAAATTCACCGAAGCACAGTTTGAAACGCTGACGGAATGGATGGATTGGTCTCTGGTCGATCGCGGCGTCGATCTTGATGGCATCTATTATTGTCCGCATCATCCACAGGGAACCGTAGAAGCGTATCGTCAGACCTGTGATTGCCGTAAACCGCATCCGGGCATGTTTATCTCTGCCCAGGAATTCCTGCACATTGATATGGCCGCATCTTATATGGTGGGCGATAAACTGGAAGATATGCAGGCAGCGGCGGCGGCAGGTGTGGGAACCAAAGTATTAGTGCGGACCGGTAAACCTGTCACCCCAGAAGCAGAAAATGCAGCCGACTGGGTGATAAATAGTCTGGCTGATCTGCCAAAAGAGATTAAAAAGCACCAAAAATAGACGTTTTGGTGAAAAGGTGAGCGGTTGAAATAAAAATGCATTTTTCCGCTTGTCATTCCTCGGCGGCTCCCTATAATGCGCCTCCATCGACACGGCGGATGTGAATCACTTCACGGACAACCCGGTCGGTTGAAGAGAAAAAATCCTGAAATAACGGGTTGACTCTGAAAGAGGAAAGCGTAATATACGCCACCTCGCGACAGAGCGCTGAAGCGCGTCGCAACTGCTCTTTAACAATTTATCAGACAATCTGTGTGGGCACTCAAAGTGACATGGATTCTTAACGTCGCAAGACGA